>CAZSAF010000050.1:0-14567 GCA_964604605.1 uncultured Lachnospiraceae bacterium
TGATAGCATGATGCTGGCGGTGCCTCTGATGGTGTATGAATCTGCCAAATATGAGGGCCGCGGCGGCAGCATCTTCGATGGAAAGCTGGATAGCTTTGACGCTTTCGATGAGGCCTGGAGCCAGTGGATGGACGCCCTGCGGGCTGGCAGGGCGAAAACATACATACCGGAAAGCCTGGTGCCGCGGGACCCGGAGACCGGGCAGGTCATCCGGCCGAACCCGTTTGACAACCGGTATTTTGCCGCGGATAACGATATGTCGGAGAAGGCGGAGAACAAGGTCAATACCGACCAGCCAGACATCCCGCACGAGAGCTATCTGGCTAGCTATGTGACAGCGCTGGACCTGTGCCTGCAAGGGATCATCAGTCCCAGTACCTTGGGAATCGATGTGAAGAAGCTGGACAACAGCGAGGCACAGCGGGAAAAGGAAAAGGTGACCCTGTACACCCGGAACGCCATCATAGAGGCCCTACAAGAATCGCTGCCGGAAGTGGTCCGTGCAGCAATCAGTGCGTACAACCTCTTGAACCAGAAACCGCTTGAGGAGGTAAAGGTGAGCGTCCCGTTTGGAGAATATGCCAACCCCTCTTTTGAGTCACAGGTGGAGACGCTGGCAAAGGCCCGGCCGGGGGCTGCGATCATGAGCATTGAGGCCCAGGTAGAGGAACTTTACGGAGACAGCAAGGACGAGGAGTGGAAGAAAGAGGAGATCGCCCGCTTGCGGGCGGAACAGGGCATCCAGGAAGTGGAAGAGCCGGGGGTGAACCGGGCCGCCGGGTTGTTTCGGCTGAATATGGAGGAGGGAAGCACAGGTGAAGGTCAAGGTAGGGAACCGAATGTACCAGATGGGGAGGACGCAGTTTCAGGGGCTGCTGAAGGTGGCCAGTGAGCAGGTCCCTTTGGGCATTTACGCCCTGGAAAAAGGGAATTATGCCGAACTGCGCTACGACAAGTGCAGCTGCATTACCCAACTGAAGGGGATGATCCGGGCGTTCAAGTCCCAGGGATTTAAAGTGTACTCCAATGGGAGGTGACCGGTGTGCCGCAGATACGCACGGAATACGATGTCGGGGAAGCCTTCCGGAAAATCGAGGAAGAACTGATTGCCTCCATGATGCGCAATATGTCCCACCACCGGGCGGAAGAGACAGAAGAAGGATTTCTGTGGACTGCCTGGCAAGTGGAGCAGCTAAAGTCCCTGGAGGCCTATAAGCAGGCCAACCAGAAAAAGTATGGGCAGCAGTTCCGCCAGCTGAACGGGGAGATGGAGGCCCTGATCCGGCAGGCCCGGGAAGCGGGGAACATGGAACAGGAAATTGAAATCCTGGAAGCCATCCGAGATGGGTTCAAAGGAGCCAGAAGAGTAGGCCGGGAGACGGCGGCAGAGTTCTTCCGGCTGAATGACCGGAAACTGGAGGCTTTGATTGAAGCCACCATGAGCGATATGGAGCAGGCGGAAACTGCCATCCTGCGAAAGGCCAATGACGATTACCGGAAGGCGATTTTCAACGCCCAGATGTATGCCAACAGCGGCGCCGGCACATACGAAAAGGCCGTTGACATGGCCACGAAGGACATGCTATCCAGGGGGCTGAACTGTGTTGTGTACGCAAACGGAGCCCGGCACACCCTTGCGGATTACGCGGATATGGCCATCCGGACCGCCAGCAAGCGGGCGTACCTGCAGGGAGAAGGTGAGAAGCGCCAGGAATGGGGAATCCACACGGTCATTGTGAATAAGCGTGGAAATCCCTGCCCCAAGTGCTTGCCGTTTGTGGGTAAAATCCTGATTGATGATGTGTGGAGCGGCGGCAGCCGGAAGGATGGGAATTTCCCACTGATGAGCACAGCTATTGCCGCAGGGCTGTATCACCCCCGGTGCAAAGACAGTCACACCACATATTTTTCCGGCGTTACTACGGCGGATGGATCCTGGACTAAAAAGGAGCTGGAGGCTGTGGAGCAAGCCACCCTCCGGAAGTCAGAACAGCGACATGCTTCTCGCCAAGTGGAGAAATATGCTCGATTGGCACAGTATTCCTTAGATTCCGATAACCGCAAATATTACAGACAAAAAGCAGGAGAGTGGAAGGAAAGGACTGGTAAGCGTTATGCTGTGTCGGAGGATATAAAATGGCACCGTGAGGACACGCCGCCCCAAATGGTTGATTTGGTAGAGCGCCATACGAAGGACGAATTTGTAATGCTCGACAATGCGGCAGAAAGCGCGTTTGCTTACGATCCAGATTTAGATGCGGTTATAGTCAACCCTTCTCATCCGCAATATCCTTACCTGGACGCAGGGGAAACCATGATCCATGAGTTGGCCCACCGGATTGACCAGAACGAATTTGGAAGTCCAATGCACTCGGAGTTCTCAAATGCGATTTATGAGGCGGGCAAGAGAATTTTGGAAACGCCGGAAAAGTACAACAAATTGTTTGATGCGGGTGGGATATTTGAGTATAATAGCCTTATCAGTGATATACTTGGATGCATTACGGATAATCAGGTTGTGGGAGGCTTTTCCCATGAATCGCAGTACATTGGCATACCGGGATATGCAGAACTGGAAGTATTCGCTGATGTCTTTTCTGCCTTGTATCAGGGGGATACGGAGACGGTTGCGTTTATCCGGGAGGAACTTCCGGAAATTTATCGGGCGTTTATGCAGATGATGGGTGAATAAGATGCTGAAACAGGAATTTCTTGAAAGGATGAAGAACGATCCAGAGCTCCATGAGCTCCGGCGGAAAGTTATCGAACTAACTGGCAGCAGAGAAGCTGCGGTGTTCCGCATTGGCGCCTCGTATACCTACGAAGAATGGAAAGAGCAACTGCGGAAGATTATTCGTGAATATGAAAAATAAGGAGCACGCATCATGCGTGTTCTTTTTATGCCCAAACGCGAGACGGCATTAAACTCTGCGCGGCCGGTGACACCGAAGCAAATGGATATAGAGCGACACTCTTAAAACGGAAAGGAGCACAAAGAAGATGGCAGAGACGAACCAGAATCAGGGAAGCAACCAGCAAACCCAGCAGGGCCAGGGAGGGCAGCCCTCGGGGCAGGCATCCCAGCAGACCCAGCAGACGGCGCCCGTAATCGACTATGATAAGATTCAGCAGATGCTGAACGGGACACTGGCGGCTAAGGAGGACACCGCGCTGAAGGCCTATTTCAAGCAGCAGGGGCTGTCCGAAGATGAGATGAAGCAGGCCATTGCGGCGTTCAAGCAGCAGAAGGCGGCCAGCCAGCCGGATGTGGGGGCACTGCAGGGGCAGCTGACAGACGCCCAAGCTCAGGTTGCGGCGGCCCAGGCGGAAGCCCAGAAGGCACGGCTGGAGAGTGCGGCAGCCATGACAGCGATGTCCCTTAGCATTGACAGCAAAACCATCCCTTATGTCCTGAAAATGGCCGATCTGAGCGGCGCCATGGACAAGGAGGGAAAGGTCAATGAAGAGGCACTGAAAACAGCCCTGAACAAGGTGCTGGAGGACGTCCCTGCGTTGAAGCCTCAGACAGGAGGTGGCGCCGGATTCACCCAGATCGGGACGGCCGGCAACCCCTCCCAGCAGACACAGCAGACGAACCAGAACAATCAGCGCCCGGTTGCGACAAAGCGCTGGAACCGGTTCAATTCATGAAAGGAGGGCATAATTTATGCCGAATACGAATAACTATGCGCAGGTATGGGAGCAGGAGCTCCTGGAAATTTTGATCCAGGGCACGCTGACTTCTCCCTTCCTGACCAGTAACGTGCGGTGGCTGGACGCAAAAACGTTCCATTTCACTCAGATGAGCACCAGCGGGTACAAAAACCATAACCGCGCCGGCGGATGGAACCGCGGTGCCTATGTCCAGACGGATGTGCCGTTCACCCTGACCCATGACCGGGATGTGGAATTTCTGGTGGATAAGGCGGATGTGGATGAGACCAATGCCACGGCTTCCATCCAGAATGTTTCCCGTGTTTTCGAGCAGACCCAGGTGGTTCCGGAGACAGATGCACTGTTCTTCTCCAAAATCGCACAGGCGGCCGAGACCGCAGGCCTCAGCTCTAGCACGGCGGCATCTTCGTACACCAAAGCCAATGTGTTTGGTAAACTGAAGGAGATCCTGGCCAAGGGTAAGCTGCGCCGGTATAAGGCGAACGGGTCCCTGGTGATGTACGTGACCAGCGCTATCATGGATGCCCTGGAGCAGTCCACCGAGTTTACCCGCAAGATCGAGCTGACGCAGATCGCAGAAGGTGGCCTGGGTATCGAAACCCGGGTGACCGA
The DNA here is from genome assembly GCA_964604605.1 of uncultured Lachnospiraceae bacterium. Lineage (GTDB taxonomy): Bacteria > Bacillota > Clostridia > Lachnospirales > Lachnospiraceae > Pseudolachnospira. The sequence goes on from CAZSAF010000050.1 coordinate 4,288, forward strand.
CATTGACGGGGTGCCGATCATGGAGGTCATCGATGATGAGCGCTTCTATGACGCGTTCGACTGGGAGCCGGAGGGCGGCGGATTTGCCCCTGTCGAGAAGCAGGATGAGAGCAGTCCCGATGCAGGGGACGCCGTGACCGGGGCGCATAAGATCAATGTGCTGGTAGCCTGCGGGCAGACCTGTAAGATCGTTCCGAAGATCGCCAGCATCTACTATTTTGACCCCGGCGCCCACACGGAGGGTGACGGTTACCTGTACCAGAACCGGAGCCTGTCGGATGTTTTCGTATTCCCCAACGGCCGGGACGGCAAGGTGGACAGCATCTACGTGGATGTGGACACCACGGAGTACACCGGCGAATAAGGAGGCGTAGAGCATGGCCTATGAACCCTATGTAACACCGGAGTTTTATCAGGACGCCTATCAGGGCAGCCTGATCCCCGAATCGGAACAGGAACGGGCCCTGCGGCAGGCCTCGCGGCACATTGATTCCCTGACCTACAATCGGATTGTGGGCCAGGGATTTTCTAATCTCACTCCCTTCCAGCAGGAAATCATCCAGGAAGTGGTTTGCCAACAGGCGGAGTTTGAGTATGAGAATGCCGATGAGATCAACACGATCCTGCAGGGATACAGCATCAACGGTGTGTCGGCGCAGTTCGGTAGCTCCTGGAACGTTTTTACTGGAAAGGGAATTGCCATGCGGAGGGATGTCTATGCGTTGCTGTGCCAGACAGGGCTGTGCTGCCGGATTGCGAGGTGAGGCCATGAAGTACCCTTGCTTGGTACCGGTGAGGCTCTGCAAAACGGACATATTCCTGGAGTTATCCCGGGAAGGCCTGACCGTGTACGGCGAGCCCCTGGAGCCGGTTCGATACTCCGGGCGGTGTAATTACCAGGATAAGGCGCGGACGGTTCTCACAGCGGAGAAAAAACTGGTTGAGATTACCGGCACCGCGCTATTCCCTGGGGACATCTGCCCGGAGCTTCCGGTGATCTCCGGCGGGGCTGCCCAGATTTTCGGCGAGAAGCGCCGGATCCTCCAGGGGACAAAAGCCCGGAACCCGGACGGCACGGTCAACTATACGGAGGTGCTGCTGATATGATACGGGCCAGTTCTAAAGTCAAGCTGAACTTCCCGAAAATTCGGCAGATTTCACAGGCGCAGATCATGGCGCTGGAGCAGACAGCAGAGGCGCTGCACACGGAAGTCGTGCAGGCGCAGGTAATTCCGTTTGACACCGGCAATCTGCAGAACGAGAGTACGTTTGTGGATTACACGGACAGCGGGAACGGGCGGGTATCGCTGGTATCCAGTACGCCTTATGCCCGGCGCCTGTACTTCCATCCGGAGTATCACTTCCGGACGGACGAAAATCCGAATGCCCGTGGGAAATGGTACGATGACTGGCTCAACGGCGCCAACGCAAAGTTTTGCCGGGAGGCCTACAAGAAAATATACAGGAGGCTGGCGGGACTATGATGCTGTCAGATGTGCGGGACTACATCGCGACTCTGGGAATCGCGGATGCGGGAAATGTCTACATGGGGAAGCTGCCGGGCAAGCCGGAAAAAGCCATCGGCGTGTACAACAGCAAGCACCAGCACGCATACAGTACCGCCATCGGAGGCTCAGAATTGCAGTCCTACGGGACAAAGTACGTGACCCTGTTGGTGCACTGGAATACATCCCTCCAGGAAACCGAGGCGGCCGCCACGGCGGTATTGGACGCAATCCAGGCGGCCAGGGAAGTGCAGATAAACGATACAGTAATCAAATTTATCCAGCCGCTTTATGAAATTCAGGACGTAGGAACCGACGATGGAGGAATTTACGAAATGGTGATCGAAGCGGCGGTCATTTTTGCGAAAGGAGTATGAGTATGCCAGGAACGACAACAGGGGTATACCCCTGTTATGAAAACCAGTTCCAGATTGATACGGGATCTGAAACCGCGACCATGTCCAACATCAAGGACTGCGAAAGCTTTTCCGTGTCCTTTGATAACGGTGTGGAGGAATGGACCCCTTTTGACACGGAAGGCTGGACCAGAAGGCTGATGACGGCCAAATCCGTGACCATTTCGGTGACGGCCAAGCGGCATGTGGGAGATGCCGGAAACGATGCGGTGGCCAATCTTGCGTGGGTAAATGGGCGGGATGCAGAGAAAGATTTCCAGTGGACTTTCCCGGACGGGACTGAAGTCAAGTTTGAGGACGCAGTCATCAATGTCACGAATATCGGAGCGGGGGATTCCACGGCGGTGGCGCCGCTGGAATTCGAGATCATGAGCAACGGCAAGCCCACGGTGACGTCGGCATCGTAAGAAGGAGGAAGCAGTTATGGCAAAGGTGATTGATATTACAGACAAGCTGGATTTCGATGAGAACCCGAAGCTGAAAATCGGAACCCTTGAGGTGGAGGTCAATGCGGACGCGGAAACAGTCCTGCGTCTGATGGGTGCTCTTTCCAGCGGCTCCGAAACGGAATTCGTGGAGCAGGGCCTGAGCCTGATCTTCAAGCCGGAGGATGTGGAGGCGATCTGCAGCTTGAAAAGGGGCACGAAGAAGCTGTCCGCAAAATCCCTTCTGACCATCATCCAGGAAGCGATGACCCTTGTGATGGGCGGGGTGGACCCGGGGGAAGATCAGACCCGTATTACGACCTGATCGATGACTTTGACCTGATTCAGGCATCGTTTTTGTCGCAGTACGGGATCCGGTTATCCAGAGACCTGAAAGGGATGAAGTGGGACGAATTCCGGACTCTGCTGGTCGGCATCGCCCCGGAGACCCCTCTGGGGCGCATTGTGGCCATCCGGGCTGAGGATGATAAAGCAGTTTTAAAGCACTTCACCCGGGACCAGCGGCGGATCCGCAGCGAATGGCGCCGGCGGCGGGCACAGCAGGTAAGCGCCGAGGAACGGGACAAGGTTTTGGAGGCGCTGAAACAGGCCTTCGTATCTATGGCGGGTGCGGGAGGTGTGAAAAATTGAGAAGATGAAGGTGAGATGCCCATACTGTGGGCATGAACAGAAAATCCAGTACATTCCAGATGCGGTGTGTACCGGCGTGTTCCTGCGATGCCAGGCCAGGCACTGCAGGAAGGAATTTGAAATCATACTCCCAGTAAAGGGTGAGTTAGCTCAGGACAAGTAGTGCCTTGTGTCGATGTCCTGTCCGATAAGGCAGGTGATCGATATGAGCGCTACCAGCGTGGGTGAAATTGGTCTTGATCTCGTAGTCAATCAGGGCCAATTCAACAAGCAGATGTCGGGCATTACAGGCCTGGCAAAGAATGCGGGGGCTGCCCTTGCGGCAGCCTTTGCGGTAAAAACGATTGTCAACTTTGGCAAGCAGTGTATCGAGCTGGGCTCTGACCTGCAGGAAGTCCAGAACGTGGTGGATGTGGTCTTCCCGGCCATGTCCAGCCAGGTGGACGATTTCGCCAAATCTGCGGCCGCCACCTTTGGCCTGTCGGAGACCATGGCAAAACAGTACACCGGGACATTCGGGGCCATGGCAAAAGCGTTCGGCTTCTCCGAGCAACAGGCCTATGACATGAGCACAGCCCTGACCGGCCTGGCAGGAGATGTTGCCTCTTTCTACAATATCACACAGGATGAGGCATACACAAAGCTGAAGTCGGTTTTTACCGGCGAAACAGAAACCCTGAAGGACCTGGGTGTTGTTATGACCCAGTCCGCCCTGGACGCCTATGCGCTGGCAAATGGGTTTGGAAAGACCACCAGCGCCATGTCCGAGGCCGAAAAGGTTGCCCTACGCTATTCTTTTGTTCAGAATCAGCTGACTGCGGCGGCCGGGGATTTCTCCCGGACATCGGGCAGCTGGGCCAATCAGGTTCGCCTCTTAAGCCTGCAGTTTGACAGCCTGAAGTCGACCATCGGGCAAGGACTAATTGCGGCGCTGACGCCAGTCCTGGAGCTGATCAATCACCTGATCAGCCGCCTGCAGACGCTGGCCAACGCCTTTAAGGAGCTAATGGAAGGTCTGTTCGGCAAACAGCAAGATTCATCGGGGGCCAGTTCCGTGGCGGCGGCTGCCCAAACAGCGGCTTCAGCTTCCAGCTCCATGGCGGACAGCACGGGCCAGACGGCCGCCAACCTGAAAAAGGCCAGCAAATTCTTTGCCGGCTTTGATACTGTCCAGACCATCGGCCAGGACAGCTCGGAAAGCTCCGGATCCTCCGGAGGTAGCGGAGGGAGCACCGGCGGGGGCGTATCCGGCCTGGATATGTCCAGCTTGTCCGCAGGGACAATCGACACGTCGGGTCTGGAAGAATCGACCGCAAAGATCGAGAGCATACTGGCTCCGCTGCGGAAGATCAACTTTGAGCCGCTGAGGAAGTCCCTGGAGGAGCTCAAGAAATCTCTGAAGGGATTCGGGGAAAATATATGGAAGGGGTTGAAATGGGGCTATGAGAATATCCTGGTCCCATTTGCAGCCTGGACCATTGAGGACGCGCTGCCGGCATTTTTAACCGCGCTGGGCAAAGCCATTGATTTTGTCAGTGCGATCATCGAGGTATCGGCGCCGTACTTTGAACAGTTTTTTGACTATATTATAAAGCCGCTTGCGGATTTTGTGGGCAGCGCCATTGTCCGATTCTGGGAAGACATCGGATATGCTTTTGATTTTTTCGCCGGTGTAATCCGGGACAACCCTGCGCTGGGTGAAATTATAGCGGGTATTGGCGCGGCGATTGGTACCGTGGCGGCGGCTATGGGGCTGGTTAACCTTGTTACCTCCATGAACCCGTTTGGCCTGATCGCACTTGCGGTGGCAGTCCTGATTGCCGTTATTGGAGAGCTGGTCCGGAACTGGGACGCGATCAAGGAGACGGCGTCCCGGGTTTGGGAGGCAATCAAAAAGGCCTGGAACGCGGCGGGCGAATGGTTCAAGAAAAATGTTGTTGAGCCGGTTGTAAGTTTTTTCTCCAGCCTGTGGGAAAGTGTTACCACGCTGGCTTCCAATGCCTGGAGCGGGATAACTGGTGTTTTTACATCGGCTGGAAATTGGTTCAAAACCAAGGTGGTTACACCGATCACCAATTTCTTCTCCGGCTTGTGGAATGGGGTCAAATCGGCGGCCTCCAGCGCCTGGAGCAGAATAACCGGCGTGTTTACGTCGGCGGCAAACTGGTTTAAGGCGAAAGTTATCACTCCTATATCCAGTTTCTTCTCTGGGCTGTGGAGTGGGATAAAAGAGACTGCGTCCAACGCCTGGAATGGGATCCTGAATCTGTTTTCCTCCGGCGGACAGATTTTTTCCGGAATTGTCGATGGTGTCGCAAATGTATTTAAGACCATTGTGAATGCGTTGATTTCCGGTATCAATACGATCATTGCAACGCCGTTTAACACCATCAACGGGCTGCTGAATAAAATCCGGAATGTCAGTGTCCTGGGCGTGTCACCCTTTAAGGGACTGTGGAAGGAAAGCCCGCTGCCGGTGCCGCAGATCCCCAAACTGGCACAGGGCGGATGGGTGGAAAAGAACACACCACAGCTGGCCATGATCGGTGATAACCGGCACCAGGGCGAAATTGTAGCACCGGAGGACAAGCTGCGGGAAATGGCGGAAGCGGCCGCCGGCAGCGGGAACAAGGAAGTGATCCAGCTGCTGAAGCGCCTGGTTTCGCTGGTAGAGAACCTGGATTTCAATGTGATCCTGGAATTCCGCGGCCAGCTATCCGCCCTGGCCCGGCTGCTGGAGCCGTACCTGGAGAAAGAGCGGCAGCGCAAAGGGAGTAAAATCACGAAGGGAGGAACGGCATGAGCAAACTGACCGTAGATGGACGGGAATATGATGTGGATGTCCGTAGCATCACCAGAAAATTTCAGGTTCTGGACGGGACGGAAGCGACCCGTTCCCTGAGTGGGAACATGATCCGGGACATTATCGGGACGTTCTATAACTACTCCATGGAGATCGAGACCGAGCGCCTGAACCGGGTGGAATATGATGATCTGTACGAACGGCTGTCCGCCCCGGTGGACAGCCATCGGGTCACTGTCCCGTATGGCCAAGGGACCATCGAGGATGATTTCTATATCACGGCGGGCGAGGATGTGGTCAAATCGGAAGACGCCGGCGGGCGGACATGGTCCGGGCTATCCGTCGAATTCGTCGTGATGACGCCACTGAGGAGGCCATGATGCAGACCAGCTATGAATATCAGATTGAAGCGGATCGGCAGGATTACTGCTACCCCGACATGGCGAAGAATACAGAAAATGTAATTGGCCGGGTGGCCTTCTGTTTCCCCCGGTACAGCCGGCTGGACGGGGAGTGGGAAAACGCAGAATCGGAAGTGATCTCCGGTTTTGTTTCCCAGGGCGTATCGGATGCAGCGGGAGAGTTTAGGGATGAACCGCCGGTTATGGTCCTTCGGTTCGCAAGGAAGAAAAACTGTAGCGGACTAAGCCTGGGATTTAACCAAGCTTCCGGAGATTATCCGACGGGGATCTTGGTGGAGTGGCTGGGAGCGGAAGATACCGTTCTCGCATCCGCAGAACTGGCCCCTGACAGCACGGCACTGTCTTACTATGAAGAGGTAGAGGGCCTGGAAGCGGCCCGCCTGACATTTTCCGGAACCAACAAGCCATACCGGCCAGTTTTTATTGAGTGGGTGGCATTCTTGAATCTTCGGGTATACGAGGCATTCCGCATTGTGTACAGCGGCACAGCGCCGGGAGCGGCAGATGCAGCCACATTTACGGCAGATAGCCCGCGGGAGGAATCTACTATGGCAGCCCTCAAAGAAGGGGCCGTGAATAGAGCCGCGCTTTGTGTCCCTCAGTACAGCCGGTTGGATGGGAACTACTTTAACTACGTCCCCGCGATGCAGATCGGGTATGTGAGCAGCCAGATTTCGGATGAGGGAGGGGCTTTTGGGGTGAATCCAGAGCTGTACTGTGACCTGAGCGCTGCCGGAGGCAAGTTTACTAGTACTGGAATTAATGTCCGATTTAACCGGCTGTCCGGGGATTACTGCAGTGAAATCCAGGTTATCTGGTATGATGGCTCCTCCGTACTGGCCAGCGCCACCTTCCAGCCGGATGGTCCGGAATACTTCTGTTCAAAAACCGTGGAAAATTATACACGGGTGATGATCCGGGGATTGGAAACCAGTAAGCCGTACCGCCCCATGATGGTGCAGCAGATTGAATTCGGTCGGGATGAAGTTTATACAAGTGAGTATATCTCCAGTAATGAGACCTTGTCGGAAATATCGCAGCTGTCGGAGGAGCTGACGGCGAACAGCCTGGATTTCTCACTGAAAGGGGTTGCGACAGACCTGCGCTTCCAGAAGCAGCAAGAAATCATAGTGTATTTTGATGGTGTGGAGCAGGGGACATTTTTCGTAAAGACCGGCACACGATCCAGCCGGGTGGATCATGATGTATATGCAGAGGACGCAATCAGCCTGCTGGAAGAAACTTGGTATGGCTATCCCGTGACCAATGGGTACTGCGGGCAAATCAATGCCAGCCTGGCAACCGTTGTGGGGTACATCCTTCAGGATTCCGGCGTGGCATACTATGTGGATCCCAGCATCAGTAACGTGGTGATCCGTGGGTTCTTACCGGCGTGTACCCGCCGGGAGGCCCTGCAGCAGGCAGCTTTTGCGGCGGGGGCAATCGTTAATACCTTTGGCAGCAATGTAGTGCGGCTGGTCCCCTTGGAAGATACAGCGGAACCAGTGTCCGTACCGGAAAGCAATATTAAGTCCCTGTCAGTGGAGGATCTGGACGATGTATCGAAAGTCACCTTGACGGTGCATAACTTTGTACAGGAAGGCGATGTGACGGAACTGTTTGAGGGTACATTGACAGCGGGAACGCACAGCGTCGTGCTGGACGAACCGGGAATCATTACCAGCACGGAAAATGTGTCGGAGGTGTACACGGCCAATGCGGCAAATATGGTGTACGCCACGCCGGTAAACACCAATCAGCCTGTTGTGCTGAAAGGATATAAGGTGATGGATAATACAGTGGAGATCAGCAAACTGAACCCTCAATTTCCCGAGGCAAAGCAGAACCAGAACGTGGTATCGGTAGACAACGCCTACTTTGTCCATGCCGGAAACGCGGACGAAGTGCTGCAGCGAGTATATCAGTATTACATGAAGCGGAAGAGAGTGACTGCGGGGCTGGTTGGGTTCGACATGGCGCCGGGCGACCGGATTACCTTACCGCTGTATGACGGGACAACCTATACCGGAATCGTGGAACAGGTAACCAGTACATACAGCTCACGAGCTTACAGACAGGTGGTGATCCGCTGATGGCAATCTATAATGTGCCCAGGGTTCAGAGTGTAATGATCACGCCCAACCCGGCGAATCAAAACAGTCTGTTGACCATTTCCTGCGTAATAGAGGATGTGCAGCGAGACCTGTTCCCCTATGTGAGTTTTTCGGACGGCACAAACCTGGCCGGCGCTGACTACGTAGGGCGCACACTGGGCAAGAAAGAATATGTGTACGCGGCGGATGCGTACGCGGGAGAGGAGACAAGCGAATGTCAATAGAATCAGCACGGGTAAAGGTCAACGACGTATGGACGAGCCTTACCTATAATGATGGCACGGAAAAATGGGAGGGGCAGATCACGGCCCCGAATGTGACCAGTTTTAATCAGGCGGGTGGTTACTATCCCGTCACAATCGAGGCAACCAACTCGGCCGAGACTACTGCTACGGTGGATCCTTCGGATGCATCCCTGGGGGATTCTTTGAAACTGGTGGTCAAAGAGACAGTCAAGCCGGTGATTACGATTGTCAGCCCGACTGCCGGGGCCTATCTCACTAATAACAAACCGGCCATCGTGGTGACGGTCACAGACGAGGTGTCCGGGTCCGGTGTAGACCCGGACACCTTCAAACTGACGGTGGATAGCATAGTCTATACGCAGGACAGCGCGGGAATGGTAAAAACCACCATTGCCAACGGGTATCAGTTTACCTTCACTCCTGGTACTGCGCTGAGCGACGGCAGCCATACGATCAAGGCGGATTGCTCGGATAACGATGGGAACGCTGCGGTGCAGAAAACCGTCACGGCCACAATCGATACTACGCCGCCGGTTCTGACTGTATCTTCGCCGGAGAACGGGCTGGTCACGGCGTCGGCGTCCTGCATTGTGCGTGGCGTGACCAACGATCAGTCGTCCAGCCCCGTGAGCGTGACTATTAAGGTAAATGACGGAGCGGCGGAAAGCGTATCCGTCGGATCGGATGGAGCATTTGAAAAAACGGTTACCCTGTTGGACGGATTGAACACCATTGTTGTGACAGCGACGGATTCCGCGGGGAAGAGTAGCAGTGTAACCCGGACGGTAACGCTGGATACTTCGGTGCCCACCTTCAGTGATCTTACGATCTCCCCGAATCCGGCCAATACCAGTGGATCCGTGATTATATCCGTGAAAATTGAGTAAGGGAGGGACGGCAGTATGACACAGGCGATCAGCGTAACACTGCCCCAAACCATTGCTTATGTGTCCGGAACGGTAAACGATGTATCTGTGGAATTTTCCTACTTGGGGGACGGAGTGTGGAGCACCACCGCCGACAAGGCGGAAGACGGCCGGTATGCCATTTCTATCACGGCAACAGATAGCCTGAGCACTTCATACGATTTTTATACGGTCAAATACTACGGGATTTACCTGATCACGGACCGGACACAGGCGGACCTGGACAATGATACGAGCAAGTCCTACATTGACTTTGAGGATCTGAACCGGGTGGAGGGGGCTGTCCAATTTATTTCCAATAGGCTATCAGCAGCGGGGTATGATCAGACCGTCATGTCCCGAACAGAATGGCAGATGCAGGACCTGCGGACGCAGGAGGACATGGATCGACTCCGAAACAATATCAATGCGCTTCGGGCGGCCTTTACGGTGCGGCCGGACACACCGGCGACACCGGGGAGCATCACCTACAGCAGCATTGACCAGGCGAACGCCATAGAGCAGATCCTGGCGGATCTGGATGAACTGGAAAATAATATGGAAATGGATTATCGGTACAGTGCGGAACCGATGTCCGGAGAGGAGATTACATTATGATTGAAGTTGTTGACAGAGTACCATCGCAACCCGGACGGTACAAGATGACCATGCCGGATAACAGCACGCAGTATGTAACCCTGGAGAGAGCGGACGAGCCGACGGTGGTGGGGACACCTCTGAACAAGGCCCTTTTTGACAGCATTGCGAATGATATTGATGAACTAAATGGCAAT
>CAZSAF010000051.1:0-12903 GCA_964604605.1 uncultured Lachnospiraceae bacterium
GATCCCATGGCATATCTAAACTGGAAAATGGTTCTTGTATCGTTTGCCGGCAGTCTGTTTCTGGCGCTGCAGCTATATCGAATGCCCAAAATCACCTTTTCCAAGGTGCTGATCTTTACCCTGTCCATCTGTGCCGTCCTGTCCTGCCTGCTCCATGCATTTTCCCCCAAATACATGGATTGGGTAGCGAATGGCACGTATGCCTATGTTCCCAGTTATTACGCCTACTTCTTTTTGGGGAGCATTGCTGCCATGCTCGTGATTGTAATTTATCAGGCAATTCCCTGGCGTAAGCTGCAGATTTGCTTTTTGATCCTTTTCACGCTGCTCTGCACCGGCCTTTCCACAATGGTTTCTGTCAGCAACCAATACTTTGCCCAATGGAAGCCTGGAACACAGATTCTTTTACAGGACCCGGATTCTACCATCCAGGAAAATTCACTTTTACTCAGCATCACTACGGTATACTATGATGCTGCCTTTTCCATCGTCCGGGATGCCGGTGAGCTGGAAGCAGACCGTGGCTACTATATTCTGGACTATGGAGAGGGCACTCCGTTCTTTCAATATGTCGCCCCCTCCGTTAACTAAAAATACTCCGTTTCTGCAAGCTAAGATTGCATGTCCTTCGATGCCGATTCGGAAGTTTCTTCTTGGGGTGCCCGGGAATCCTGTTTCATTCCCTCTACCCGCTCTACAATATAAATGGGACGCCCCTTGACTTCCGCAAACAAAATAGCCACATACTCTCCAATAATCCCTACAATGACCATCAAGAGCGAGAACATAAAACAAAGCAGCACCACAATGGTTGCGTATCCGCTGGGAGTTCCATGAACCAATTTGGAATAGATTGTATAAATCATAAGTACCAATCCTACCAGCGCCATAAAACAGCCTGAATAGATTCCCAGCTTTAGCGGCATATCGGAAAAACACAGCAGCGAGTTCATCGAAAATTTCATCAACTTCCCAATACTATATTTGCTTTTCCCAGCCTGCCTCTCCCGGGCCTCATAGTAAAGCGTTGTTTTGGGAAAGCCCAGGCTCTGGACGTATCCCCGGAGAAAGCGCACCCGCTCCCGATAAGCCTGCTTCAGCACGTTGGCCGCCGCTCGGGAAAAAGCCAAGAAATCCGATGCGTTTTCCTCAAAGTGCACCGGAGACAACAGATTCAGTACCTTATAGAACGCAGCGGAAGTCATATTTTTGAAAAAACCTGCATCTTTATTTTGGGTACGGACCAGGTTTACCACTCCATATCCTTCTTCAAACTTTTTCACGATCTCCGGAATACAGGCGGGAGGATGCTGCAAATCCGCATCCATACAGATCACCCCATCTCCCTGGCTATAATCAATTCCCGCAATCATAGCCGCCTCATGTCCAAAATTCCTGGAAAAGTTGATCAGACGGATATGAGAATTCTCTTTGACAAATTGCTCCAATATCATCAGGCTGGTATCCTGGCTGCCATCATTGACAAAGATCAATTCATACTCCCATGGAATCGCCTCCAGTACCGCCTGGGTTTCTGCCAGGAACTTCTCCAATACCAATTCTTCATTGTATACCGATACCACTACGGACAATAATTTCTTTTCCTTGTCTTCCATCCGTATTTTCCGCCTTCCTGCTTTCTCGGTCAAATCAGCCAATTTGAGCCGCTGAGCCATTTCCATACCAACCATAAATTAAGGAGGATTGACAACCCCAAGACGCCCATGCTGAGGACCCGGCTCCCTCTCTTGGCCAGAAAATCACCGCCAAACAAACTTCTGACCATCGCTTTTCCTTAACGAGATAAAGGATCAAAATCAAACCCACAATGGCACAGCACGCCAAGCAGAAAAAGATGAAATTTCCGGATTGCAGGCCATCCCATATCGTTTTGAAGGGATTTCCGCTGCCCGTGCCCCAGGCCACCTGTACGTGGAGAAACGCCAAGGGATCGCCCAATTTAATGCCCAAATACACAATATAGGAAAACATTCCCATAGGGATCAAGCAGGTGCCCAGCACTAGCTTCCAATCTGCAAAAACCGTTTTCAAGAAATCTTTTACACTTTTTCCTGCTTTCTCCTGTCTGCAATAATCTTCCAATACCTGTACTGCTATGGCAAAAACCACCATAATCCCCGTATTCCGAGTGGCACTTAAAAGGGCTCCCGCCACCCCCATCCAAAGATATTTTCGGGTGTGTAAAAAATATAGGGTGGCCACCACCAGCAGCAAATACAAGGTTTCCGTATAGAGCAGAGCAAAGTAAAAACTATATAAGCCCAATGCAAAAAAAATCTGAATTCCCAGTGCCTCTCCGCGACTGCGACCGGTCACCAGCAGATAGCGGTAGACGATTGCCAGCAGCAAAACCGACAGCCCGGACATGACAATTCCCGCAACAGTATTCAGATCTCCTCCCAGTAATTGCCAGAAAAAGCGCACAATGGCAGGCAGCAATGGGAAGAACGCCCATGTTGCCGTTCCATCCGGCATGGGAGAGGTCCCATAACCATTCTGGATGATATTTAAATACCATCCTGTATCCCATTTGCTCAGTGAAAACCAAAATCCCGCATCCGATCCCTGAAAATGTGCATACAATTCATAGACCGCCAATAAAAGGCCACGGGACAGAAGCACCAACGGCAGTGACCACATCAGCAGTTTTCCCCATTCCCGCCCTGTCCAACTTTCACGTATCATGTTCCGTTCCAACCCTTTCCATCTTGATGCGGGAAATCATGATTCCCAGCTCACGGTTATCGTTACCACCACCTGGTACCACCGTTTGCTCTACGTTCAAAGAAATCTCCAAAAGCCCATTCGCATCTGCGCACCCGGCATGGATCGAAAACGCCACTGTGCCGGATGAAGAGGGAGAAATTTCCCCTACCAAAACATTTCCCGCATAAACAGAGACCGGAGCTGGTGTCACGCAGGCTGTAATCTCACAGGAAAACCGAAAAGAAGCCTCCCTCTCTCCCTCCGAAATCCAATACCAGATTTTTGCCTGGTTCCCATCTGTCCACCGCCCGGTTTCTTCCGAATGAGACCACCCTTGCCCCAAACGTTTTGTCTTTTTTCTGTATCTTCCGTTGTAAGCCGCAGGTATTCCCAATCATCAGAGGTAACGCGAAGCCCATCCTCCCCAGGCCATTCCTGTAGTTCATGATCTATATAATACATCCGGTAAACCTCTGAAACATCCGGAGTTCTTGCCCACCATAAAATTCCCACGTACCCAACAAACAATATGCCGGCCAACACGTAGGCCATTGCCCTTCCAATTTTCATTTTTTCCTGTCCGTATGCATGACAGCTGCTTCCAACTACATGCCACCTCCATTTTTATTCGGTTTCCTCTGCAAACCAGCATCTTTTACAAACATGTGGAGAGACTTAAGTCTCTCCACATATATACGATATCATACATCAATTCCATAGGCATTGCAAATACGTCTGAACTCCGCTGAATACGCAAAACCGTCAAAGACAAAGGTGCGGCTGGCACCATTGTTCAGTCGATCAATCCAATCCTGCGCCTCCGCATTGGTAGGAACGCGATCCATAAATGCCTGATACAACAGCCGTACATACTGCGTATTGCTATGGTTCTGGCGCTGAAACTCCGCACTAAAGAAAAAGCCATACACCACCTCTCTGCCGCCGAAGCTGCCATTCACCAGACGTCTCACCCAATCCTCCGCCTCATCGGTTCGGGGATTTCTTCCCAGGCAGGTCTGATACAGTCTGGCCACAAAGAAGGTAACCTGTTCATGATTATCTACATAGCCCCGCTCACTGTAACTTCCCTGGACAATTCCATAATTTCCACAAATTCGGCCGAATTCCGTAGAATTGGCAAAGCCTTCATAGATAAAATTTCGTGTAAATCCAGCATCCAGATATCTCTGCCAAAATGCCACTTCATCGTCACGAGGGTCCCGTCCCATCATTGCCTGATACATGGTGTAAACATACTGATAATTGCTGACATTCTTTCTTTGATACTCTGCACTGAATACAAAACCTGCGGCTACTTCGGTTCCGGACATCTCATGATTTTTGAGAATATCAGCCCAAAATTCCACCTCATCGGTTCGCGGCACACGTCCCAGTACCAGGCGGTACAGCCTTTTTACAAAATCCTCCACCGTGTTGTCAACCTCTTCCCGTATCACATGCACGGTGCATACTGCTGTTTTCCCCCCGGCAGAGGCCTGAATGACTACATTCACCGTATGGCCGTAGGCGTCCTCAACGCTTCCGTTTAGTCCCGTCACTGTACCATTACTGTCCACGGTGGCCACACTGGTATCCATGCTTTTCCAGGTTACACTCTTTCCCGTGGTATTGGTCAAGGAAAGGCGAATGCTCTCCCCCTCCTGAACCCAGACATCGTTTTCCGCAAAATACAGCTGACTGGCACACAGGCTGCAGGTATCTCCATCCACCGGGGAGGCACAGCTGTGAGTATAGGTCACGGAATTTCTGCCGTTAAAGCGATACAGCGTATATCCGGATCCCAGATAAGTCTCATGGAGTGTAGTCAAGGTCTCCTCCCCGCCGACTCCATACCGGGTCAGCTTTACCTTGGGAGGCGTCTGCTGCAAAATGTCAATGTACTCAATGGTTCCATCGCTGGCATAGCCAATATCCGCCACCAGTACCGTATGACTACCCGATTTGTTAAAGATATCTCCCACCTGAACACTGTAAATGCTCTGATTGCTGACCTTGGTACACTCTCCCGGCAAGCTGGCCGTGGTATGCCGATACAGCCCCCAGGCATAAGAGACAAAGGAACTGCAGTCCGATGAATAATAGGGCGCCACCTTATTATAACTGGAGACCGCTGTATACATGAGGCTGTCCGGATCGTTTACCGCATCCAAAAATTCCTGAAGCGCCTGCACAGATGGTACACTGTTGTCCGATGCAAAAGGTATAAACTGCCCGTAAATCGGCTGCCCATACGGGATACCCTGATAGGCAGTCCCCGCTTCAAAGGTATACTGCCGGTTCCAGCCATCAATATCCTCCAAAGGAGTCCACTGAATCTGATACTGTTGCTCTGCCCGTTTGACAATGTTCTGAATTCCTGTGCTCAGGGACGCATAAGCGGATACATCCGCCGTAATCGCCAGGGGCTCCGGCTCTGCCTCCACTTCCATCAGCCCTTCCGCCACCAAGTCGCCGTTGGCCGCACAGACCTCACACTCCTCATCGTGATTCAAAAGCTCACCCACCGAATGAGTCTCACTCATCTGGTAAGCTTCCAGCTGAGAAGCACTGCGGGCGCCACTGAAAAGCTCCGACAGGGACTTTTGATATTCTTCCCCATCCATCGAGAGAACCAGATAGCCATCCTGGCAATCCCAGTTGGAAACGTCGGAAGCCACCAGCGTCTCTCCTGCCCAGATATCCCAATGCAATACACTTCCCTTGGCATACAGCATGCCTTCCCGGGTGGGCACAAAACCCACAATGGAGCCATCCTCCCGGATACAGCTTACCTCCCCGCCAAAAGCACTGCCATACAGACTGCCGCCGGCCAGAAAATAGAAACCAGCGTTCTCAACCACATAGAGCTGGTCAATCGTCTCATCCCAGGACAATAGGGTAGAATTCTGTCCCGTGGACAGCTGAAGCATTCTCACCTCACGGTCCACAACATAGTAGACGGCATCCGCAAACACATTTAGGCTGCTTCCCTCCTGAGGAGCCAAGGTATGGACATTCCCCTGGCTGTCCCGATACTGAAGTATGCCGGAATCCTTATCCGAAAAATACACACTGCCATCTTCGGTCTCCGCCAGCCTTCCACCGCCCAAAATAGCAGCCGGTGTATTTCCCAGCCTTCCCTCTCCCCAGGAAAAGACCGCTTCCTGGCTTTCCTCTGTGATTTCCGCTTCAGACTCTGCCAAGACCTCTTCCGTTTCCGGACTTTCCTCCAGGCTTTCCGCGGTCGACTCCACCAGCGATTCCCCGGAAGCAGCCGCCTCGGCAAATACCGGCTGAGCCGCCCCCAGGCTCTGCAGTACCATGGTGGCTGTCAACAGATACATGACAACCGTTCTCTTCATTCGTTTGAACCCCTCTTTCTTCTTTATGCTCGATTCTCTTGTTATCCCGCTTTCACTGACTGATCGATTCGCCAAATAATGGTGTAGGGTACGCTCCCTCACGCACCATCTCCGCCAGTCGCTCTGCCACCAGCTTCCGATCTTCCTGATAGGTCATGCCAAACCAGGCGTCTTCCGTGGGCAGAACATGAACCTCTGCCTCCCCTCTGACCAGCATTTGATCTACCAGAATCGGCAACAGATATTCTTCTTTGTCCGCATCCTGAAGCTGGCCCAGAAATTCTTCAAAGCCGCGCTCCAGCCAGGGAAGGAATTCCGAGGGAAATCCCCAGAAATTCATGGACACCGGCCCTCGGTCGTTGAGCTCCTTTCTCTGCCCCTGGTAGGTTCCCCGAACCACGCCGTCTTCCTCCCGGCGGATCTCCTTGGTCTCCTCAATGCCCGTCAGCTTTCCTTCCGCATCCGTCAGGCAGATGCCGCGGGTAACGGTCCCATAGTCACTGAGGGTGTTGCCCAATACAAAACCCGCCATTCCAAAAGTAAAATGTCCCTCTCTCGAGGAGGGCATATTTTCCAGGAACCGATAAATCTTCCGAAAAGCCTCTTTTCCATAATAGTCATCTGCATTGATAACCGCAAAAGGCGCATCCAGGATATGGCGGCAGGCCAGCACTGCCTGGCCGGTTCCCCAGGGCTTTATCCGGCTGGCCGGCCGTGTAAATCCCCCTGGAAGATCATCCGGATCCTGGAATACATAGCGGACTTCCATGGATTTCTCCAAACGATCTCCGATTTTTTCGCGAAAATCCGTCTCAATATCCCGGCGAATAATGAAAATTACCGTTTCAAATCCGGCCTCCCGGGCATCATACACGGAATAATCAATGACCAACTCACCGGAAGGCCCCACCGAAGCCAGCTGCTTGATTCCTCCGCCGTACCGGCTGCCAATTCCGGCTGCCATCACCACCAAAACAGGTTTCTTTTTCTCTTGTTGACTCATGGACTACCCCTTCCTTTTCTTTTCGTTTTGATAAACCTGGTAAACCTGATCCAGCATAATGCTTTCCAGGTAATTTTCCTCCACCCGCTTCCGGGCATTTTCGCCCCACTGCTTGCGCAGTTCCGGTTTCTCTACCATTTCCCGCATGGCCTGCGCCAAAGCCTCCGCATTCCGCGGTTCTACGGTAAGACCGGTAACCCGATCCAGGCTGACGTAGGGCACGCCGCTGGGAAGACGCGTATTGATCACCGGCTTTCCCCATGCCATTGCCTCAATCTGTACCAAACCGAAAGCTTCTGCCTGAGTCACCGAAGGCAAAACCAACACGTCACACTGGCACAGCTGTTCCTGCACCTGGGAATCCGAGAGGCCATGCAAAAAACGGACCCGATCCTCTATCTGCAACTGTCGTGCCTGTGCCTCCAATTCCTCCCGAAGAACGCCGTCACCCACCAGGGTCAGCTCCGCCTGTTGAACCTTTTGAAAGGCCTGCAAAAGCACATCGCATCCTTTGTAGGAAACCAGACGTCCCAAAAACAAGAAGCGCACCGGCAGCTGATTCCGAAACGGCAGCGGTTCTTCCACCTGGGGAACCCCAAAGGGAATCACCACACACTTATCCGCAAACGGCCGCAGATAGGGAGAATGGTCTATGTGCCCCTGGGTTGCTGCAATAATCACATCTGCCCGCCGCAGCGTCCACTGCATCAATGGTTTATAAAAACGCATCAGCTTTTTCTGGCGCACAATGTCGCAGTGCCACCAGAGCACCACCGCCCCCTTGTATCCGGACAAAAAACAGGCCAAATCCCCCAAGGGAAACGGCAAATGCAGCTGTATCACATCCCGATCCCGGGAAAGCCGCCGAAACTCCCGCAGAAAAGCAAACGAGACCGGCATGGAAAAGAATGTCCCCAGACTGGAGGCCCGGTGTACCTCCACGCCATGAATCCATTCGGTTTTTCCCTTCCCTTTTTGCTGGCAAACCAAAACCTTGGTATCCGTTCGGTCCCGCAGGCCTTCCGCCAGCTGTTGGGCAACCCGTTCAATTCCGCCGTTGACTGGTGCATACAGCTTATTCACCTGCAGCACCTTAATTTTCTTGTTATTGTCCATCTTGAACCAGCCTCTGTATAACCTCTGAGACAATTCCCGCAGAGCGCTCCCAGGTAAACCGGGAAGCCCGTTGAATTCCCCTCTCAGACAGCTCCCGCCGCAAATCCGGGTTCTCCACCAGGCGCCCCATCCCCTCGGCAATGCTCTCCACAGAAAACGGATCTACCAAAATGGCGCTATCCCCCGCCACCTCCGGCATAGAGCTGACATTGGCTGTCAGTACCGGAGTACCGCAGGCCATGGCCTCCAACGGCGGCATGCCAAAACCTTCGTAGAGGGAAGGAAAGAGAAAAGCCACAGCACCGGCAATGAGCAGTGGAACCGCTTCATTCTCCACATATCCGGTGGACCAGATACATTGCTCCAGCCCCAGTTCCTGGATCTTAGCAAATATAGTATCGTACATCCAGCCCTTACGGCCTGCCAAAATCAGCGGGGGGACATCTGCCATTCTCTGGCGCAGGACACCGTAGGCCTCCACCAGCCTCTCGATATTCTTTCTTGGCTCCAAAGTGCCCAAATACAAAAGATAATCTTGGGGAAGATGGTACTTTTCCCGGACCACCCGGATCTGATCTTCCGTATAGCCGGTGTGAAAACGCTCTGAGCGAATGCCCAGAGGCATCACCGTAATTTTTTCCGGAGACACCGGAAGATACTCCAGGATCTCTCTCTTTGAGAACTCTGATACCGTCAAAATTGCATCTGCCCTGCGGCAGGCCTGTTCCATATTGGAATCCAGCATCATTTTGGTTCTGGCACGTACCGTTTCCGGAAACCGTTTGTAAGCCATATCGTGAAAGATGGTGATCTTTTTCCCCTTCACACCCGGCGGTATATAGTAATTAAAAAACAGAGTCACATCCGTATCATTCCCAAAAAACCAGGAGTAGGGAAGCGGCAGCACGTTCCAGATCATCCGGTACAGACTGAAGCTGAACCGGGCAGACACATCCTGAAATCCCAACTGCACATATTCTTCTATGGAGGCCGGACGGCCCGCCGAGCGGTTTCGCAGCTTAAAATAATTCAACTGCATGGTATCCTCCGGCCGCTGACGGCGCAACTGCCGCAAAATGCCATCGGCCACCCATCCAATCCCCGTTTTCTCCGCCTCCATCAGGAGCTGCGATTCAAATGCAATCTTCATGCCTCTCCCCATATTCTTGCCTTGACGGCAGCAACCCAAACTACTTTTCCGCAACTTTTATCATTATACACGAAAAGGCCATCCTTGGCAACAAGAGGGGCAGGAACTGCTCCTGCCCCTCTTGTTGTACTTGCATCAATGGCAGCCTCTGGCCTGGCACAGAGAATAGGCCGTAGGATCCGTGGGATCCCAGGTATGCCAGGACGGCAGCGTGTAAGCGCTGGGCTTTCCATAAGGACCAGCCACCGAGCTATCATACACAATCACGGTGGTTCCCAGTGCACAGTTATCATAAATCCACTTGGCATCTCCCGCAGTCAAGCGAACGCAGCCGTGAGAAACCGAACTTCCCAACTGATTGTAAGCACTGGTATACAGCGTCGAATTGGTGTAATCATGATAATACACGGAGTGGAACAGTACGCCGCCCACAATCCGGGTGCACCACTGGCCATACACATTACCCATCAGCTCATGCCAGCGATACTTGTTGGGAGTAGTATAAGTACCCAGCGGCGTGGCGCCGTTGGCCCCGGTGGAGCAGATAAAGGACTTGACCGGAATAATATATCCGTTACTTCCATCCTTGGCGTAAACCGTCACCGTGTTGCACTGCCGATTAATCTTAATCTGGTAAGAGGACTGCTTGCCAATGATTCCATCCAGATCCGTGCACAGTGTTCCATCGCTGTTGAAGTAATACTTCAGGCCATCCGCATAGGTCCAGCCGGTAGCACGCGCATTTCCATCCGAGGGATCAAAATAATAGCGGTTTCCATCAATGGTCTGCCAACCACTGAGCATGGTATCATTCTGCACATAGTAACTTTTCCCGCCAACCGTCATCCAACCGTTTTTCAGATATGCCACCCCAATGGCCTCACATTTTGCCCGGTATTCCCGGCTTTCCGCCATGGTAGCAATAACAGTCTCCCGGCTCCATCCATCGTTCAAACGCTGTACCCAATCATTCCGTTCGCTCTCTGTACCGGTACGTCCCAGCAATGCGCGGTACGCATCTGCCACAAAGTCATAATTACTCCGGTTTTTGCGTGTGTACTCATTGGAGAAGAAAAATCCGGACGCAATATCCAAGCCGGAGGAAGATTTGGATGCCAGGCGGCCTACCCAGTCATTCAATTCCTCGCCTCTTGCCTCTCTTCCCAGGCATACCTGATAAAATTCTTTCACAAACCCGCTGATATCTGGATAAAGATCACGGGCTTCCGTAAGGGAAAACTCGCCCTGGGTAATTCCGTACTGGCTGCAGATTCGATGGAACTCATTGGAGTACAGGAATCCACGCACTACATACCGCTTCGATACCCCTTTATCAAACTCTGCCAGCCAGGTATCCATTCCCTGATCCGGCTCTCTGCCCATCAGCGCCCGGTAAAGCAGCGTAATATACTCTCTCTCGCTAAGATTCTTTCGATTTACTTCGGCGCTGTCCAGGAATCCCCAAGCCACATCGCAGCCGGTCATACTTCCATCCAGAAGCCAGCCCACCCAGTCCTTCAGTCCCTGCTCATAAGGATACGGCCGACGGCCCAGGCAGGTTTCATACAACCGGATCACGAAACTGGTTACATCCAGATTTCGGTCCTGCACATCATTGGAATGGTATTCCCCTTTGTTTACCTGGTACTGAGCGCAAATCCGGGTAAACTCTGCGGAATTCACAAACCCCTCAAATACCCATTCGCGGCTGGCCCCTCTCTCCAGATAAGACAACCAGGTCTGTGCCTCTCCACTTTGAATTTCTCTGCCCAAAATGGTGCGGTACAACATAGCCACATAAGAAGCGTCATCGGTCTGTTTCCGTTTGTATTCTGCGCTGAAAATAAATCCATAAGCTGTATCTGCGCCATTGGCAGTTCCTGCTTCCAAGCGCTGCATCCAATCGGATACCTCATCTGGTCTCGCAGTACGTCCCAGGCACTTCTCATACAGCCGGGTCACAAACCCTTCCAGATATGTACGGCGATCACTGGAAGCCTCCACTGCCAGAGCTTCCGCAGATTCCTGCGTTTCTTCCGTGCTTTCGACCGTCTCCTCTGCCACAGTGGTTTCCTCTGCCACAGTGGTTTCCTCTGGCATAGAGGGTTCCTCTGCCATGGTGGTTTCTTCCGCCGTACTTTCCTCCGCTACAGAGCTCTCCGAAACAGCTTGACTACTCTCCTCCAACGTGGAAAGCGTCTCTTCTGGTGCGACATCACTGCTCTCCACCACCGGCAATGTTTCTTCCGGCAATGAAGCTGCCATCACAGGCACACTGCTCAATGCTGTTACAGCCGCGCAGACAACCGCACATACTCTCAACTTGAATCGCTTCAAAAAACCGACTCCCCTTTCTTTGTATTTTGGAATCACTGAATTCCCCCTTGGAAAACTCGATTTTCAGCGTTCCGTTTTAACTATAGCACAAGTGTATATTCCGAACAAGTAATTTCTCCGTTTTTTCGCTTTTTTCGTGTTTTTTTAATTTTTATTACAATTCTGTATCTGAGTACGCCAATAATTTAATGTATCCTCCAGCGTCTCCTCCAGTGAAAATTCCAGCCCCCATCCGGTATCTGTCTGCAACTTTCGAATATCCGCCTCCAACACCGGCACATCCACCGGACGGAATTTCGCCGGATCCACCTCTGCCTGAATATCCCCCGCAGACAGAGAAAGAAGGCACCGCAGCAATTCCCGGATCTCCACCGCATGGCCACTACCTACATTGTAGGTTTCTCCCGGTCGGCCTTTTTCCGCCAGCAGCCGGTAAGCCCGCACCACGTCCCGCACATCGGTAAAGTCCCGCCGGGCAGTAAGATTGCCCACTCGCATCACCGGCTCTCGAAGCCCTGCCTCTGCCTCTGCGATCTGCTTGCAGAAATCTGCAGCCACAAACCCCGGCAACTGCCCCGGCCCAATGTGATTGAAGGCCCGAACCAATATAACCGGCAACCCGTATGCCTGCGCATAAATTTTACCGATCAGATTTTGAGCAGCCTTGGTAGCTGCATACAGATTTCCCGGCCGGAGCAGATTTTCCTCTGTCACCGGCGTTTCCTGCGGAAGGATGTGCCCGTACTCTTCCCCGGAGCCAACGAGAATTGTCCTGGGCCAGGGTTCTCCTACCTGCCGGATGGCTTCCAGCAAATTCACTGCTCCCTTGACATTTACATCCACCGTCAAAGCGGGATTCTTCCAGGACAAAGCCACCGAACTCTGGGCGGCTAGATGAAATATTGCGTCCGGCCGCAGCTGCCGCAACAGCTTTTCGATGGCATCCTGTTCCAGGATATTCAGATGACAAAAATTTTCCGGAATTTCGTCAGTCCCCTCTGTCTCCAGTCCTGTAATATAGACCGTCCATCCCAATTTCTCCAGCTCATCTCTCAAATATTTTCCCACAAAACCGGAACCACCGGTAATCAAAGCTTTCATGGCTCTCCTCTGTCATTCCTGACACAAACCGGAGGTTTCCCGGCGCACCCGTTCCTGATCCGCCTGTACCATCCGCTCTACCATCTGCTCAAAAGAAATCTCCCGCT
>CAZSAF010000051.1:12913-14520 GCA_964604605.1 uncultured Lachnospiraceae bacterium
CGGATTTCCCACCAGCAGTTCCACCTCCGCCGGCCGGAAAAACTGAGGATTCACCCGCACCAGCACCTTGCCGTCACTTTTACGAATTCCCTTTTCCTCCACACCGGTTTCCTGCCACTCCAGTTGGATTCCCACCTTCTGGAAAGCAATCTCCGTAAAAGCGCGCACCGTACGGGTTTCCCGGGTAGCCACCACATAGTCATCTGGCTGTTCCTGCTGCAGCATCAGCCACATGGCCCGCACATAGTCTGCCGAATGGCCCCAATCCCGTTTGGAATCCAGGTTTCCCAACTCCAGCACATCCTGCAGTCCCATGGAAATCCGCACAGCCGCATCGGTAATCTTCCGAGTTACAAACTCCTTGCCCCGACGTTCACTCTCATGGTTGAACAGAATACCGCTGCAGGCAAACATTCCATAGCTTTCCCGATAATTTTTGGTAATCCAGTGGCCGTACAGCTTGGCCACCCCATAGGGACTACGGGGGTAAAACGGCGTAGTCTCGCTCTGAGGAATCTCCTGCACTTCTCCAAACATTTCACTGGTGGACGCCTGATAGAACCGGGCCTCCGGCCGCACAATCCGTACGGCCTCCAGCAGGTTGGCTACGCCGATGGCATTAATTTCCGCCGTCGCCACCGGCTGATCCCAGCTGGGCGCCACAAAGGACTGGGCTGCCAGATTATACACTTCATCTGCCTGAGAAGTCTGCATGGCGTGAACCAGGGAAACCAGATCCGTCATGTCTCCATAGATAAAATGCAGCTGATCCTTCAGATGTTCTACATTGCCATAATCAATCACACTTTTCCGCCTTAAAAGGCCATAAACCCGATACCCTTTTTCCAAAAGTAACTCTGCCAGGTAAGAACCGTCCTGTCCGGTAATACCGGTAATCAATGCTGTTTTCATTTTCACATCTCCTGTTTTTTTCTGTTTTCTGCTTGCCGTTGATTCCTTTATAAATACTCGAAACGATTGCGGTTTCGAAGCTCCTCCAACACCTTCTTGATTTCTCCGGTATGGTCTTTAGAGCAGATCAGAATGGCATCCTCCGTATCCACCACAATCAAATTTTCCAGTCCTACAGCAGCAATCAGTTTCTTGCCACCCTGAATCGTGCTGTGAGACGTATTCACCGCCACCACATTGCCTTCCAGCACATTGCCCTGGCTGTCCGCCGGGCGGATGCGCTCCACTGCCAGCCAGCTTCCCACATCGTCCCAGCCAAAATCTCCTGGAATTGTATAGATATGATCTGCCTTTTCCATAATACCATAGTCCACCGATTCGGAAGGAAGGTTTCGGAATTTCCGGTCCAGCACTGCTTCCTGGTCCGGTGTGCCAATGGCATCCTGGATGGTTTTGAGCCCCTGGGCGGCCTCCGGCATATACTGCGCCAGTTTGGCCTGAATGGTGGATACTTTCCAGACAAACATGCCGCTGTTCCAAAGATAATGGCCGGAAGCCAGATACCCTTCCGCAGTTTTCCGATCCGGTTTTTCCACAAACCGCTCCACCGGATAGGCATGGGCCTCCGGGTATGCCGATTCCTTGTCATGGCCGATAGAGCCGTATCCGGTTTCCGGATACGTGGGCTGGATCCC
>CAZSAF010000052.1:0-14477 GCA_964604605.1 uncultured Lachnospiraceae bacterium
GACTGCCAAAGACATTGAGGCCTCCGCCGACTGCGCCATCGGCTATGACGCGGCCCGGATGGTGCTGAGCGGCCTGAAGGGCTGCCGGGAGGACTACCTGTCCCATATCCGGAGAGGGCGCTGCGCCGCCGGCATCACCCAGCCGGTGCCCTGCGTGGCCCTGTGTCCGGCGGGGGTGGATGTGCCCGGCTACATTGCCCTGGTGGCGGAGGGCCGCTACGCGGACGCGGTGCGGCTGATCCGGAAGGATAATCCCTTCCCCACCGCCTGCGCCATGGTCTGCGAGCATCCCTGTGAGGCCCGGTGCCGCCGGAACATGATCGACAGCGCCGTGAACATCCGGGGGCTGAAGCGGGTGGCCGTGGACCATGCCCATGCGGACACGGTGCTGGTGCCGGCCAACGAGCCTGCCACCGGCAAGCGGGTGGCCATTGTGGGCGGCGGCCCCAGCGGCCTCAGCGCCGCCTACTACCTGGCGCTGATGGGCCATCATGTGGATTTGTATGAGGAAAAGCCCCACCTGGGCGGTATGCTCCGGTACGGGATCCCTGCCTACCGATTCCCCCGGGAGCGGCTGCAGGAGGACATAGATGCCATCCTCTCCACCGGCATTGAGGTGCATATTAATGTGAACGTGGGCAAGGATGTGACCATCCGGGAGCTCCACGAACAGTTTGACGCGGTGTATGTGGCCATCGGCGCCCAGACCAATAAGAAAGCGGGCATTGCCGGGGAGGAGCAGGTCCGGGACGGCAACGTGGTCTCGGCGGTGGAAATGCTCCGGAATGTGGGCCTGGACCATCCCATTGACCTTTCCGGCAAGCGGGTGGTCATTGTGGGCGGCGGCAACGTGGCCATGGACTGCACCCGGACGGCCATCCGCCTGGGGGCTTCCAAGGTGATGGTGGCTTACCGCCGGCGCCGCAATGACATGACGGCCATGCCGGAGGAGGTGGAGGGCGCCATTGCCGAAGGCGCGGAGCTGATCACCCTCAACGCCCCGCTGCGGATTGAGACGGATGAGCAGGGAAATGTGGAGGCCATCTGGGTGCAGCCCCAGATCTGCGGAGCCATGGATTCCCAGGGGCGCCCCCGCCCTCAGAATGCGTCGGAGGAGCCGGTGCGGATCCCCTGCGATGTGGTGATCACCGCCATCGGCCAGGGAATTGAGACGGCCCACTTTGAGGAGTTTGGCCTGGAGGTGAAGCGAGGGGTGCTGCAGACCGTGGACGACAGCCTGGAGGGGGACATCCCCGGGGTGTTTGTGGGCGGCGACTGTGTCACCGGCCCGGCCACTGTGATCCGGGCCATCGCCGCCGGAAAGGTGGCGGCGGCAAACATCGACGAGTATCTGGGCTTCCATCACAACATCAGCTGCGATGTGGAGATTCCGGCGGCCAACCTGATGGACAAAAAACCCTGCGGTCGGATCAACCTGCGGGAAAAGGAGTCCGGCGAGCGGAAGGGCAATTTTGAGCATATTGAGATCGGCATGACGGATGAGGAGGCGTTCCAGGAGGCCAGCCGCTGTCTGCGCTGCGATCATTTTGGATACGGTATTTTGAAAGGAGGCCGCAATTCCCGATGGTAAGTCTAAAGATTGATGAGAAACAGGTGACGGTTCCGGAGGGAACGACGGTGATGGAGGCGGCCGCCTCCGTGGGCATCCGGATCCCCAGTCTCTGCTATCTCAAGGGGATCAACGAGATTGCCGCCTGCCGGGTCTGCGTGGTGGAGATGGCCGACAAGGAAAAGCTGATCACTTCCTGCAATAATGTGGTGCAGGAGGGAATGGAAATTTACACCAACAGCCCCAAGGTCCGTTCGGTGCGGCGGACCAATATGCAGCTGCTGCTGTCCCAGCACGACAGCCGCTGCGCAATATGCGAGCGGAGCGGCAACTGCAATCTGCAGCAGATTTCCAACGATATGGGGATTGTCTCCAATCCCTTCCCGGATGACTGGGCGCCGGAACCCTGGCCGGAACAATTCCCGCTGGTCCGGAAGGCTCAGAAATGTATCCGCTGTATGCGGTGCCTGCAGGTCTGTGATAAGATCCAGGGCATGAATGTGTGGGATGTGGCCAACACCGGCGGCCGCACCACCATCGGCGTGTCCGGTATGCGGAAGATTGAGGATTCGGATTGCACCCTCTGCGGCCAGTGCATTACCCACTGCCCGGTGGCGGCGCTCCGGGGCAGGGAGGACTGGTATCAGGTGCTGGACGCCATGGCGGATCCGGAAAAGATTACCATTGTCCAGGTGGCGCCGGCGGTGAGGACTTCCTGGGCGGAAGGCCTGGGCGTCCCCCGGGAGAAGGCCACGGTAGGGCGTCTGGTGGCGGCAGTGCGCCGCCTGGGCTTTGACTATGTGTTTGACACCAGCTTCTCCGCGGATCTGACGATCATGGAGGAGGCTAGCGAGTTCCTGTCCCGGTTTGACCAGATCCGGGAGACCGGGAGACCTCTGTTTACCTCCTGTTGTCCCGGGTGGGTGCGGTTTGTCAAATCCCAGTACCCGGATATGGTGCCTCAGCTGTCCACCGCCAAGTCCCCCCAGCAGATGTTCGGCGCGGTGGCCAAAACCTACTACGCCAAGCTGCTGAACGTGGATCCCAGCCGGATCTACAGTGTGTCCATTATGCCCTGTATCGCCAAAAAGTATGAGGCGGAGATCCCGGTGATGCGGGATGCCGGAGCCGGTCAGGATGTGGACTGTGTTCTCACTACTCGGGAGCTGGCCCGGATGATCCGGGCGGACCGGATTATGGTGGATGCCCTGGAGGAGGAGGAATTTGACCGGCCTCTGGGTGTCAGCAGCGGCGCCGGCGTTATTTTCGGCAGCACCGGCGGCGTCATGGAGGCGGCTCTGCGGTCCGCTTACTACATGATCTCCGGCAAGAACCCGGCTCCGGATTCCTTCCAGGCCATCCGCTCTCCCCAGGAATGGCGGGAGAGCGAGTTCAACATGGCCGGCACCAAGGTGAAGGTGGCGGCGGTCAGCGGGCTCCGGAACACACGGAAATTGATGGAGGCCCTGCGCCGGGGAGAAGTCCAGTACGATTTTGTGGAGGTCATGGCATGTCCCGGCGGCTGCGTGGGCGGGGGCGGCCAGCCCATCCACGACGGCCAGGAGCTGGCAGAGAAGCGAAGCGAATACCTCTATGAGCTGGACGCGGAGAACAAGCTGCGTTTTTCCCATGAGAATCCGGCGATTGTGAAGCTGTATGAGGATTACCTGGAGAAGCCCATGTCCCACCGGGCCCACGAGCTGCTGCACACAGACCAGAGCGCCTGGCCCATGAAGGTGGAGAAAGAGAAAAAAGCCTGGCTGTAACACCAGGAATGAAAAAACGGCGGGAGACCGCCGGACGGGCCGGGAGGCAGAGGCGCTTAGAGCGCATCTGCCTCCCGCATTTTCTGGAGAATTGCCCGGAGCAGACAGCCACGCACGTAATAGGTAGTCTCATAGTGCATAAACTGCAGGGTGTTTTCGTCAAACAGGACGGTCAGCTGGGCGGGGAATTCCTCATCCCCATGGTAGAAGCGCAGCTGCACCGGGAAAAAGGGGAAAACCGGGATCTGGTAGCCCAGGTCCCCCAGCGGAATCTCCGTTCCTCCCAGCTCCCGGCAGGCTCTTCGGAACGCCTCCGGATGCTGGTCGATCTCCTGCTCCTCCCCGTCGGTGAGCCGGTCCCCCAGCCCCTGGTTCTGCCCTACGCCGGGCAGGCGGTTGACCTGGCACCAGCGGCCGCTCAAGGAGGCGTCAGGCCGGGACCAGCAGAGCATGTCGTAGAGGGAGAGGGCTTCCGTGAAATCGGCCGGCACGGCTCCGGCGGCAAAGGTGCCTCCGGGGCCGGCGGGCTTTTCCACCGCCCCGGTACTCCGGCAAATTCGAAAGGTGGTACCGCAGAATTCCAGGTACAGGTAGGCGTCATCGTGGGCCAGGCGGAACCGGCGGATCATGGCTTCCTGGTCGTATTTGAGAAATTCCGGCTGAATTTTTTCTTTGGCGATCTCGTAATTGTTCATGGGTATCCCTCCTTGGTACGGACATTATACCATGTCTTCCTGCCGGTAGAAACAGAAAAAACCTTGCGAAAATCCGAAAAGTATCGTATCCTAGGGACGAACAGAGAAATGTAAGGATACAGGAATTCGAGAGGAGAAGCAGATGATTCGAGGTTTGGATACCGCTGTCAAGCGACTGAGAAAACAGGTGTTTACAGAGATTGCCCGACTGGCCTATGAGTCCACCAATCTGAATAATGACATTGAGGCCATTCCTTATAAAATATCACCGGGAGATGTCCCCCAGTACCGGGAGAGTATCTGGCGGGAGCGCGCCATTGCCTCGGAGCGGGTGCGGCTGGCCATGGGCATGAGCCTGCGCCCGGAGGATGCGCCGGTCCATCTGACGGCAGGGCTGGACGAGAGCAATATCTCGGAAAAGTATTATGAGCCGCCGCTGATGCAGGTGATCCCCTCTGCCTGCGATGCCTGCACGGCCAACGCGTACAAGGTGACGGACAACTGCCGCAGTTGCGTGGCGCACCCCTGTGTGGAGGTATGTCCCAAGGATGCGGTATCCATTGTGGACGGCCGTTCCCATATTGACACGGAAAAATGCATCAAATGCGGCAAGTGCAAGGCCGCCTGCCCCTATGACGCCATTGCCCATGAGATCCGCCCCTGCGCGGAGGCCTGCGGCGTAAACGCCATTGAGAGCGACAGCCTGGGCCGGGCTTATATTAATCCGGACAAATGCGTGTCCTGCGGTATGTGCATGGTCAACTGCCCCTTCGGCGCCATCGCGGACAAGTCCCAGATTTTCCAGATGATCCGGGCCATGAAGGAGGGTGAGGAAATGATCGCGGAGGTGGCCCCGGCCATCGCCGGACAGTTCGGCCCGGGCGTGACCGCCGGAAAGATTAAGGCAGCCCTGATGGAGCTGGGCTTTTCCGAGGTCTATGAGGTGGCCCTGGGAGCGGATATGGGAGCCGCCACGGAGGCCAAGCACTATGTGGAGGAGGTGTTGCCCGGAAAGCTGCCGTTCCTGCTGACCTCCTGCTGCCCTTCCTGGGCAATGCTGGCCAAGCTGTACTTCCCGGACATGATCGATAAGATCTCCAACGCCCTGACCCCCATGGTGGCCACGGCCCGGACCATCAAGCAGAAGCATCCCAACGCCCACGTGGTGTTCATTGGCCCCTGCGCATCCAAAAAGCTGGAGGCATCCCGGCACGATGTGCGCAGCGATGTGGATTTTGTGATTACCTTTGAGGAACTGGACGCTATTTTCGAGGCCCGGGGCATTGACATGAGCACCTACGAAAAAGAGGTGGAGGTACACGATGCCACCGGCGCGGGCCGTGGATATGCGGTGGCCGGCGGCGTGGTGGAGGCCATTGAGAAGTGCATCCATACCTATTACCCGGATGTGGAGGTAAACATTGAGCACGCGGAAAGCCTGGCGGAGTGCCGGAAGGTGCTGCTGATGGCCAAGGCCGGCAAGATGGATGGCTGCCTTATTGAGGGCATGGGCTGTCCCGGCGGCTGCGTAGGCGGCGCCGGCACCATTGCTCCGGTGAACAAGGCGGCCCAGGCGGTGAAAAAGGTGGTGCGGGAGTCGGCTGAGGCGGTTCCCCCCAAGGAACTGGCGGAGATTCCTCTGGATTGACGGCGGACGCAAAAATGTGAGCACAAAAAGAAGGACGGAGGCGGTTCCTCTTGGGAACCGTTTCCGTCCTTCTTGGCTTGGGGGCCGGTATCGCCCGCTTATTTGACGGCAATGACCTCCACCTCACACAGCACGCCCTTGGGCAGTTCCCGCACGGCCACGCAGGAGCGGGCAGGCTTTCCGGTGAAGTATTTGGCATAAACCTCGTTGAAGGTGCCAAAGTCTGCCATATCTGCCAGGAAGCAGGTGGTCTTGATGGCGTTTTCAAAACCCACCCCGTTGGCCTCCAGCACGGCGCCCAGGTTCTTCATGACCTGTTCGGCCTGCTCGGCAATGGTGGTACCCACCACCTGGCCGGACTGGGGATCCAGCGGCACCTGGCCGGAAGTAAAAATCAGGTTATTCCAGGCCATTGCCTGGGAGTAAGGGCCGATGGCGGCCGGAGCATTTTTCGTGTCTGTCACCTGAAACATGGGAAATCTCTCCTTTTTTTGGATTTGTCCCCTGCATAGGCCATTGCCCTGCAGGCAGGCATCTTTAAAATAGCACAGAAAAAAAGGAATGTCAATTCTGCGGAATGTCCGTTGCGGAACCGGGAAAACTTCAGTATAATAGGACACGGCAGGATTATTCCGGGCCATATGCCGGAAGAACCGGAATTTTGGAAAGAAAGGAAAACTCTACAATGCGTGTATATAAGAGTATGGAAGAGCTGGTTGGCGGAACGCCGCTGCTGGAGCCGTCCCGTTTCCTGGAGGCGGCCAGTTCCGAGGCGAAAATCTGGGTGAAGCTGGAGGGCCGGAATCCGGCGGGCAGCAGCAAGGACCGGGTGGCGGTATCCATGGTCCGGCAGGCAGAGAAGGAGGGGAAGCTGGCTCCCGGGTCGGTGATCATTGAGCCCACCAGCGGCAACACCGGCATTGGCCTGGCGGCGGTAGCTGCCTCCCGGGGCTATCGGGCCATTTTTACCATGCCGGAGACCATGAGCGTGGAGCGCCGGAATCTGCTGGCAGCCTATGGGGCGGAGATCGTGCTGACGCCCGGGAGCCAGGGAATGTCCGGGGCCATTGCCCGGGCGGAGGAGCTGGCAAAGGAGATCCCCGGGGCGTTCCTGCCGGGCCAGTTTGTGAACCCGGCCAATCCGGCGGCCCACTATGCGGCCACCGGCCCGGAAATCTGGGAGGATACGGACGGACAGGTGGACGCGTTTGTGGCGGGCATTGGCACCGGCGGAACCATCTCCGGCGTGGGAAAATATCTGAAGGAGCAAAAGCCCTCTGTGCGGGTGGTGGGGGTGGAGCCCTGGGATTCCCCGGTGCTCTCCGGCGGGAAAGCCGGACCCCATAAACTGCAGGGGATCGGCGCCGGCTTTGTGCCGGATACCCTGGAACGGGAAATCTGTGATGAGATTTTGACGGCCAAGTGGGAGGATGCCTACCAGATGGGCCGGCTGTTCAGCCGCAGCCAGGGGATCCTCATCGGCATCTCCGGCGGGGCGGCCCTGTGGGCGGCCCTGGAGCTGGCAAAGCGGTCGGAATACCGGGAAAAGCGTCTGGTGGTGCTGCTTCCGGACGGCGGCGAACGGTATCTCTCCACCGAGGGCTATCTGGTATAGGAAGAAATAGGAAAAATGGAACCCGGGATCGGAATAAAACGGGCGAGAGAGACGGAAGAGGAAAGGATAAGGGAAAATGATCAATATGGAAAACCTGCTGGAAATGCAGGGGATGATGTTCCTTATGGTGCTGATCGGCATGTTTTTGACCAAGCGGGGGATCATCACCCAGGAGGCCCGGAAAAGCCTGACGGACATTACCATCAACCTGCTGATCCCCTGCAACATGCTGGCAGCGTTTTTGCAGGCAGACCACGGGATGATGGGGCAGATGATCCAGGTGATGCTGGTCTCCCTGGTGATCCAGATCGGGCAGTATATTCTCAGCAAGGTCCTGTTCCGGAAGGAGGAGGAGGGGAAGCGCAGCGTCATGCGGTACGGCACCATGGTTTCCAATGCCGGCTTTCTGGGAAACCCCATGGTGGAGGGTATGTACGGCTCGGACGGGCTGCTGCTGGCCTCGGTGTTCCTGGTGCCGGTGCGCCTGTTCTACTGGACCGTGGGCCTGGCCTGCTTTGCGCCGGTGGACAAGAAGAACGTGGTCAAAAATGCCCTGACCCACCCCTGCATTGTGTCGGTGTTTGTGGGGCTGCTGTACATGTTTTTCCCCATTCCGCTGCCCTCGTTCCTGACCCGGACCATCACCGGCTTCAGCAGCGCCATGACCCCGGTGACCATGCTGCTCATCGGCGCCATCCTGGCGGAGGTGGACCTGCGGACCATCGTCTGCAAGGAAACCCTGGAGATGAGCGTGCTGCGTCTGGCCATTCTGCCCGGGCTGGTGCTGCTGGGGGTGAAGCTGGCCGGCGTTCCCCAGCTGATTGCCAGCGTCAGCGTCATCCTCATGGCCATGCCGGTGGCCACCACCACGGCCATCCTGGCAGCCCGGTACGACCGGGACTACCAGTTTGCCACCAAGACGGTGGTGCTGACCACCATCCTCTCCCTGTTTACCATCCCCGTGTGGAGCCTGATTGTGGAGAGCGTTCTCTAGTTTTTTCGGTTTTGGTGGAAGGAAATTCAGAAAAGATTCACAAAAAATGCTTCACTTTTACCGGGCCTGTGATATAATGAACGGGAAAGGAACTACCCCATGGGTATGCCTGGAAAAACGAAAGGAGGCGGAGTTTCATGCACGACGGACATGATGAGCATGCAGGGCATCATCACCACCATGAGCACGAGGGCGGCAATGCCACCCGGGAGGAAGCCGTAGCTCTGCTGGGATATATGGTAGCGCACAATGAGCACCACGCGGAGGAACTGACCGAACTGGCGGAGAACATGCGGAATCTGGGCCTGGTGGAGGCCGCCGAGGAGATTGAGGAGAGCGTAGAAGATTTCAAAGAGGGAAATCTGAAGCTGCGCTCCGCTTTTGCGTTGCTTCAAAAGTGAAAGGAGGAATGAACGATGTGCTTGGCAGCTGCGTACAAGAATAAACAGACGCCGGAAAATCTGATCTGCAAATATGTCAGCAATATTGGCTTTGACGGGGGCAAGGTGGTCCTCACCGATGTGCTGGGGGAGGAGATTTCCCTGGAGGGCAAGCTCAGCGCGGTGGACCTGGTCAAAAACGTGGTCGTCATCCAGTGCGCGTAGGAGGCAGTATGAAATCCTACGAGATTGTCCGGGAAATTTTCAACCAGTGCTCCAACAACCAGATGCGGGACGTGTCTTTTGAGGAGCGGGAGGTGGAGGACCCGGAGGCGTATGTGCGGGACTTTTGCCAGGGGGAGAACGTGTCCATTGAGAAGGACCAGCGTTCCGATGGCACGTTGATCTTTGACGTGAATATTGCGGGACTGCGCCAGAGGTTCTCTTTTACCCCGTTGGATTGACAGCAAAGAGGCTGCCGGCGGTGTGCAAGCAGCGGACGGCAGCCCTTTTTTATCCAAAAATATTTAAAAAACATATTTGAACATAGAGGCGCAAAGAAAATACTGGAAAAGAGACCCCCCAGGGGGGATTTTGCTTGACTTTTGCAGAGGGAAATGCTATGTTTCTATATGATGATGATAAAAAAGTGACGCACTTGTTAAGAGCCTAACAGGTTTGCGGCAAAGGTTCGGATGCAAAAGTGTCCGGATGGAAGATAGAAGGAGAATTTGTATGTCCTATACCATTGCGGTGGCGGGAAAGGGCGGCGTGGGGAAAACCACTATCTGCGGCCTGATCATCGACCACCTGTGCAGAAAGAAGACGGGGCCGGTGCTGGCGGTGGACGCTGACGCCAACTCCAACCTGAATGAAGTGCTGGGCGTGGAAGTGGGCATGACCCTGGGGGACCTCCGGGAGGAGGTGGCCAAGGCGGACCTGGTGAAGGACAGCCCCATTCCGCCGTCTATGTCCAAGCAGGACTATCTGAATTATAAGTTTAACGATGTGTTGATTGAGGAGGACGACTTTGACATGCTGGTCATGGGCCGCACCCAGGGGTCCGGTTGCTATTGCTTCGTCAACGGCCTCCTGCAGGCGCAGCTGGCCCGGATTTCCGGCAACTACCAGTACA
Source organism: uncultured Lachnospiraceae bacterium (assembly GCA_964604605.1). Taxonomy (GTDB): domain Bacteria; phylum Bacillota; class Clostridia; order Lachnospirales; family Lachnospiraceae; genus Pseudolachnospira. The sequence continues at coordinate 9,804 of CAZSAF010000052.1, forward strand.
TTGTGGTGGACAACGAGGCGGGCATGGAGCATATCAGTCGTGGAATCCTTCCCAAGGTGGATGTGATCCTGCTGGTCAGCGATTGTTCCCGCCGGGGGATCCAGGCGGTGGGCCGCATTGCCCAGCTGGTGAAGGAAGTCCAGATGGAAGTGAAGACGGTGAAGCTGATCGTCAACCGGGCGCCGGCAGGTGAGTTGGATCCGGCCATCCGCCAGGAAATCGAACCTGGATCTGCTGGGGGTGCTGCCGGAGGACGGTCTTGTCTACCAGCACGATCTGGACGGGACCCCTACGGTGCGGCTCCCGGAGGACGCGCCGTTCCGCCAGGCGCTGGCGGCGCTTCTAAAAAAACTGGATTTGTGATCCTCAGAGGACTCCCCTGGGAGCCCTCTGGAAATATAGAAGTATAGAGTACAAGAGGAGGAGTTATGGACAATTTTACACTCACCACCGTAGAGGAGTTTGAAGCCGCTACCAACCGGCTGCTGGAAACGGGAGCACAGTTGGGCGCAGACTCCTGGCAGCAGCGAGTCAAGAATCAGACCCCCCACTGTAAGTTCGGCGAGGAGGGCATCTGCTGCCGCATTTGCTCCATGGGACCTTGTCGGATCACCCCCAAGGCGCCCAGAGGAATCTGCGGCTGCGATGTGCACGGCATTGCGGGAAGAAACTTCCTGCGGTTTACCGCCGGCGGTTCCGCTAGCCATTCGGACCACGGCCGTGAAATCTGCCACACCCTGCACACCACTTCCGCGGACGGCAACTACCAGGTGAAGGATCCGGACAAGTTGATCCGCATTGCCAGGGAATGGGGCGTGGAAACCGAAGGCCGGGACATCTACGATCTGGCCCACGAAGTTTCCGAACTGGCCCTGATGGAGTACGGCAAGCCCTTCGGCGTCCAGAGATGGCTGAAGAGAGCTCCGGAGAAAACCCAGGAGATCTGGAAGCGTGAGGAGATTGAGCCCCGTGCCATTGACCGGGAGGTTTCCTGCGCCCTGCACATGACCCACATGGGATGTTCCTCCCTGCCGGAAGCCCTGATCCGCCAGAGCCTGCGCTGCGGCCTGTCCGATGGCTGGGGCGGTTCCATGTGCGGCACCGAATTCTCGGATGTGATGTTCGGAACTCCCATGCCGGTGGATACCGAGGCAAACCTGGGCGTTATGGAGAAGGATATGGTCAACATCATTGTCCATGGCCATGATCCGTCCCTGTCCGAGATGATCGTGAAGTATGCGGAGGATCCGGAGATGATCGCTCTGGCCAAGTCCGTGGGAGCCAAGGGCATCAACATTGCCGGCGTCTGCTGTACCTCCAACGAGATTACCATGCGTCACGGAATCCCCATGGCCGGCAACTTCCTGCAGCAGGAGAACGTGGTGCTCACCGGCGCCTGCGAGGCCATTGTGGTAGATGTGCAGTGCATCTTCCCGGCTTTAGGGCCCCTGAGCAAATGTTTCCACACCAAGTTTGTGACCACTTCCAAGATTGCGCAGATGCCTGACTCCGATTTCGTCCACTTCTCCGCGGAGAATGCCGGCGAGAACGCCAAGGCTATTGTGAAGATGGCGGTGGAGAATTTTGTAAACCGGAGGCCGGAACTGGTACATATTCCGGATATGAAACAGAAGGCTACCGTGGGCTACTCCTTTGAGGCCATTATAAAGACGTTGGATACCGTAACCAACAGCTGTGTGGATATCACCGGCACCACCAGGCCGCTGGTGGACTGCGTGCGGTCCGGCGTGCTTCGGGGCGCAGTGGCCATGGTGGGCTGCAACAACCCCAAGGTGCGTCCGGATACGGCTCACATTGAGCTGATGAAGAAGCTGATTAAGAACGATATTATCCTGGTGGTAACCGGCTGTGCCGCCCAGGCGGCGGCCAAGGCAGGCCTCATGGACAAGAGAGCCAAGGAGTTGTGCGGAGACGGCCTGAAGCGGGTCTGCGAGCTGGCAGACATCCCGCCGGTGCTGCACATGGGATCCTGCGTGGACATCAGCCGTATGATGATCCTGGTTTCCGAGCTGGCCAAGGATTCCGGCTGGGATATCACCCAGCTGCCGGTGGTGGGCTGCGCCCCCGAGTGGATGTCCGAGAAGGCTGTGTCCATCGGAAACTATGTGGTGGCCACCGGTATCGAGACCTTCCTGGGCGTACATCCCATGGTCAAGGGTTCCTCCGAGGTGGACGGCCTGCTGCAGGGCGGCATCCACGACTGGGTAGGCGCCTGCTACCATGTGGAGCTGGATATCGACAAGCTGGGCGATGACATGATCCAGATGATCGAGTCCAAGAGAGCAGCCCTGGGGATTTAAGGGAAGAAGGAAGCGAACATGAAGATTGCAGTAACCGGAAAGGGAGGCGTGGGCAAAACCACCTTCGCGGCCATTCTGGCCCGGCTGTACGCGGAAGAGAACCGGCCGGTGCTGGCGGCGGATGTGGACCCGGACGCCAACCTGGGACTGGCCCTGGGCTTCCCGGAGGAGGAGCTGGAGAGCATTACCCCCATCTCCAAGATGAAGGATTTTGTCAATGAGCGGGCCGGCGTGGACCCCAGCGGCATCATCAAGTTTTTCAAGCTGACGCCCAAGGTGGACGACATTCCGGATCTCTTTGCCAAAACCTGCAACGGCGTGAAGCTGCTGGTGCTGGGCACCGTGGACGTGGCCGGAGCCGGCTGTGTCTGCCCGGAGCATGTGATCCTGAAGCGCCTGATCTCCCACCTGGTCCTGATGGACGACGACGTGGTGATCATGGACATGGAAGCCGGTCTGGAGCACCTGGGCCGGGGGACCGCGGAGAATATGGACCAGTTTGTGGTGGTCATTGAGCCGGGGGCCCGCAGTGTCCAGACTTATAAGAAGATTAAGACCCTTGCCACCGACCTGGGCGTAAAGCGGGTGCGGGTGGTAGCCAATAAAGTCCGGAACGCCGAGGATGAGGAGTACGTCCGCAGCCGGATCCCTGCGGAGGATCTGCTGGGCTTCGTCCATTACAGTGCGGAGGTCATTGACGCGGACCGGCAGGGCCGGTCTCCCTACGACTTCGACAAGAAGGCCGTGGAGGAGATCCGCCAGATCAAGAAAAAACTGGAAGAAGACTAATAATTTTGGAGGATAACCGTGGCAACTTTATTTGGAAGAGTTTTTAACGGCTCAGATGAGATGTACCAGCGGGCAGAGGAAGCACTGGCCGAGGCCAGCAAGCAGTTTGCGGACAGCGAACCGGTGGCCTTCCCTAGCACGGCTTATTTCCTGCCGTGCCTGTATGCCCTCACCAGCCAGAAGATTACCAACCTGGGAGAGCTGAAGACCAGCATGGAGTGGATCAAATCCCAGATGACCCGGGAGAACAAGACCCATGACATTTTCACCTCCGGTGTGGCCACCGCCTGTGCCGCCGAGGTCATTGAGGCCTGTAAGTACATTGGCAACCCGGATCCCTATGGACACGATCCCCTGTGGGGCCACTGCACGGACGCCGAGGTTCGTGAACTGGGCGTGCCGCTGGTAACCGGCGACATCCCCGGCTTCGTGGCTTTCATTGGCAAGGCCCCTACGGATGAGCAGGCCCTGGAGCTGGTGAAGGACTACCAGAGCAAGAGCGTGTTCGTGTTCCTGGTAGGCGAGATCATTGACCAGGTGAAGAACCTGGGCATGAAGACCGGCTTCAACGTGCGTGTGGTGCCTATGGGCTATGACCTGACCAGCGTGGCCCACGTAGTTTCCGTGGCCATCCGCGCCGCCCTGATCTTTGGTGCGGTACAGCCCGGTGATTACGATGGCATCCGCAAGTACACCTTCGAGCGTGTTAACGCGGTAGTCAACGCCTTTGAGCCGGTGGATGACATGACCGTGGCCTGCGGCGCCGGCGCCATCTCCCTAGGCTTCCCGGTGGTGACCAACCAGGTCGAGAATATATGGAGCGTGCCCAAGAGCCTGATCATCCAGCAGGATGTGAGCAAGTTTGTGCCCACCTCCCTGGAGGCCCGCGGCATTAAGATTAAAGTGACCAACATTGACATTCCGGTGGCCTTCGCCAACGCCTTTGAGGGTGAGATCATCCGCCGTGGCGACATGCAGTTTGAGGCGGACGGCTCCCGTGTGGACTGCCTGGAGCTGGTGCGCACCAAGGATGCCTCCCAGGTGGAGGACCACAAGATTGTGGTGGACGGCCCCGACTTCGACTCCTTCGAGGTGGGCTCCAAGATCAGCATGGCCATGGTAGTGGATGTGGCCGGCAAGAAGATGCAGTCCGACTTTGAACCAGTGCTGGAGCGGAAGTTCCATGCCTACCTCAACTGCATGGAGGGCGTAATGCACACCGGCCAGCGGGATATGATCCGCATCCGTGTTAGCAAGGATTCCTTTGCCGCCGGCCTGCGGGCCCGCCACTTTGGCGAGGTGCTGTATTCCCAGATCAAGAACGAGTTTGACGTGGTGGCGGACAAGTGCCAGGTGACCATCGTCACCGATCCGGCCAAGGTTGCGGAGCTGCGCAAGGAGGCCAACGCCATCTACGACAAGCGTGACGAGCGTCTGGCGTCCCTGACCGATGAGACGGTGGGTGAGTTCTACACCTGCATCATGTGCCAGTCCTTCTCCCCGTCCCATGTGTGCATTGTGACGCCGGAGCGGCTGGGCCTGTGCGGCGCCGTGTCCTGGCTGG
>CAZSAF010000053.1:0-14399 GCA_964604605.1 uncultured Lachnospiraceae bacterium
GGCAGCCGGTGATGCAGTCGGCGAAGGCGTGGCAGACAATCCGGATTTCCCCCAGTGTGTCGTAACGGGTCTGGCGCAGGTGGGAAAAGCCCTGCTCCAGCTTCTCCACTGCCTCCTGGGCATAGACGGCAAAATCCTTTCCATAGCTGTTGAGCCGTATGGAGTTGCTCCGCCGGTCAAACAGCTGGGTACCCAGCTCCTTTTCCAGGCTGGCAATGCTTTTGCTCAAAGCAGGCTGGGAGATTCCCAGCAGATCAGCCGTGCTGGACATGTGCTCCTGCTGACACAGGAGAAGAAAATAGTGAAGCTGCTTTATATCCATTTCCGATTCCTCCTTTTGTGCATTCCTTTTTGTTATGCTACCATAAAATTTAAGATATTGCCAGTTTTCGAAAAAAATTATATTGTTATCGTGAATTGAAATAAATACCATAGGGGAGACAAACATGGCAATACCCAAAGCACCGCTGGGAGAAGAATTCGGATACGATTTTCAATATTTCATCGGCATCAAGGAGCCGGAAGGCGTAACGCTTTTTTGGATTCCTATCTCTATGAACCGGCAGCCCCGCCGGTTTCGGAACAAGGGGGACTGTGGATTTCCGCAGAAGATCTGCGCCGGATTTACGCGCCCTATCTGGCCTTCCGGTTTCAGGGCTCCCGGGCGGAGCTGACCTACACCCATCCCCTTTCGGCCGGTATCCGCACAGTGCTGACGCCGGAAGAATACCGGCAGCAGAATGGTGTCTGGTATCTGCAGGCGGCCGCTGTTCTGAGGCGCTGCATGGGCAAGGACAGCCGGGAGGATTCCAACGTCCTGATTGTGGCCGTGGACGGGAAACAACCGGTGCAGGAGGTATTTCCTTCCCCCATGGCTCTGCGGCCGTACCATAACCGTCTACACGGAAAGACGTATGGCGAGCAAAACTTTTCCCTGTGGATGAAAGAGGCAAACCGGGTTGTCCCGTATCGCATGTATATCCCTTTTACCTACCGCCCTGGGATTCCTCAGAAAACCGTTGTCTGCTTTCACGGCGGGGATGCCAATGCGGACTATATGTTCCGGCATACGGACAATGCCATCTGCCGGTATGCGGAAAAATATGACTTGTTGCTGCTGGCTTTGACCAGCTATCGGAAATATACCTTTTTTGGCGCCTCCAAGGTGCCCACAGGCATGGATTCGGCGGACCCGCAGGCTCCCAACCCCTGCGGCCTGACCGCGGAGGAACAGGAATGGTGCCGGGTAGCGGAAAAATCGGCGCTTCTGCAGATCGAGGATGCGGCCAGGCGGTACACCCTGGACCGGGAACATCTGTATGCGCTGGGAAATTCCGGAGGATGCCTGGGAATCTTTCAGCAGGTGAAGGTACTGCCTGCCGGATTTTTCCGCCGGGTGGTTTGTTCCGGCGGAATGCCCACTGTCAGCTTTCTGGATCCGGCCCTGCTGCGTTCCAAGAAGACCCGCTTTCTACTGTTGATGTCCACGGAGGACGTGTTTGACGGCCAGTATACCTGGAATGTGGGTTATCCCTATTTGAAGGAGCACGGTGTACCGGTGGAATTTTGCCCGATGGGCGGTGGCAGCCATCTGTTGGGGTGGACCCTGGCTTTGGAAGACATTTTTTCTTTTTTCTGTCAGGATCCGGAATGATTTTTGTGATGTGAAAAGGAACGGCACCGCGCTTGCCGGCAGCTGCGGGGCGCACTTCCCTCACATAGAGAAACGTGGGAAACGGTTTGCATACCGGAGACCACCGTGGAAACACATCATAAGGGTGTACGGTTTGGCGTAACGATACGGCCGACCGAAAGAAAGGAGAGTGCAAGATGAATACAGGTTTGGTCCTGACATTGCTTGCGTTTTTGTTCGTGGCGGTTTCCCTGCTCAGCGGGAAGGTGGCCCCCTCCATTGCCTGCGGCGTCAGCATTGTATTTCTGTGGATTGTAGGCGTTGTGGACATGACGGAAGTTTTTGCCAACTTTGTCAGCAGCAATATCATTATGATGGTCAGCATGATGATTGTCATTGGAGCCCTGCTGAAAACCAGCATTCTGTCCCATATCGCCGGGGTTCTGAAAACCTCCAAAGGCGTAAATATCCGGCATCTGCTGCTGGTGGGAATGCTGATTCCCTTTATCCTCTGTCAGTTTATCGGCGGCGTGACCTCCATGATCACGGTAATCCCGCTGCTGATTGCCCTGGCTGCGGAGATCGGCGTCTCCCCCACCATGCTGGTTCTTCCGGCTTCCGTGGGCGCCCAGGCCGGTCTGCTGGCACTGCCCATTGGCGGCGGCGCGGCCCAGTATCTGGTCAAAAACCAGATCATCTCCAATGTAGGCGGCGTAGAGACCATGGGATTCTGGGATCTGTGCCTGGCCCGTCTGCCCGGTACCATTGTAACCATTTTGTTCGTGGTACTGGTGGGCTACAAGCTTCTTCCTCAGCGGGAACTGGGAAATACCGATGCGCTGGAAACCAAACCGGATGTATTTAAAAAGTCGGAGCTGCCCAAGTGGAAAGAGATCTCGGCGTATATCATTTTCTTTGGCTCCCTGATCCTGATGATCTTCAGCAGCCAGCTGGGCCTGAACAATACCATGATCGCGGTGGTAGCGGCCATGCTGTGCGGCCTGCTGGGCATTCTCAAGGAGCGGGAAATGTACCAGTCGGTGAACTGGTCCCTGATCTTTATGATGGCCTTCATGCTTTCCCTCTCCACGGCCCTGAACAACAGCGGCGCCGGGGAACTGCTGGCCAACGCGCTGTCCGGCGTATTCGGCCTGAACAACACGGTCCTGATTGTGGCCATTGTATTTATCGTCTGCGCATTCCTGACCCAGCTGATGGACAACACGGCTTTAATCAACATTTTCAGCCCCATTGCGGTCATCGCCTGCATGCAGAATGGGATTAGCTGCCTGCCCATCCTCTGTGCCATTGATGCTTCCTGCCTGGTGTCCTACTGCACACCCCTGGCGTCCCCCAGCGCGCTGATGGCCTACAAGCTGGGCGGCTACAGCATCAAAGAAATGCTGAAATTCAGCGTGCCGCTGATTTTGCTGTCCGCAGTGGTATCCATTATCTGGATCCCTATTTACTTCTCGCTGTAAGGAGGTTTTTGTGCTATGTCACAGGAAAATAAGAACAGTACCGATCACAATTTTGACCCTACCCTGTTTCAGCCGCTGGTTCCGGTAAAGCTGTTTGACGATTACTATTTTATTGGCAACAAGCTGGTGGGTTTTCATGTGCTGAAGACCAGCGCTGGGCTGGTGCTCTTTGACGCCATGGACAAGTACGATGTGGACGATGAATTTTTGATCCCCGGCCTGCAAAAGCTGGGCTGGGATAAGGAACCCATTGCCATGCTGTTTCTAACCCACGGTCACTTTGACCATTATATGGGCGCGGAGAAGGTGCGGCTGCGCACCGGCTGCGATGTGGCCCTCAGCAAGGAGGACGCAGTATTTATGGTCAATGGTCCGGACAATTATCTGGACATTGAAGACCTCCGGGTGCCTCGGATTACCCGGCTGGTGGAAGACGGGGAGGACGTGCACTTCGGGGATCACACGGTCCATGTGATCGGCGCCCCCGGCCATACCCCCGGATGCCTCAACTATTCCTTTGAGGTACACGACGGGGAGGAGACGCACCGGGTGATCATGGTCGGCGGATACGGCGTGTTCGGACCGGGGGTATATCCCGGCGGCCATGACTATCCCTTCACGGTTACCCATGCGGTGGATCAGGCCCTGCAGTTTGCCACCTCCTGTGTGAAAACCTGGGAATACTGTAAGGAAAACGGCTGCGATGTGTACATCAATCCCCATCCGCACCTGTGCGATCTTCTGAAGCTGGCGGAGCAGAACCAGGGACGGAAGGCCGGGGAGCCCAACGCCTTTGTCATCGGCACCGAAGGGGTCCGGAAATGGGTGGTGGAGCGCTTTGACGTATGCTTGGACTGTGCGCTGCAGTTTACGGACATCCGGGCAGCATATAAAAAGCAAAGAATGTAAATCAGCAGGCAAGGGCTGCCGGAAATTCCATCAGGGATCCGGCAGCCGCTTTTTTTGAAAAAAACTGGACATCCGGGGAGAGCTTTCTGGCCAGCCGAAGACTGCACTCCGGAAGAATACAGATGGCTCTTCCGGCATCCACAAAATTCATTTTCATGTCAAAGCTTTCCGTATTGCAGAAAATTTTCGGCGTGAACCCGGCCGCCAGGCCAAGCCGGCTCGTAATTTCCCGATAAAAATTGGCCTGATCGGACAGCTCCACAAACCGGTCATCCTGCAGCTCTTTCATTGAAATCTTTTTGGTTTCCGGCGGGTAAACCCGATAGAGGGGCGAGATCAGAACACAGTGCCGCTCGGTAAAAAGTGACAACGGAACCCAGGCATATTGGCGGCTGTCCAGCAGCAGGGCATCGCTTTGCGGCGCCAGGATAAAATCGGCATGGTCCACCAGTTTCTCCTCTCTGTCTGCCGTCTGGCTCAAGTGGATTTGAACCATCGGATTCAGAGCCGTATATTCCAAAAGACAGTCGGTCAGGCAGTCAGCAAAGGCGCGGCAGACAATCCGAAGCTGTCCGTGGGGTTCATACTGGGTCTGGTGCAGCCGGGCAATACCGCTTCCCAGGCGTTCCAAGGCATCCTGGGCGGACGCGGCAAAGTCCCTCCCGCAGTCATAAATTCCCCAGCAAATCGACCGTGCTGGACATGTGCTCCTGACGGCACAGGGCCAGGAAATAGTAAAGCTGTTTGATATCCATTATCTGCGCTCCTTAAATCCATTCTTCTTGCGACTATCATAACATGAAAAAAGGACGATTTCCATCAACGATGGTACCCTGAGCCGGCAGCCTTCCACCCCGGCATCGGATGTCTATCGGGTCTGCACTGATCTTTCGGTTTTTGACAATGGAAGCGGCTCCACCTATAACCGCATGATCCTGTGCTGGGACGGAGATATGTCCTGGGAAGATGCAAAGGGCTTGACCTATACCTTGGATCCACTGCCGACGGACCGGGACCACACGATGGCCGGATGCGTTTCGGTGGAACTGTGGGTAACCTGCAGCCAGCCGGACTGCGATTTTGTAGTCTATCTGGAAGAGGTGGAGGAGGACGGTACCTCCCATTATATCAAAGATGGCCTGATGCGCGCCTTCCATCGGATCTCTGCTCCCAATGCTGCCTGGGAGAGTATGGGAGCTGTATGGCATACCAGCATGACAGAGGATGTGAACCACTGCCTGGCCGAAGGGGTGGATCAACCGGTTCATTTACAGTTTGCGATTGCCCCCATTGTCTATTGCTTCCGGAAGAACAGCCGGATCCGTATTACGGTCACCTGTGCCAATAAAGCAGCTTTCCAGCATCCGTATCAGGAAGAGAATCTTCCGGAAATCCGGTTGTACCGGGGAAGGGAACACGCTTCCTCCATCTCCGTTCCATTTGTGGAATCGGTAGAAAACGTGTATAATGGCCAGGTGATCACAAAGGATGGGCAGCGGCCGGGAACACTGTGCCTTTTCCCGGAACATCTGTACCTCTATTCCCAGGGTACCTGGAAAAAGATGGACACTTCCGCGCCAGAATTCCAGTACCGGACGGAAGGACAGGAACTGGTGTTTGAACTGGCGGGCTTCCTCTTTCCGTTTTACAATTCACGGAATTGGTGGTACAATCATAGAGGATTTTCCGGAAAATCCGGAGATAGAGAAAGGAATTCCGTGATGGATCTGAAAAAAGCAAGAAGATGGTATGAGAACCTGCTGTTTCCCTTCTGCGGGTGCCTGGCGCTGTTGGCCATTACCCAGCTGATGCTCTTTGGCTATCTGGCCGTGGCGGTGGCGGTGGCCATGTGTGTGATTGATTTCAAATTCTGGCGCTGCCCCAAGTGCGGCAGGCATCTGGGCCGGGTGAAAAAGCGCATGTACTGCCATGCCTGCGGCCAGGAGCTAGATACCTAAATACGAGCACCGATCGCCCATGTGGATAAGCGGATAATGAGAAAAGAAGGAGGAAAACAGGTCATGTTTCGGGAAATGCGAAGAAAGAATCAGGAGCTGAGCCGGGAGGAAACGGAGGCGGTGCTGCGCCGGGGCACATCCGGCGTGCTGGCGGTAGCCGGGGATGACGGCTATCCCTATGCGGTGCCATTAAGCTACGCCTATGAAGAGGGAAAGCTCTATTTCCACTGTGCCAAAGCCGGCCATAAGCTGGATGCGGTACGGCGGGAGCCCAAGGCTTCCTTCTGCGTCATCGACCAGGACCAGGTAGTGCCGGAGGAGTACACCACCTATTTCCGCAGTGCCATTGCCTTTGGCACGGTGCGAGAGCTGACGGAGGAGACAGAAAAGCGCCGGGCCATTGAGCTGCTGGCCCTCAAGTATGCGCCGGAGGACACTCCGGAGGGGCGACGACAGGCCATTGACCGGGAATGGAAGCCTCTGTGCATGCTGGAAATGACTCTGGATCACATGACCGGGAAAGAAGCCAAGGAGCTGCGAAAGAAAAAAGAATCCTGACAGACTGGAAACGGGTAGGGTTTTCCCCTATCCGTTTTTTATCATTCTTTTCACTTGCTATTTTCAGAAAGCTCTGGCATAATAGAGCGGAAATACCAGAGAGCATAAGGGAGTTGTTATGAAGTTTATCATTGAACATCTGGAAAAGCACTTTGAGAAGAAGGAGGTCCTCCGGGACATTACCTTTACCTTTGAGAGCGGCAAAATCTACGGCCTGCTGGGCCGCAACGGAGCCGGCAAGACCACCTTGTTCAACTGCCTGAACCGGGACCTAAAGGCGGACGGCGGAACCTTCCGGCTAGAGGAAGACGGCCGGCAGCGGGAGGTGCGGGCGGAGGATATCGGCTACGTGCTGTCCATCCCTACGGTGCCGGAGTTCCTCACCGGCCGGGAATTTCTGAAATTTTTTATGGACATCAACCAGGACAGCATTCAGGATCCCAAGACCATTGACGAGTACATGGAATACATGGGCATTGACCCGGAGGATCGGGATAAGCTACTGAAGGACTATTCCCACGGCATGAAGAACAAGATGCAGATGCTGATCAACATCATTGCCCAGCCGCCGGTGTTGCTGCTGGATGAGCCGCTGACATCCCTGGACGTGGTGGTGGCGGAGGAGATGAAACAGCTGCTCCGTTCCCTGAAGGAGGGGAGGATCACCATTTTCTCCACCCACATTATGGATCTGGCGCTGGATTTGTGCGATGAGATTGTGCTGCTGAGCCACGGGGAGCTGGAGGTGGTGGACAAGTCCAACCTGGACAGCCAGGAATTTAAGGAAAAGATTCTGGAGGCCCTGCGGGAGGAGACCCAGCAGCGGGAGGAAGAGCAAAGCCGGGAGGAGTACCATGGGTAAGATATTTCGGATTTCCTTTTCCCTCCGGAACACCTACCGGGTCAACAGCATTCTCTATGCCCTGAAGCAGATCCCGATGCTGAAGCGGATTCTTCCAGGTACCCTGTACCGGGTCCGGGGCTTTAAGATTTTTGCCAATGTGATCTCCGCCATCTGGGAGGTGATCTCGGTCTTTCTGGGGAAGGCCCTGTATCTGGGATTTTTCCTGGTGCTCCTGGGCCTGATGTACGGCCCGGTTCCGGGGGGAGAACTGTATCCCCACCTGCTGCTGTTTCTGACGGTGATCGGAGCTTTCATGAACACTTATATGTTCAATCCCACCCGGGATAAATACTACGCCATGATCCTCATGCGCATGGACGCTAAGGGCTACACTCTGATCAACTACGGCTACGCCATTTTAAAGCTGCTGGTGGGTTTTCTCATCCTCTGCCTTCCGGGAGGCCGCCTCCTGGGCGTTCCGCTGTGGTTCTGTGCCCTGTTCCCGTTCTCTGTGGTGGGGCTGAAGATGGCGGTGGCGGTGCTCTCCCTCCGGGAGTATGAAAAGACCGGCATCGCCAACAATGAGAATCAGCTGGGGAAATTTGCCTGGATTGTCATCGGACTGCTGCTGGCAGCTGCCTACGGCCTGCCGGCCATGGGGATTCTGGTGCCGCTGCCGCAGATCGGCGGCCTGATGGCCTTTTCTGTGGTACTGGGGATCCTGGCAGTGCGGAAGATTATCACCTTTGATTCTTACCGGGATATGTACCAGCAGATTCTGGCCCATTCCCTTGTGCAGATGGACAATGCCCAGGAGCTTTCTCGGCAGCTGAGCCAGAAAAACATCTCTGCGGACACCAGCATCACCAGCAGCAAGAAGGGCTTTGAGTATCTCAACGATCTGTTTGTGAAACGGCACCGGAAGATCCTGTGGCGTTCCAGCACCCGGCAGGCTCAGGTAATTCTGGCTCTGGTGGCAGGCGGCCTGCTGGGCGTCCGCCTTTCCCCGGAATTCCGGGATGTCACCAACCAGCTGCTGATGGTATTTTTGCCATACTTTGTGTTTATCATGTATAGCATCAACCGGGGCACCGGCTTTACCCGGGCCTTGTTCATGAACTGTGACCACAGCCTGCTGACCTACGCCTTCTACAAAGAACCGGCCAAGGTGCTGAAGCTATTCCGGATCCGGCTCCGGGAGATTGTAAAGGTGAACCTGTTGCCTGCCTCTGTGCTGGGCTGCGGCTTGGCGCTGCTGCTGTGGGCCTCCGGCGGCACGGACAACCCACTGAATTACGGGGTGATCGTGGTATCCATCCTCTGCCTCAGCGTGTTCTTTTCCGTCCACTACCTGACCATCTACTACCTGCTGCAGCCCTATAATGCCGGGACGGAGATGAAGAACGGCACCTACCAGCTGGTACTGTGGGTCACCTACTTTGTCTGCTTTCTGATGATGCAGCTGCGGATGAACACCCTGGTCTTTGGCCTGCTGACCATTGTATTCTGCGTGGCCTACTCGGCAGTGGCCTGCCTGCTGGTATACAAGTTTGGCCCCCGGACCTTCCGGCTGCGGCAGTAAATTGAGTTTTGCGAGTGGGGTCCGGTTGTCACCCCAGAGTCACCAGACTGCATCCTGCGGCCAGCAAAAAGAAGAACAGACCTGCCAGCAGGGCCCCGGAGTGCCTGCGTCCGGGCCGGACAACCTGCCGCAGTCGGTACCGTAGGGAGGCGGCGGAGGCGGACAGGCAGGTGGTAAAGCCCCTGCTGTCCCCGGCGGTTTTCAGAATCAGCTCCGCGTAGCGGCGGCGGGTGTCCGCGTCCGCATGCACCAACACCGCTTCATCACAGCTCAGCTCCAGATCCTCCGCGCTCTTTTTCATAGCGATCCACAGGAAGGGGTTAAATTTTCCAGCTTTGGCTTCCAGGCAGGCGCCTGGGCGGTAAGCGGAGCATCCTTCCACAGAGAAAGGGTAATCTCCATCCCCGAACGTTTCTTCCGGGATGTCCATACCCCCACCACCTCCCCACAAAAGAGGATGGCTCCGGGATTGGATACCGTCCGCCACAGCTTCTGCGGATCTGGGCAAGGGTGGCATTTTCCATAAAAGACCCTCTCGTTTGGTTAAAAAATTGTTTTGAGTATAACATGAGGAAGGATCGGATTCAACCGGTGCCCAATAAAAACATTCTGCCAAAATTCATCGTTCTTGTTCGCCTATTTTTCTCATTTTCTTGTGTTTCCTCGTTCTTTTGAGATTTTTTACAACAATTTTATTTGCGCGGCATCCTCCGCTGTGCTATAGTAAAGCTATCAAACAAAGAAAGAGGTGTTTCCCATGAAGAATGCAATTATTACCGGTGGTTCCCGGGGAATTGGCGAGGCCATGACCCGGAAGCTGGGTGAGATGGGCTACAATGTGGTGATCAACTATCATTCCGACAGTTCCAAGGCGTTGACCGAGGCTTTAAGCGAGAAGCTGAAATCCCAGTATGGTGTAGAGGGATGGGCGGTACAGGCCGATGTCTCTAAATATGAGGACTGCGAAAAGCTGGTGCAGACGGCAGCAGAAAAATTTGACGGCCAGATTGACGTGCTAGTGAACAATGCCGGTATCACCAACAATTCCCCCTGGTGCGAGCTGACCCAGGAGAAATATATGGCGGTTCTGGAGACCAACCTGATCAGCGCCTTCCACATGTGCCATTTTGTGGTGCCCTATATGGTAAAGGCGGGCAGCGGCTGCGTCATCAGCATCTCCTCCATCGGCGGCCTGATGGGCGTTACCAACCAGGCGGACTACTGCGCTTCCAAGGCCGGCCTCATCGGCATGACCCGGGCCCTGGCCATGGAGTTCGGCAAGCAGAACATTCGCTTCAACTGCATCTGCCCGGGTCTGATCTGGACGGATATGCTCCGGGGCGTCAACCAGGATGAGGTGGCCGCTCTGAAGCAGAGCATCCCCATGGGTGAGATTGGGGATGTGGATGACATTGCCCTGGCTATGGAATTCCTGATCAAGGACAAGTATATGACCGGCCAGTATATCTCCCCCAACGGCGGGATCTATATGCCGTAAGGCAGTAAAAAGAAAGATTTTCGAAAGAATCCAAATTTTTTCGAAAAATCGGGCAGAAGACCCCTTCTCCGGTGTTCTATTAATAGAAAGGGGAAAATCATGTTCAGGAGGACACCGTATGAAGAAAAAAGCCCGCTGCGGCTGGAACGGTTCCCTTTCCCCGTTCCGCCGCAGCGGGCCTGTTTCTTCTTTCTTACATTTCGTCGTCCCGGTACCGGTTGATCAGGTTCTGGATCTTATCCGTAGGCGTCATCACGCCGGAGATGGACACATCATGGTTCAGGGTGTTGATGATGGTGGCCACATATTTGGACATATCCGCCTCCAGATACCAGGGCTTTTCCAGCAGCTCCGGCTTCCGGTAGTTCAGGTTGGTGGTGATCACGTAGTCAAAGTCCCCCCGCTCATAGGCTGCGTCAAAGTTGGCAAAGCCGGAGGTGAACAGGCCGAACGTGCAGCAGACAATGACCTTCTTGGCCTTGCGGCGCTTCAGCTCCCGGGAGGTATCCAGCATGCTGTCGCCGGAGGCGATCATGTCATCAATGATGATCACCGTCTTGCCCTCCACATCCGAGCCCAGGAATTCATGGGCTACAATGGGGTTTTTGCCTCCCACAATCCGGGAGTAGTCCCGGCGCTTGTAGAACATACCCATGTCTACCCCCAGATTGTTAGCCAGATATACCGCCCGGCCCATGGCTCCCTCATCCGGGCTGATGATCATCAAGTTCTCTTTGTCTAAGGAAAGCCCCTTATCTGCGTTGAGCAGCGTCTTCATAAACTGGTATACTGCCGGAAAGCTGTCAAAGTCATGAAGGGGAATGGCGTTCTGAACCCGGGGGTCGTGGGCATCAAAGGTGATGATGTTGGCCACCCCCATATCGGCCAGCTCCTCCAGGGCCATGGCACAATCCAGGGATTCCCGCTGGGTGCGCCGGTGCTGGCGGCTCTCATACAGAAACGGCAGGATCACGTTGACCCGGCGGGCCGTGGGCAGGGCCGCAGAAATGATCCGCCGCAGATCCATGTAATGGTCATCCGGGGACATCTGATGCCGGCGGCCGTACATCTCATAGGAAAGGCTGTAATTGATCACATCGGTGATAATGAACACATCCGAGCCACGCACCGACTCGTGGATCATCCCCTTGGCTTCGCCGGAGCCAAAGCGGGGGCAGGTAATGTGGGTCAGATAAGATTCCCGGTCATAGCCCCGGAACTTGACATTGTTCTCCCGGGCTTTCAGAATCTCCTCGTCATTCTTCCGAAAGGAAACAATGTAGTCGTCCACCTTCTGGCCAAATTTCCGGCAGTTGTCCATTGCGATAATCTTCAAGGGTGCCAGGGGAATGGTGTTTTTAAATGTGTAATCTTTTGCCATGGAAAGCGATCCTCCGAATCTGGGGTATATCTTGTCATTTTATCCGCTTTATTTATAACACATCTGGCAGGGAAAAGGCAAGGGAAGAACGTTCCGGTTTGCAAATCCAGGCAACCTATGTTAGAATACTTTCCAGAACAGGAGGGCCTCATGAGACAAAAGGAGCATCGGATCCGGGAGATTCAGCCAGGATCCATAGGAGAAGAGCTGGAGCTGGTGCCCGGTGACGTGGTGCTGGCAGTGAACGGCCAGGAGCTGGAGGATGTTTTTGATTACGAGTTCCTGTGCCGGGATGAATACGTGGAGCTGCTGGTGCGCCGGGCAGACGGCGAGGAAGTGATCTTTGAGATCGAGAAGGAGGAGGACGAGGAGCTGGGGATCGTCTTTGAAAACGGCCTCATGGATGAATACCGTTCCTGCCGGAACCGCTGCATCTTCTGCTTTATCGACCAGATGCCTCCGGGGATGCGGGAAACGTTGTATTTCAAGGATGACGATGCCCGCCTTTCCTTTCTCCAGGGCAATTATATCACCCTGACCAACCTGAGCGAAAACGACCTAAACCGGCTGATCCGCTACCGGATGGAGCCCATCAACATTTCCATTCACACCATGAACCCGGAGCTGCGGTGCCGGATGCTCCACAACCGCTTCGCGGGGGACGCGCTGCAGGCGCTGGATCGGTTGCGGGAGGAGGAGCTGGAGATGAACGGGCAGATTGTGCTGTGTCCCGGCTACAACGATGGCCCGGAGCTGCAGGACACACTGGAAAAGCTGACAGCCTATCTGCCGTATCTGCGCAGTGTCTCCGTGGTGCCGGTGGGCCTGACCAGATACCGGGAGGGGCTGACGCCTCTGGAACCGGTGACACCGGCGGTGGCCCGGCAGACCATCTCCATCGTGGAGGAATTCCAGCGGCGGGTGTTTCCGAAAACCGGCCTGCACTTTGTCCATGCCA
The DNA here is from genome assembly GCA_964604605.1 of uncultured Lachnospiraceae bacterium. GTDB lineage: Bacteria > Bacillota > Clostridia > Lachnospirales > Lachnospiraceae > Pseudolachnospira. The sequence goes on from CAZSAF010000053.1 coordinate 12,803, forward strand.
GCGATGAGTTCTACCTGCTGGCCGGGGAGGATCTGCCGGAGTCGGAGCGTTATGACGGCTATCCGCAGCTGGAAAACGGCGTGGGGACCCTGCGGCTGCTTTGGGATGAATTCCAGGAGGCGCTGGCGGCGGTCCGGAGGAAGCAGGCGGAAACCCCTGCGGAAGTGCCTCGGCCGCAGGTGATTTCGGTGGGTACCGGACGGCTGGCGGCCCCCTGGATTTCCCGGATGGCCCGTCAGGCGGAACAGCAGTTCCCGTGGCTTACGGTCCATGTGTACTCGGTGGCCAACACGTTCTTTGGGGAATTCATCACGGTGGCGGGGCTTCTCACCGGCGGGGATCTGATCCGGCAGCTGGCCGGAAAGGAACTGGGCAGCCGGCTGCTGCTGCCGGTGACCATGCTGCGCAGCGGGGAGCAGGTATTCCTGGACGACGTGACCGTGGACCAGCTGCAAAAGGCTTTACAAGTACCTGTGAATATAGTAAAATCGAGCGGAGCCGACCTGCTTTCGGCTTTCCAGACGGAAAACAATGCCCCGGATACCCGGCATCCGGGCTATGAATTAAGGAGTAAACCATGAGCAAACCAATCGTGGCCATTGTGGGACGGCCCAACGTAGGGAAATCCACCCTTTTCAACGCCCTGGCGGGAGAGCGGATCTCCATTGTCCAGGATACGCCCGGCGTCACCCGGGACCGGATCTATGCGGACTGTACCTGGCTCAACTATACCTATACCCTCATTGACACCGGTGGAATTGAGCCGGACAGCCAGGATGTGATCCTGCGGCAGATGCGGGAGCAGGCACAGATTGCCATTGAGACGGCGGATGTGATCCTGTTCCTCACGGATGTACGCCAGGGACTGGTGGACGCGGATTCTAAGGTGGCGGACATGCTTCGGAAATCCGGTAAGCCGGTGATCCTGGTGGTGAACAAGGTGGACAGCTTCCCCAAGTACATGCCGGATGTCTACGAGTTTTACAACCTGGGCATTGGGGATCCCATTCCCGTGTCCGCCGCCTCCCGGCTGGGCCTGGGAGAACTGCTAGACGCCATGGCAGAGCATTTTCCTCAGGGGGATGAGAACGAGGAGGAGGACGACCGGCCCCGGATTGCCATTGTGGGCAAACCCAACGTAGGCAAATCCTCCATCGTCAACCGGCTGGTGGGAGAAGATCGGGTGATTGTGTCCGATGTGGCTGGCACCACCCGGGACGCCATCGACACCACTGTACGCTATCACAAGCGGGAGTACGTGCTCATTGACACCGCCGGCCTGCGGCGCAAGAGCAAGATCAAGGAAGAGATTGAGCGGTTCAGCATCATCCGGGCCGTTACCGCCGTGGAGCGGGCGGACGTGGTGCTTCTGGTCATTGACGCCTCCCAGGGCGTCAGCGAGCAGGACGCCAAGATTGCCGGAATTGCCCACGACCGTGGCAAGGGAATTTTAATTGTGGTGAACAAATGGGACCTGGTGGAGAAGAATAACCAGACCATGAAGGAGCATACGGAACGGATCCGGGAGGTGCTTTCCTTCCTGCCCACTGCGCACACCGTGCGGCTTTGCGCGGAGACCGGCCAGAGGGTGGACCAA
>CAZSAF010000054.1:0-14317 GCA_964604605.1 uncultured Lachnospiraceae bacterium
GCAGGGGCGGATCATTGAGCGGGGCACCCATGAGGAGCTGATTGAGGCCAAGGGAAAATACTATCAGCTGTACACCGGAAATTTTGCCGAGTAACCAGAAACGGGAGAAGGCAGCAGAAGCGGGAGAGATGGAATGCCTCTCCCGCTTTTTTCGAGTGGCCGCCCGGTTCTGCGCCTCTCCGCTCCCGGGACGCATAAAAGGCGGAAAACGGGAGATACTGAAGGCGGGTGAATGGAATGCCGTGGAACGCACGGCAAATTGCGGAAACACCCTTCGGAAAGGGGGACTTGGTATGGGCGGAATTCTGATTTCCATGCTGTCCGGCCCGCTCATGAGCATTCAGGGCGTGTTTAACACTGGGGTAATGGAGAAGACGGGGGTCTGGGTGGCTCCTCATCGCGGTGGCAGGAATTGTCATTTTTCAAAAGTAAGGCTTGTAAAAGCTGTAATCATTTTGTAAAATATTCGTAGGCAGAAGAGATTCCGGCCTCCGGGAAACAGGAGGCGGTAAAATTGAAGAAAAGGAAATGGATGGGACAGGCGGCTGGCATTTTGCTGGTGGTGACTGCCGGAATTCTCTACAGCTGTGGACGTCAGGGCGCGGGGGAAGAACTGGAGCTATGGACGGAAACGGCGGAGGAGTCCGCTTCGGTCCTGGAACAGGAAGTCTCCACGGAGGCTTCGCGGATTTTTGTGCATGTGTGCGGGGCGGTCAATGCTCCCGGTGTGTATGAGCTGGCTGCCGGCAGTCGGTATCAGGATGCGGTGCAGGCAGCCGGCGGATTCGCGGAGAATGCGGAGGAGACCTTTTTGAATCTGGCCTCTGTCCTCACCGACGGGGAACAGCTGGTGGTGCCCACCGTGGAGGAGGCAGCCAGCCGGGAGGCCTCACGGGAACAGGCGGAGGCGGCGGACGACCGGGTGGATATTAACCTGGCCGGCCGGGAGGAATTGATGACGCTGCCGGGTATCGGAGAGGTACGCGCGGAGGCAATCCTGCAGTACCGGGAGGAGAACGGCCCTTTCTCTTCGGCGGAGGAGCTGATGAATGTCCCGGGGATCAAGGAGAGCACCTTTGGGCAGATTAAAGAGAAGATTAAAGTGGGGATAAGCGATGGCAAATAGGATTTTGGTGGTGGATGATGAGAAGCTGATTGTCAAGGGAATCCGGTTCAGCCTGGAGCAGGACGACTTTCAGGTAGACTGCGCCTACGACGGCGGGGAGGCCCTGGAGATGGCCAAGCAGACCGAGTATGACGCGGTGCTTCTGGACCTGATGCTGCCGGTGATGGACGGCATGGAGGTTTGCCAGCAGATCCGGGAGTTCTCCGACATGCCGATTCTCATGCTCACCGCCAAAAGCGATGATATGGATAAGATTATGGGCCTGGAGTACGGAGCGGATGACTACATTACCAAGCCCTTCAACATTCTGGAGGTAAAGGCCCGGATCAAGGCCATTATCCGGCGGAACTCCAAGAACAAGCAGAAAGAAAGCGGCTCCAAAAAGGTATCGGCAGGGGATCTGGAGATGGATGTGGACAGCCGCCGGGTCTTTTCCAAGGGGCGGGAGGTGAACCTGACCGCCAAGGAGTTTGACCTGCTGGAGTTGCTCTTGACCCACCCGGGCAAGGTGTACAGCCGGGAGCAGCTGTTAAACACCGTGTGGGGGCCGGACTACCCGGGGGACGTGCGCACCGTGGACGTCCATGTGCGCCGGCTGCGGGAAAAAGTGGAGGAAAACCCCAGCGACCCGCATTATGTCTATACGAAGTGGGGGGTTGGCTATTTCTACAAAAACTAAGAAAGAAAAAAAATCAAAGAGACGGCCTGCCAGCATGCGGGTTTACCTCTTTCTGATTCTCTCGGCCCTTTCCATTATTCCGCTGGCCATTGTGTACATAGTACTCATGTCCTCCGCCGGGGAAATCCACGTGGAGTCCCGGACCAGCGATATGAAGAGCCAGGCGCTGATGCTGGCCAACCAGCTGGCGGAGAACAATTACCTGGAGAGTCCCCACGACCGGACCATGACCGCGGTGCTGCGGCAGGCGGCGGATATGTGGGGCGGGCGGATCCTGGTGATCAACAGCCTGTACCGGGTGGTCAGTGATACCTATGTGTCCGCGGAGGGAAAATTCAACACCTCCGAGCTGGTCATGCGGGGGATGCAGGGGCAGAGCCCCAGCAACTATGACCCGGAGGAGGAATACATTGAGTTTGTGCAGCCCATCGTGATCCGGGAAAGCGCGGAGGGACAGGCTGCAGGCACCGGCGAGACAACCGACGCCTCCGGCGCATCCACCCGGGTGATCGGGGTGCTGCTGGTGATGGTGGACGCTGCCCCGTTGGAGGTGCCGGTTTCCACCCTGCAGGAGAAGGCCATGCTGGTGTTGCTCATTGCCGCCTGCATCATCCTGCCCCTGAACCTGATCTTTTCCGGCCTGTTGACGCGGCCCCTGAAGCGCCTGAGCCGGGATATTGAGAAGGTGGCGGAGGGAAACCTCAACGGAAAGGCGGAGGGAGGGGCCTATGCGGAGACCCTCCGGATTGGGGATGCCTTCAACCAGACCCTGAACCGGCTGCAGGTGCTGGACCAGTCCCGGCAGGACTTTGTGTCCAACGTGTCCCACGAGCTGAAGACCCCCATCACCTCCATCCGGGTGCTGGCGGACTCCCTAATGGGCATGGGGGAGGCGCCGGTGGAGCTGTACCGGGAATTTATGGAGGATATTTCCGCGGAGATTGACCGGGAGAGCAAGATCATTGACGACCTGCTGGAGCTGGTCCGGCTGGACAAAAAGGCCCAGGCCCTGAATATTGCCCAGGTGAATATCAACGAGATGATGGAGCTGATCCTGAAGCGTCTGCGCCCCATTGCCCAGACCCGGAACATTGAGCTGCTGTTTGAGAGCTTCCGGCCCATTACCGCGGAGATTGATGAGGTGAAGCTTTCCCTGGCTGTCACCAACCTGGTGGAAAATGCCATCAAGTACAACAAGGACGCCGGATGGGTGAAGGTGTCCTTGAATGCAGACTACAAATATTTTTATGTGAAGGTCTCCGATTCCGGCTGCGGGATCCCGGAGGATGCCCTGGGCCACATTTTTGAGCGGTTTTACCGGGTGGACAAGGCCCGCTCCCGGGAGACCGGTGGAACCGGCCTGGGACTTTCCATCACCCAGAGCATTGTGGTGCTGCACCACGGCGCCGTCCGGGTGTACAGCAAAGAGGGTGAGGGCTCCACGTTTGTGGTGCGCATTCCCCTGACCTATATCAAGGAGGAGCGATGAAACGGTTTTGGATTTTTCTGTTGGCCCTCCTGCTGCTGGCCGGCTGCCGGGAAACGGTCACCGAGGATCAGCTGGGGGAGGAGGAGGTCCTGGTCTACTATGTCAACGCCGGCGTCACCCGGCTGTCCGGCAGCGTCTATACGCTGAGGGCCACGGAGCTGGAGGCGCAGGTGGCGGAGCTGTACGGGGCGCTGCAGGAAAGCGGCCACGGGGAGACGGTGCCGGCGGTGCCGGAAACCCTGCAGATGGTTTCCGGTACCATGGAGGACCGGACCCTGTATCTGTCCCTGGAGGGGCCCTACTATGACCTGTCCACCGCCTCCCAGGTCATGTGCCTGGCGGCCCTGACCCGGACGCTGACCCAGCTGGAGGGGCTGGACTACATCCAGCTGAACATCAACGGCAGCCCGGTCCAGCAGAACGGGGAGGAGATTGGCGTGCTCCGGGCCGGGATGTTTATGGACAACGTGGACGATAACCCGGAATCCTTTGAGGAGATGGAACTGGTGCTGTATTTTGCCAGTGAGGACGGCCGGCAGCTGGTGCGGACCACCCTGACGGTGGGCTACCAGGAGGGGGATTCCCTGGAGCGGCTGGTGGTGGAACAGCTGCTCAGCGGCCCCCAGGTGTCCGGCGTGCGGGCCACCCTGCCCTCCACCAGCCGGCTGCTCAGTGTGACGGTCCGGGATAGTGTTTGCTATGTGAATTTTGACGATCGTTTCATCACCGATTCCGTCAGCGGCGGGTACGATTACATTCCGGTTTACTCGGTGGTCAATTCTCTGACGGAGCTTTCCACAGTGGAGTCCGTACAGTTGATGATCAACGGGGAGACCAATGTAAATTTCAGTGAGAACATTTCCTTTGCGGTGCCACTGACGCGGAATATGGAATATGTAGGAGGAGAAGCCGATTAAGAGACCCCTTTTCTGGGTCTTGGGGATTTGGATCGGGGGAGAGATCCTGTTTTGGCAGCTGGGCCTTCTGGGGGCCCCGGCTGCCGTGCTGGATTCCTGGTTCCAGACCGCGGACACCCTGGAGGTGGAGGCGGTGGGGACCGTGGACAGCTGTGAAAGCACTTCTTATGGAACCAAACTGATTCTGCGGGACACTTCTGTGAGCTGGAACGGGCAGGTGAGAGAGCCCGGCGGCATTCTGGTGTATCTCCGGGAAGAGGTAAAAGGAAAAATCGGAAACAAAATCCGTGTGGCAGGGGACTTGTCCCTGTTTGAGGAGGCCGGGAATCCCGGGCAGTTTGACGCCCGGAGCTATTACCGGTCTAAGAGTATTTCCTGCCAGCTCTGGGGAGACCGCTGGCAGTGGGTCTCCCGGGAGGTCCAGGTGGTTCGGGAGTTTTTGGCGGAGATGCGCCGGAGAGGGATGGAGAACCTGCGGCTGGCGGCAGAGGGGGAGGACCTGGGGGTCCTGGCCGCCGTCTTTCTGGGAGATACCTCGGAGCTGCCGGAGGATACCCGGGCACTGTACCAGGAGGGTGGGATCTCCCACATTCTGGCAGTCAGCGGCCTTCACGTGTCCCTGCTGGGCATGGGGATCTTCCGGCTGTTCCGCCGCCTGCCCCTTCCCCGGTATGTGCCGGAGGGGCTCAGTGGCCTGGTGATGGCCGGCTACGTGGTGGTCACCGGCGCCTCCGTGTCCTCCCGCCGGGCCCTGATCCTGTTTCTGGTGATGCTGCTGGCCCGGGGGCTGGGCCGCTCCTACGATATGCTCTCCGCTGTGGGCCTGGCAGGCCTTCTGATTCTGGTCGGCCAGCCGCTGGAGCTGTTCCAGGCCAGCTTCCAGCTTTCCTTTGGCTCGGTGGCGGCCCTGGGGGTGCTGCTGCCGGAGCTGGAGCAGTGGCTGCGGCCCCGGCGTAGCTGGGAAAAGGCCCTGGCCTCCTCCGTCTGTGCGGTGATGGGGATGCTGCCCCTGGGAGCCTGGCATTTTTATGAGATCTCCGTGTCCGGGATCTGGCTGAACCCTCTGGTGCTGCCCCTGGCCTCCCTGTTGCTGCTTTCCGCCGCCCTGGCGGCCATGGTCACCGGGATTTGGCCGTTTCTGGGAAGCTTTTTTGCCGGCACCGGCCACTATATTCTGAAGCTGTACCGATTCCTCTGTGAGCTGGGAGGCTTTTCCGTGACCGTGGGCCAGCCTCAGGCCTGGGAGTTGGCCGCCTATTACGGCTGCCTGCTGCTGGCGGTGCTGGCGGCCCGCCGGTGGCGGAGGCGGAAGCAGGCGCGGGAGGCAGAGGAGGAGAGGCGGTTCCTCCCCGGCCGCTGGCTCTCCCTGGCTGTGGCGGTGCTGACAGGCTTTCTTGCCATGTTCCCGCTGCCGGCCGCCGGCCTGACGGTGGTGAGCCTGGATGTGGGGCAAGGGGATTGTACCTTTCTGGAGCTGCCTGGCGGGGAGGCCTGGCTGATTGACGGGGGAAGCTCCGATGTGGAGCAGGTGGGAAACTGGCGGATTGTCCCCTTCCTCCAGTGGAAGGGAGTCCGGAAGCTGGAGGGGGTGGTGCTGAGCCACAGCGATGCGGACCACACCAATGGGATTCTGGAGATTCTGGAAGGAGAGCTGGTGCCGGTGGGCTGCCTGGTGCTGCCCCGGGCCACGGCGGAGTGGGAGGAATGGGCGGCGCTGCGGAGGGCAGCGGCGGAACGTTCGGTGCCGGTGTACACCATGGAGGCGGGGGAGGCCTTTCGGCGGGGGCCGGTGTCCTTCACCTGCCTGTACCCGGCGGGGACGGCGGAGGGCAGGGATACCAACAGCCTTTCCCTGACCCTGCTGGTGGAGTGGGAAGAGTTTTCCGGCCTGTTCCCCGGGGATCTGGGGGCAGAGCAGGAGCTGTTTTTTGCCGGACAGTGGCAGCTGGTGAGCCTTTTGAAGGTGGGGCACCACGGCTCTGGAAACTCCTCCGGTATGGCATTTCTGGAAGCCCTCTCACCCCAGGCGGCGGTGATCTCCTGCGGGGCAAATAATACCTACGGCCATCCCCACCCGGAGACCCTGGAGCGGCTGGCGCAGGTGGGAAGCCGGGTCTACCGCACGGACCGGCAGGGGGCGGTGCGGTTTCAGGTGAAGAAGGGGCGCATGATGGTGGACACCTTCCGGTAGGAGCTCCCGGTCAGGCAGAATGCCGCAGGTCAGGTGGAGAACTTTCGGCCGGAGAGTGCCGCAGGTCAGGTGGAGGGGTCCCGCTCACAGACGTAGAAATCGTATTTGCCGAACCCTTCCCGCAGCTCCTCCCGGGTGCGGAAGGTCCAGCCGAACACCGGCCGGCGCCGGGCCAGGGCCCGGGAAAAGCGGGCGTTCCGGTACTGGCGGTCTAGGGCATAGAAGCAGGGCTGGGTCCAGAGATCCGTGAGATGGGACTGCATCAGCAGCCGCTGCCACAGGGGGAAGTCCGGGAATTTCCGGAAAAAATGGGTGACCAGCTGCCCACGGGGGACCAGCGGCCGGTTGCGGCGGAACCAGTACAGCGCATAGGGGTGGAAGGACTCCAGCACAAAGGGGCCTTGGTAGGTGTCCAGCGCCTCCGCAACCAGCGGGCAGAGGCGGAAATCCAGCCCCTCCATCTTGATTTCCACCAGCAGCGGCACCTGGCCCCGGACCAGCTCCAGCCCCTGGGAGAAAAGGGGGATGGTTTCCCGTGACTGGCCCAGGGGCAGGTCCTTCAGCTGTTCCCAGGTCATCTCCTCAATTTTCCCGGGCCTGCCGCAGAGCCGTTCCAGGGTGGTATCATGGAAGATCACAAGGTGATCATCGGCGGTGCGGCGCACGTCCAGCTCAATGCCGTATCCGTGCCGGATGGCCTCCCGGAATGCGGCCAGGGAATTTTCCGGAGCCTGGGGACGGCGGTGCAGCCCCCGGTGGGCAAAAAAGCGGGTGGAAAAAGAAAACATGGCAATACTCCTCTCCGGGCTGCAGCCAGCCCTATATTTTATCCTTCTGGTTTGTCCTTCATTCTAACAAATTTGTCCGTCCAATACAATAGACGTGGCAGGAGGATTTGGGGATGGGAAAACAGAAGGTTTTAACGGTATGTCTGTGTGGGCTGCTCCTGTTGGCGGGGCTGTGGAGAAATGAACAGGTGCGGGAGGCCTCTGCACCGGTGGAGCCGGCGGATAGGAAAACAAGCATCCATGCCCGCTGGCGCGGGTACCACTATATAGGAAAGCTCTCGGATTGCTTCGTGCTTGCGCACTCCGCCTACGCTTTGCGACAGGGCTTTCAAAGTAAACAAATTTGAAAAACCGCTTGAAATTTGCCAGGCACCGTGCTATAATGTTCTGGCATGCGGGAATGCTGGAATTGGCAGACAGGCATGACTAAGGATCATGTGGTCTACGACCGTGAGGGTTCAAGTCCCTTTTCCCGCACTAGAAAAGGGCAAAGGCCCGGCAGAGTCCCCGAGAATCGGGGACTTTTGTGTTATAAGAGAGAAAAGTCAGAAAAAAGAAGATCCGGAACTGGGATGGATAAGGCAGGAGCGTAAAGGGAGAGGGCTATGCGCAAGGCGACGATTTCCAAGAAACAGTATATTTCCACGGCCTGTAAAATCATTGAGGAGGACGGCATGGAGGCGCTCTCCATTCGCCGGTTGGGACGCGAGCTGAACTGCAATACAGCCAATTTGTACCGCTATTTTTCCGGCCTGGAGGAGCTGCGGATGTATGCGGCGCTGGACAGCCTCCAGGGCTATCTGAGCGATGTCAGCGAGCTGTTTGCCAGTGAGGAGGACTGTACCCGGCGCTATTTTGGCGTCTGGGATTGCTTCTGCACCCATGCGTTTGCGCATGCACAGCCGTTCAATCTCCTGTTCTTTAGCGAATACAGCTCGGAGCTGTATAAAGTGATTCTGGATTATTATGAGATGTTCCCGGAGGAGCTGTCCAAAATTGACAGTGACCTACAGAAAATCTTTCTGCAGGGGGATTTTGACTACCGGGATTATCTGCTGCTCCACGAGATCGTCAAGCAGGGCCGGATGGAAGAATCGGATGCGATGATTCTCAATGGTGTTGCGGTCAACCTGTTTAAGGGTTATTTTAAAACCGTGCTGGATCTGGATATGCAGAGGGACATGCTTCTCTTTTACAAAAACAAATTTCTGGAAACGCTCCATTATGTGTTGAAGGATTACATTCTGGATACGTGACGGCAGCCGGTCTGGGTGGGAGGATTCCGATATGTATAAACTGGTTCGCTGTGGGAAGCTGTTTGATGGGCTTCACGAGGAACTGCAGGAGGAGATGGAGATCCTGGTGCGGGAGGATACCATTGAGGCGGTGGGCCGGGGGCTTCCCCTTCCGGAAAACGTGGAGATCATGGATCTGCGGCATCTGACGGTCACGCCGGGGCTGATCGACGCCCATGTGCACGGCAACATACTGAAATGGCAGGAAATGGACCAGGTGCTGTTCCAATCCGAGGGCTACAGCACGCTGGCCTATCTGCACACGGCCCAGCGGTGCCTGGAGCGGGGGTTTACCACCATCCGGGTCAATGGCCTGGGCCCCACCGGCTTTGGGGCGGTGGACTGCAAACGCCTGATTGACCGGGGCTTCTTCCGCGGGGCCAGGATGGTTGTGGCCTGCCATTCCCTTGGCTGTCCGGGCATGCCGGCGGATATGAGCATGTACGCGGCATCCAATCCGCCGCTGTCGGACTTTGCCCAGCCGTCCTTTGTGGGCAGCGGCGCAGATTTTTTTGCGGACCAGGTCCGCAGAGAAATCAAGTATGGCAGTGATTTCATAAAAATATTTTTGTCCGGCAGTTTCCTGAGCCCAGACGGAGGCCCGGAAGTCTGTTATCTGTCGGACCAGGAGCTTCGATCCATCATAGATACGGCCCACGACCTGGGGAGAACGGTTACGGCCCATGTGTATCCCGGCCCGGCCATGCGGCGCCTCCTGGCCATGGGGATTGACGGCATGGAGCATGGCGCCCTGGTGGATGAGGGGACGGCGCACCTGCTGGAAGACAGCGGCGCCTATCTGGTTCCCACCTTCTCCCCCTTCCAGGATATTCTGGAAGAGCGGGAAGAATTTCTCTCCCGCCATACCGCGGATGCGCAGCGGAAGCTGAGAAAATATGCCCCGCTCCTCCGCCAGAGCCGGGAGATCATCCGGAATTCCGCCATTCGCCTGGGCTTTGGATCGGATTTCTGTGCGGTCCATCAGCCATACGAGAGCTGCTACGAATACCGCGGCTGGATGCGGAGTGGCATGGGGGCCTTTCGGGCGCTGAAGGCAGCCACCTCTGTCAATGCGGGGATACTGGGCGTGGGAGACCTGGTGGGGACGGTGGAGCCGGGAAAGCGTGCGGACCTGGCCGGCTGGCACAGAGACCTGCTGCGGGATCCGGATGCCCTGTTTACCTGTGATTTTGTGATGAAGGACGGCGTTTGTCATGAGACGTCGAACCGTGTGGCCGAGTAAACATTTATGCCCGCTGGCGCTGGCACCACGAACCATGAAAGACCTGTTGATCCTCCGAGGAGGATTGGCAGGCTTTTTTTGTGCGGTGCGCCTGGCAAGTACAGAGGCATCCGATCATAAAATATATTGATTTTCTATTTTTTTCTCCAATAGGATGAGCGGAAAAGTTGTTAAAATAATAACATGTTTTGTGAAAACATCCAGATTTAGAATATAAAATATTGACATAAAAAGAAAACCCTTTTATAATATCGATAAATAATCGCGATTAAAAAAGAAACCGTCCATGTAAAGCCACTTGCAGAAATGTGAAAGGAGGAGTTGATTATGCCATATACGGCAACGGAAGCCCAGAAAGAAATGTTCGCAAAGGACCACAACCATTTGAAAGAAGTTCTGAAGCTGGGCAGCGAAGTCCTTTGGTTGACCAGGGAGGAGTGTATAAAGGCCGGCCCCACCATGGAGGAAACCCTGGAGCTGACCCGGCAGGCACTGGAAGCGCACGGCAGAAAAGAATTTGAGATGCCGGCCAAGATTGGCATACATCCCTGGCCCGATGTGTTTTTTCACGCTATGCCGGCTTACGTGCCCAACAACGTGGCGTGCGGAATCAAATGGATTGAATGTTTCCCCCGCAACCCCAAGCAATTTGGACTGAGCCAGACTACGGGGCTGGAAATCCTGAACGATATTGAGACGGGCGTCCCCTACGCGGTGATGGACTGTTCCTGGCTCACCGCCATGCGAACGCCGGCAACCACAGCGCTGACAGCAGCGGCCTTCCATCCGGATGCGGAGACCTTTGGCATGTTTGGCTGCGGCGTGCAGGGCCAGGAACATGTGAAATTCATTGTCAAGACGCTGAAGCACCTGAAAAAAATCTACATCTACGATGTGCGCCCGGAAATGATGGATACGCTGATCGAGAACGTAAAGCCTTTTGTGGATGTGGAAATTGTCAAGTCGGAACCCAAAGAAATGGCGGAAAACTGTGATGTCATGTGTTCTGCCACCATCATTCTGTTGAACCCTCTCTCTGTTGTCAAGCGTGAATGGGTCCATGCCGGACAGACCATTCTCCCCTGTGACCTGAATACCTTCTGGGAGCCTTCCATCCAAACGGATGCGGATAAATACTTTGTGGACAGTACGGAGGAACATGAGCTGTTCGCCGGCATGGGCTATTTCCCCGACGGACTGCCCAAGATCTGCGGACAGACCGGTGAGGTGCTGGCCGGGCTGATTGAGGGACGGACTTCTCCGGATGAGCTGATTGTTGTTTCCAATATCGGCATGTCTGTCTGCGATATGGTGATGGGGAAGGCTATTTTTGAGAAGGCTGTGGAGATGGGAATTGGAACCAAACTGCCGCTGTAAACACGGCAGAAGTGAAAGGAGGACACGTATGGCTTTATTGAAACTGGTTTCCGATGAGCAGGTGAGGCAGATTCATCTGAAAGCGATTGAGATGCTGGACCGGTATGGGATCGATGTAATGGATGAAGACTGCAAGAACACGCTGCTGGAGCACGGCTGCAAGCTGATCCACAACGGGCGGGTGCAGATTGCTCATGAGCTGATTGAGGCCATGATCGCCGGCAACAAAAAGGTGATTGAATTTGAGAGCCTTTTTGGAAATAAGCTCACGGTGGAGATGGGCAAAACCTATTCACACACCTTTGGCGGTGCCGCCGGTATTGTGGATCTGGACGGGAATTACCGCAGCGCCACCGGACAGGATCTGGTGGACTCCTATTGCCTGAATGACAGCCTGAGCAGTCTGGATATGGCCTGCGCACTGGTTTATCCCACGGATCTGGACGACCGCATGTGCCAGTATCTGGAATGTGCCATGCCGCTGGTTGCCAGCCGAAAGCCGGTTTGCGGCGCAGCCATGTCCCATCCCGGCCCGGCCAAATACGTTGCCAAGCTCAATGACATTATTACAGGGGGCGATATGAGCAAGCCTCGCCCCTTTATGACCCATGTATCCCCTCAGTCCCCCTTTATCTGGACCAAAGAGGATATTGACTGTGTGCGCTACATCAGCGCCTCCGGCATCCCCTGCACGCTGCTGGCCGCTCCCATGGCCGGCCTGACCAGTCCCCTCTCCATCATCGGCCATGTGACGCAGGTACATGCGGAAATCCTGGCCTGGGGTGTTTGGTTCTACCTGGTGAACCCGGAGTGCCCGCGGATCTATGCGCCGCGGTGCTTCTTCCCGAATATGAAGTCCTGCCAGCTGTCCATTGGTCTGCCGGAGAACGCCATTGCCAGCGCCATTGCATCCCAGCTGGGAGATTACTGCGGCTTCATCTCGGATGTAAACGGCGGTTACACCACCAGCTGCGCCTCCGATGTGCAGATCGGATACGAGAAAATGATGAATTGCCTGCTTCCCGCGCTGGCCGGTGCAACCATTGTCACAGGAGCCGGTGCGCTGGCCGGCGGCACCGTGTACTCGCCGGTGCAGCATGTGATTGACGATGAGATCCTGGGACGGATCAAGCATGCGGTAAAGCCCATTGACCTCAGCGATGAGGAAATCTTTGGCTTTGAAGCCATTGATGAGGTGGTCCTGGAGGGAAGCACATTCCTGCAGGAGCCCCATACCATTGACTGCCTCAGCGAGCTGTTCCGCCCCACCATTTCCTTCCAGGACACCTGGAGGATCTGGGAGGACGTGGGAATGCCGGACATCTGCCAGGTGGCGGCGGACAAAGCCCGGGAGATTATGGCAAACTATGAACCTCCGGAGCTGGACCCCACTTTGAAAAAGGAGATCGACGATCTGACCAGAGCGGCGGAAAAAGAACTGTTGGTATAATGCAGTGGATTTTAGGCAGGAGGGATATATATGCCGGCACCATATAGGGAGTTGCTGAACAAGACACAGCTGGCGGAGCTGCGCGGGGCAGCCGTCCGGATCCTGGAAACGCTGGGAATGCGGATTGAGGATGAGGCGGTCCGCAAGCAGTTCGCTTCCCAGGGCTGTGTGGTGAAGGAGGACCGGGTGCGGATCCCGGTGGAACTGGTGGATCAGGTATGCGCGGATGCCCACAGCAGGGTGCGGTTTAAGAGGGGAGCCTGGGATTTTTCTCTGGAGTACGGTTTCCCCCGGACCCACTGTACCGGCGGCGCCCCCTGGATTCTGGATGGGGATGGCAGCTGCCGGAATGCCCTTTACGCGGATATGGTGGATTCCCTGAAGCTGACCAATGGGCTGGACCAGCTGGATCTGCCCTGCTGCCTGTTTTATCCGGCGGATGTTCCCGCAGCCATAAGCCAGTATGTGCAGACGGAGGCCATGTTCCGCTACTGCAAGAAGCCCATCTATGCGCCGGGGATCTCCCAGGCGGGCAACGCCCGGTACATAGCGGAGCTGTTCCGGCTGTTCAATACGGAGGAGGGCAGCTATGTGGCTATGACCGGTGTCTCCCCGGAGACGCCTCTCCATTTGCCCCGGGAGATCACCGATATTCTGCGGATTGTGATAGAGGCTGGCATGCCGGTGAGTATTCTGGCCGCGCCCATGTCCGGCCTCACCGGCCCCATTACCGTGGCAGGCTGTGTGGCCCAGTGCTATGCGGAGCTGCTGGCCACCGCCGCCTACTGCTGGATGGTCAATCCCAAGACACCGGTGATCCTGGGGCCCCGCACCTTTTTTACCAATATGAAGTATGCACAGGCCATCTTGGGCCTGCCGGAGAACGGGATTGCCTCGGCCGTGTGCACGGCGCTGGCCGCGGAGGACGGCTTCCTTACGGATGTGTACGGAATGTCCTGCACGGCGCTGGCTCCCAACCAGCAGGCGGGCTACGAAAAAATGTTCAATGCTCTGGTTCCGGCCTTAAGCGGGGCGGCGCTGATTACCGGCATGGGCTCCCTGGCCAGCGTTATGTACGGCTCCCTGGGGCAGATGGTGTTGGATGACGAGCAGATGGCCATGATCCGGCGCTGCTTCTACTCCTTTGGAACGGACGCGGATACCATTGGGCTGGAGGCGGTGGAAAGCGTGATACTGGAGGGCTCCACGTTCCTGGTGGAGCCGCATACGCTGGAAAACCTCCGTAGTGCGGAGGTGTATGTGAACCACATCGGCTTTGCCCGCATGCCGGAGGAGGGGGATTCCGTGGATGCCAACGATCTGATTCGGGAGGCCCATGAGCAGGCCAGAAGGAGGATTGAGGCAGACGAGGCCGCGCCGCTTTCGGAGGAGGTGGAGCGGGAGATGGCATCCATCACTGCAGCGGCAAGGCAGAACTTACTGTGAAAGAACGATTGCAATCGGAATGGCTGCCGTGAGAGGCACGGCAGCCAGGAAGGGAGGAAAAGTATGAAGAAAAAGAGTGTGTTGGCGCTTATAATGGCGTTTGCTATGGTATTCTCGCTGGTTTCCTGCGGAGGAGATACAACGGAAACCGGCAGCGGTGAGACACAGGGAACCGGTGAGACCTCCTCCGGAGGAAGTTCCGGCGAGACCATGACGGTGGGAATCCCGTCCCTCACCGATTCCTTTGATTTTTTTAATACCACCAACGGCTATGAGAGTTTTTCCATGAGCCAGGTGTACGATACGCTGGTGATGA
>CAZSAF010000055.1:0-14279 GCA_964604605.1 uncultured Lachnospiraceae bacterium
GTCGGTGACCGTGCGGGTTGGAGTCGGCGCTTCTTCCATTTAATTTCTGGCACAGACACATAAGCCAACCAACATGGCCAGTATCAGACACCCCTCCATTCCCTTGACAGGCTTTTTGTTTTCATCGTTCTCAACCACCTTTCCCTGAAAGCTACTGATAAGGTTGCAAAACCGCACATTCTTCCTCGGGTCATGTTCTTGCGAGCATACATTACGTTTGTGGGAATAGTTTAGCGAGTATTTTACCTGAAAACAAGCTCCCCCGGGGGATAAAAATGTGAAAAATCGCAAGAAAAAAGCGGGAAAAACCCAGGGAAAAATCCGGCAAATTTTTTCTTTTTTTGCTTGACAAGCCGGAGATTCTGTAGTATAGTATAGCATGTTGACGCGATGACGAAAGTCACGCAGTGGTGCTGCTATAGCTCAGTTGGTAGAGCGCATCCTTGGTAAGGATGAGGTCTCCAGTTCAAGTCTGGTTAGCAGCTCGATGAAAAACTGCCGTTCCGGTGAGGGATTCACCTGGGCGGCAGTTTTGTTTTACACAGATATCGTGGAACGCTTCCAACCGATTTTTCCCGGCGTTTCCCATCCGCTAGAAAGGATGCCCCTATGGATTTTCTGATTGAAAACGGCTGTCTCTACGACAGCGCAGCCCATACCTTTGTAAAACGCAGCATTGCGCTGATGGACGGGCGCATTGCCCCGCCCATTCCCGGCCACCGCTACCGCCTGACCATAGACGCCTCCGGCTGTCTGGTGACCCCGGGGCTCATCGACTATCATGTCCACTGCTTTCAGTATGGCACGGAGAATGCAGTATCCCCGGACGCCACCTCCTTCTGCTGCGGCGTCACCACCGTGGTGGACGGAGGCAGCTGCGGCGCCGGCAGCTATGAACTGTTCCACCGCAGCACCATTTCCATGAGCCGGGTGCGCATCTGCAGCCTGCTGCTGGCCGCATCCGGCGGCCAGTCCAACGAACGCTACCAGGAAAATCTGGATCCCAGCCTTTTTGACGAGGAAAAAATCCTCTCCCTGTTTCGCCGGTTTCCCGGAGAACTGACCGGCATCAAAACCCGAATTTCCCGGAATATCCTTCCGCCGGATCTGGCGGAGGCCTCCCTGTCCCGCACGGTGGAGATGGCGGAGAAGGCCGGAACCCGGGTGGTGGTCCATGTGACCGACTGCAGCCTGCCGCTGGACCGGGTGGCGGCCCTGCTCCGCCCCGGGGATGTAATCTGCCACATCTACCACAACCGGGGCCGCCACACCTGCCTCAATGAACAGGGGAAGGTTTTGGACGGCCTGTGGGCCGCCCGGAAGCGGGGTGTGCTCTTTGACGCCTCCAACGGAAGGAGCAACTTCGCCCTTGTCACCTGCCGTGCCGCCATTGCCCAGGGCTTTCTGCCGGACATCATCAGCAGCGATCAGAATGCCTCCAGTACCTTTCTCCCGCCCCTGCACTCCCTGCCCCGGATTCTGTCCAAATATCTGGATTTCGGGCTCAGCCTGGGGCAGGTGCTGGACGCCGCCATTGCCAAGCCGGCAGAGCTGATCGGGATGCCTGAGCTGGCTTCCCTGGCCGAAGGCACACCGGCGGATGTGGCCATCTTCCAGCTGCGCAAAAAACCGGTCTCCTACCGGGATATCAGCGGAGACCGGTTTGATGGAACACAGGTATTGGTGCCTATGATGACGTTCAAGGATGGGGAGTGTGTGTACTGCCAGGCAGATTTTGCTTAATCGTCCTGCCCTACCGCACCAGGCAGGGCTTTTTGGGATCAAACTTCCACCCGGGGATCAGGTACTGCATGGCCATGGCGTCGTCCCGGTCATGGGACGGCAGGGACTGGTACAGCCGGTGGGCTTCCTCCACCCGCTTCCAGTTGAGGGTCACGCCCAGTCCCGGCTTGTCCGGGATCTGAATGAACCCGTCCCGGATCTCCGGGGCATCCTGCAGCAGATTCTGGCCATCCTGCCAGATCCAATGGGTGTCCAGGGCTGTGGGGTTCCCCGGCGCCGCGGCACCCACCTGGGCAAAGGCCATCAGGGTGATGTCAAAGTGGTTATTGGAGTGGCTGCCCCAGGTCAGCCCCCAGTCGTTCAGCAGCTGCGCCATGCGGACGGTGCCCTCAAAGCCCCAGAAATGAGGATCCGCCAGCACAATGTCCACCGCTTTCAGGGCGGCCGCATGGTAGAACTGGCGCCAGTCGGTGGCAATCATGTTAGTGGCCACCGGCAGCCGCACCGCGTTCTTAAACTCCGCCATTACTTCCCGGCTGGAATAGCCGGCCTCCGGGCCGGTGGGGTCTTCAATGTAGGCCAGCACATTCTCCATGGGCCGGCACAGGCGGATGGCTTCCTCCAGGCTCCAGGCGCCATTGGGGTCCAGGTTGATCCGCCCCTGGGGGAAGGCTTTCTTCAAGGCCCGGGCGGTCTCCATCTCCTCCTCCCCGGGGAGCACACCGCCCTTCAGCTTAAAATTCCGGAACCCGTACTTTTCCTGCAGGCACTGGACCTGCTCCACCAGGCTCTCCTCTTCCAGCATCTCCCGGCGGCGCATCCGGAACCAGGGGTCTGTGCTGCCGGACTCATCCAGATACGGCAGCTGCGGCGCCTTGGCCTTGTCGCTGACATAGAACAGGTAGCCCAGCATCTCCACCCGGTCCCGCTGCCTGCCGTTTCCCAGCAGCTCACACATGGGCACCTCCAGATACTGGCCCAGCAGGTCCAGGAAGGCGCACTCAATGGCCCACTCCGCCTTGACCACAAACTTCAGCTTGGAAATATCCAGCATCTGGATGCCTTCCCCGTCATCCTCCTCCGGCCGGTGGCCTGCCCGGTGAATACGGTCCAGCACCGAACGGTAACGGGCAATGGAAGCCCCTTTCACCAGGGGGATCACCGCGGTCAGGGCCTGGCAGGTGTAATCCCCGCCGTGGATCTCCCCAATGCCGGTGTGGCCGGCGCTGTCCCGCAGAACCACCAGGTTCCGGGTAAACCAGGGGGCATGGGCCCCGCTGAGGGTCATCAGCATACTGTCGTATCCCGCCACCGGGATCACCTGCATCTCCGTTATAACCGGCGCTGCATTCTTTTCCATTTTCTCCTCCTTGTGAAAACGGCCTTCCGGAAACGCCCGGAAGGCCGTTTGCTTTTCCATTTTCCGGGAAGTCACATCTGCTTTCGCACAATCCGGTACTCATCCCCCATGCGGAAATAGGGGCAGTCGGAAAACTCATCCCGCAGGAAGCGGGCCATTTCATCCTCGTCCAGATCCTGGACGCAGGTGTAGCATTCCCACTCCTCGTCATACTCGTAGTTGACACAATACTCACATCCGCCGCTCATATACACCTCACCACATTCCGCAGCGGCTCCCCGGCCCGGTAGCGCCGCAGGTTATCCGCACAAATCTCTACCACCCGGTCCAGGGTCACCGGCAGGTGATAGCCGCCGGAGACATGGGGCGTCAGAAAAACCCCCGGCGTATCCCACAGCGGATGGTCTGCCGGCAGCGGCTCCGGATCCGTTACATCCAGGGCTGCCCCGGCCAAATGCCCCTCCCGCAGGGCCTGGCAGAGGGCCTCCGTGTCCACCGTATCCCCTCTTCCACCGTTGAGGAAAAAGCTCCCCGGCTTCATCCGGCGGAACCAGTCTGCGCCGGCCATTTTCCGGGTTTCCGCCGTGCTGGGCAGGAAGGACACCACCGCATCCGCCTGGGGAAGCAGGGAGGGAATGTCCCCGGTCCCGCACACCTGCTCCACGTACTCCGGGCAAGGCCCCGGCGTCCGCTTCACACCGATGACCCGGGCCCCCAGGGCATGGGCCAGCCGGGCAAAAAGGCTGCCGATATCCCCCAGGCCCAGAACCAGGATGGTGGAATCCGCAATGGACACAACCGGGCCCTGATCCCCCCACACGTGGCGGCGCTGGTCATCCCGGTACTGGGGCAGTTTTTTCTGCATGGCCAGCAGCATGGCAAACAAATGCTCGGAAACCGCCTGGCCGTAGGCGCCGGTGCAGCAGGTGAGAATCCGCTGTCCCATAATCTCCTTCCGGGCGTAGGCGTCATACCCGGCAGAGTTCAGCTGCAGCCACTCCAGCTTTTTGGCCTTCCGCGCCATCTGCGGCGGGATGTTGCCCAGCACAATCTCCGCCTGGTCCACCTGCTCCTGGGTCACCGTCTTTCCGTCCGCAAACAGAAGGTTCTCGTCCCCTGCCGCCTCCCGCAGCAGGCTTTTGTGCCGGTCGTTCACCGGAATCACCGTCAGAATCGTCCGTCTCACTGTCCCGCCTCCATTCTCTGGCGCACAATCTCAAAGGCCACCACCCCGGCTGCCACCGAGGCGTTGAGGGAGTCAATATCCCCCCGCATGGGGATGGAGGCCACCAGGTCGCAGTGCTCCCGGACCAGCCGGGATACCCCATCCCCCTCGTTGCCGATGACCAGGCCAACGGGCCCCTTCAAGTCCAGCCGGTACATGGTCTCCCCGCCCATATCGGCACAGACAAACCACAACCCCTTTTCCTTCAGCTCCTCCATGGTCTTGGTCAGGTTGGTGACCTTGGCCACCGGCGTGTAGTTCAGGGCTCCGGCGGAGGTGCGGGCCACGGTGCCGGTAAGCCCCACCGCCCGGTTCTTGGGGATAATCACCCCGTGAGCCCCGGCCAGGTTGGCGGTACGGATGATGGCCCCCAGGTTGTGGGGATCCTCAATGCCATCCAGCAGGAACACCAAGGGCGGCTCCCCCTTTTCCTCCGCTTTCCGCAGAATGTCCTCCACGGTGGCGTACTCGTAGGCCGCCGCCAGGGCAATAACCCCCTGGTGCCGACCGGTCTCCGACATCTCATCCAGTCGTTCCCCGGACACAAAGCGCACCTGGGTGTCCCGCTTTTTGGCCTCCCGGAGCACCGTCTGAATGGGGCCGTCCTGGCAGTTTTCCTGGACAAACACCTTGTCAATTACCCAGCCGGAGCGGAATGCCTCAATCACCGCGTTGCGCCCCTCAATCTTGCCGGACTCCCGGTCTTCCCCCTGGGGAAGACTACGTGCCCCCCGCTCTCCCCGAGGCGCCGGCCGGCTGTTCCTCTGTTTTTCCTTCTGATGCCGGGCAGGGCGGGGCGCTGAACCGCCCCGCCCCCCGGCAAACCTTTTCTCTTTCATAGACTCACTGTTCTCCCAATAGACGACAGCCTTGTTGTATCAATTCCAGCATCCGCTCCTGCCGGCCGCTCAGGTACAGATACCCCATCAGGGCCTCCCAGCCGGTGGCCCGGCGGTAGTCGCCGGTGGTGGCATGCTTGGCGATGGTGGCCGGATGGGCATTGCGCCCCCGGCGGTACACCGCCCGCTCCTCCTCCGTCAGCTCCTCCTGCAGCGCCTCCGCCATCCGGGACTGGGCCTCCGCCTTGACCAGGCGGCTGCTGGCCAAATGCAGCTCCTTGGGGGGCCGGCTGCCCTGTTCCACAATCACGGTCCGGATCACCAGCTCATACACCGCATCCCCCAGAAAGGCCAGAGTCAGCGGCGAGTAGGTGCGGAGATCCCGGCAGGGGAGGCCGAAGACCTCCCTTATGCCTTTCTCCATTTAACCCCTTCCCGGGTATCCTCCAGCAGAATCCCCTTGGCGGCCAGCTGGTTCCGGATCTCGTCTGCCCGGGCAAAGTTCTTGGCCTTCCGGGCTGCCTGGCGCGCCTCAATCAGCGCCTCGATATCCGCATCCAGCAGCTCCTCCTTCTGCTCCGTCTCAATCCCCAGAATATCGCAGAGGGTTACCAGCGTCTTGGAGAGATACGCGGCGTACTCCCGGCTCATGCCGGCTGCCGCCTGGGTGTTGGCGTACTTAACCAGCTCAAACACCGCGGCAATGGCGTCCGCTGTGTTGAAATCATCGTCCATGGCCGCGTCAAACTTTTCCACAAAGGCGTCCGCCGCTACCTTCTGCTCCTCCGTCATGGCCCCATCGGTTCCGTTCTGCTCCAGCTCCCGCAGCCGCTCCGCTGCGTTGCGAATCCGCTCCAGGCCGCTCTTGGCCGCTTCCATCAGATCCGCGCTGAAGTTCAGGGGGCTGCGGTAATGGGCGCTGAGCATAAAGAACCGCAGCACCTGCAGATCGTACTTCTCACTGATGTCCCGCACCGTAAAGAAATTCCCCAGGGATTTGGACATCTTCTTATTGTCAATGTTCAGGAAGGCATTGTGCATCCAGTAGTGGGCAAACTCCTTGCCGCTGGCCGCCTCACTCTGGGCGATCTCGTTCTCATGGTGAGGGAACACCAGATCCTCCCCGCCGCCGTGGATGTCAATCTGCTCCCCCAGATACTTCTTGGACATCACCGAGCACTCAATGTGCCAGCCCGGACGGCCCTGGCACCAGGGGGACTCCCAGTAGGGCTCCCCTTCCTTCTTGGGCTTCCAGAGCACAAAGTCCATGGGGTCTTCCTTCTGGTCCTCACCGGTGACCAGCAGGGACCGGTTGCCAGACCGGAGATCGTCCAGGTTTTTGCCGGACAGCTTGCCGTAGCCCGCAAACTTCCGGACCCGGAAGTAGACGGTGCCGTCCTCCACCACGTAGGCGTAACCTTTGTCAATGAGCTGGGAGATCATCTCAATCATCCCGTCAATCTCCTGGGTGGCCAGGGGATGGGTGGTGGCCGGGCGGATGTTCATGCCCTCCATATCCTTCTTGCACTCCGCAATGTAGCGCTGGGAGATGATGGAGGAATCCACCCCCTCCTCCTGGGCCTTCTTAATGATCTTGTCGTCCACGTCCGTAAAATTGGACACGTAGTTGACCTGATAATTCTTGTGCTCAAAATACCGGCGCACCGTGTCAAAAAAGATCATGGGCCGGGCGTTGCCGATATGGATCAGGTTGTACACCGTAGGGCCGCAGACATACATCCGCACCTTCCCCGGCTCAATGGGCACAAATTCCTCTTTCTTCTTGGTCAGCGTATTATAAATCTTCATCTATTTCCTCCTCCGGCTCCGCCGGCAGTTCGATTCTTCCCAAAACTTTCTGTTCCAACCGCTCCACCGACTTTCGCAGCAGAGCATTCTCTTCCTTCAGATGGTCAATATCCATCCGCACCGGATCCGGCAGATGCACCTGATCCATGTCCTCCCGGGGAAGCCGCACGTTGTTCCGCTTCACAATCCGCCCCGGCACACCCACCACCGTGGAGTTGGGGGGCACCGGCTTCAGCACCACGCTGCCGGCGCCGATCTTAGAGTTGGCGCCGATGGTGATGGAGCCCAGGACCTTGGCGCCGGTGCTGACCATCACATTGTCCTCCAGGGTGGGATGGCGCTTGCCGGTTTCCTTGCCGGTTCCGCCCAGGGTCACCCCCTGGAACAGGGTCACGTTGTCTCCGATGATGGTGGTCTCCCCGATCACCACCCCATGGCCATGGTCAATAAAAAAGCCCTTGCCGATCCGGGCGCCGGGATGGATCTCAATCCCCGTTTTCCGGGCAGTCCGCTGGGAAATCCACCGGGCCAGGAAATAATGCCTCCTCCGGTACAGCTTGTGGGCCACCCGGTAAAACAGCATGGCCCGGAAGCTGGGGTACAGAATCACCTCCAGGGGGGTTTTGATGGCCGGGTCCCGCTCCCGGATGATGTTAAACTCCTCTTTGATATGGTGCAGCAGTCCCATTTTTCCCTCCGTTCCGGCCCACTTTCGGGGCTTTTACAGAAAAACTGCCATCCCGGGCTGGAAACCGGAACGTGAACGTCCCGCCCCAGTCCAGAATGACAGTTTTTACTTTTTCACCCTTTAAAAACGCAGTTTCTCGTCAAAGTACTCTTTCAGCTTGTCAATGGGCACCCGCTCCTGCTCCATGGTATCCCGATCCCGGACCGTCACCGCATGATCCGTCTCCGAATCAAAATCATAGGTGACGCAGAAAGGCGTGCCGATCTCATCCTGGCGGCGGTACCGCTTGCCAATATTGCCCCGGTCGTCAAACTCACAGTTGTAATACTTGCACAGTTCCGCGTAAATGGCCTCCGCCCCCTCGTTCAGCTTTTTGGAGAGGGGCAGCACGCCCACCTTCACCGGCGCCAGGGCCGGGTGGAAGTGAAGCACCGTCCGCACATCGTTCTCGCCGATGGTCTCCTCGTCGTAAGCGCTGCACAGGAAGGCCAGGGTCACCCGGTCTGCCCCCAGGGAGGGCTCAATGACATAGGGGATATACTTCCGCTTCAGCTCATCGTCGTAATAGCCCATGTCCTCGCCGGAGACATTCTGATGCTGAGTCAGATCATAGTCCGTCCGGTCCGCAATGCCCCACAGCTCGCCCCAGCCAAAGGGGAACAGGAATTCAATGTCCGTGGTAGCCTTGCTGTAGAAGGAAAGCTCCTCCTTCTCATGATCCCGGACCCGCATCTCCTCCGGTTTAATGCCCAGGGACTGGAGCCAGCCAATGCAGAACTCCTTCCAGTAGGCGAACCACTCCAGGTCCGTGTCCGGCTTGCAGAAGAACTCCAGCTCCATCTGCTCAAACTCCCGGGTCCGGAAGGTAAAGTTGCCCGGTGTGATCTCATTCCGGAAAGATTTGCCGATCTGGCCAATGCCAAAGGGCACCTTTTTCCGGGAGGTCCGCTGTACATTCTTAAAGTTTACAAAGATTCCCTGGGCCGTCTCCGGGCGCAGGTACACGGTGTTCTTGGCATCCTCGGTGACGCCTTGGAAGGTTTTGAACATCAAGTTGAACTGGCGGATGTCCGTGAAATTGTGCTTGCCGCAGGTGGGGCAGGGGATCTGGTGCTCCTCAATAAAGTCCTTCATCTGCTCCTGGGTCCAGCCGTCCACGGAACCCTCCAGCTGAATGCCCTTTTCCTGGCAGTAATCCTCAATGATCTTATCCGCCCGGAACCGCTCGTGGCACTCCCGGCAGTCCATCAGCGGATCGCTGAAGCCGCCCAGATGGCCGGAGGCCACCCAGGTCTGGGAGTTCATGAGGATAGCGCAGTCCACGCCCACATTGTAGGGGCTTTCCTGGATGAACTTCTGCCACCAGGCCTTCTTCACATTGTTCTTCAGCTCCACCCCCAGGTTGCCGTAATCCCAGGTATTGGCCAGACCGCCGTAGATCTCCGAGCCCGGGTACACAAAGCCCCGGGACTTGGCCAGCGCTACGATCTTGTCCATTGTTTTTTCCATATCACCTTATCTCCTCTGTCTTCTCTATTTTCCCGTCAATGGAACACAACATACACCGTGGTGTCCCCGCTGGTGACCACTGTGTTTTCGTCTGCCAGGGTAACGCCGGCGCTCATATACCGCACCTTGCCGTCCACCACCATGCGGGTAGCTCCGGTAACCGCCACCAGGCAGTAGCCCGCGTCATCCTGCACGTCCTCGGCGCTGACTTCCGCGCCTTCCGCATTGACCATACCGCTGAAATCCAGCCCGGAGTCAATGCCGTTCTGAACCGTACCAATGATCAGGTCCTTCAGGCAGCCTTCGTTCTCCGTGCCGTTGAAGTTCAGATAATCCTCGGCACTGGCATAGTTCAAAATGGCCTTCGCCACATTGTTCTCCACGGAAAATTCTTCCACGGACACCCGGAGATCCCCCTCCGCGTCATCCGCATAAGCTGCATCCTCCCCACAGGTTTCCTTGTTGTACTCCTTTACCGTGTCCTCCAGGAAGGTCCGCATTTCATTTTCGTCATACCGGGGCGTCTCAAACTCACTGTTGTCAATGCTGACAAACTCCGCGCTGACCACCGTCCGGTCTTCCTTTACAAAAATACTGTTTTCCTGCGGATCAAAATGGACCGATCCACAGCCCATTGCCGACATAGCCAGTATCCCCGTAACCACTGCAGCCAGCACCTTTCTTCCAGCTCTCATATGCTCTCCTCCTAATCCTATCCTACAGCTTAGTATAGTGTACCGTGAAATCCCCCAAATTTCAAGCGCTTTTTCCAGCCCTTTCCACTAACAACATAGGGCGGCCTTGCCAGCCGCCCTATGTCCATCTGTACCGTTTTTCCCTTACTCCGGATCATTCTCCTGGGAGCCTTCCTGCTCTTCCTGCTCCAGCGCCTTGATGCTGAGGCTGATCTTTCTCTCCTCCGGATTAAAGTCCACTACCTTGGCCCGGATCTCCTGGCCAATGGAAAGCACATCCGAAGGCTTCTCCACATGCTCCCGGGAAATCTGAGATACATGCAGCAGCGCGTCCACGCCGGACTCCAGCTCAATGAAAGCGCCAAAGTCGGTCATTCTGGCCACCTTGCCGGTGACAATGTTCCCGGCCGCGTACTTCTCATCCGCGTTGAGCCAAGGATTCTTATCCGGGAACTTCATGCTCAGGGCAATCTTGTCGCCTTTGATCTCCTTGATAAAGGCTTCCACCTCATCGCCCACCTTAAACAGCTTCTTGGGGCTCTCGATCCGTCCCCAGGACATCTCGGAAATGTGCAGCAATCCGTCCGCGCCGCCCAGATCAATGAACGCGCCGAAGTCCGTCAGGTTCTTCACCTTGCCGGTGACAATCATTCCTTCCTCAATCCGCTCCATCAGCGCCTTCTGGGCCGCGGCCTTGCGCTCCACCAGAATCTGCTTGCGGTCGCCGATGATTCTTCTTCTGCGGGGATTGAACTCAATAATGCGGAACTCAATCTCCTGATCCGCATACTTGTTCAGGTCTCTCTCGTATCCGTCGGAAACCAGGCTGGCCGGGATGAACACCCGGATGCCGTTGACCATCACGCTGAGGCCGCCGTTGAGTACTTGGGTCACCTTGGCCTGCAGGATGGTCTTGTTCTCAAAGGCCTCCTCCAGCTCCTTGGCGCTGCGGTCCTGGGCCAGACGCTTATAGGACAGGGAAACCTGGCCTTCGCCGTCGTTTACCTTCAGCACCTTTACTTCCATCTCATCGCCCACATGAACCAGCTGCGTCAGATCTGCGGAAGAGTCGTTGGTGTACTCGCTCTTGGTCACAATACCGTCCGCCTTGTAGCCAATGTTCAGACTGATCTCGTTTTCCTTCACGCCGATCACGGTGCCCTTGACCACTGCTCCTGTACGTATTTGATTCAATGAGCCTTCCTCATTCAGTAATTGTTCAAAGCTTACTTCTGACATAAGTATGAACCTCCTCGATAATATTGTTCGGGGTGCTCGCCCCGGCTGTGATACCCACGCTACGTACATGAGGGAAACATTGCGCTCTCAAGTCAACGAGTGTCTGTACAAAGTAAGTATGACTGCACTCATCCTTACAGATATCGTAGAGCTTCTGGGTATTGGAGCTGTTCTTGCCTCCAATCACGATCATTGCCTCTACGCCCTTGGCTATCGTCCTCGCCTCCATTTGACGTTCCTGTGTAGCATTGCAAATTGTGTTCACAACACTACTATGATAACCCTTTTCCGCCATTTTTTCAACTAGTTCTTGAAATTTCTTGTGGTGAAATGTTGTCTGGCTCACCACGGTCAGTTTCCCTGTACGGGGGATTGCGTCAATTTCTTCTAATGTAGATACAACATACGGTTTTGTGTGGCACCAGCCGCAAATTCCCTGGACTTCCGGGTGATTCCGGTCCCCCACAATCACCACCGTGTCCCCAGCAGCGGAGGCTTCCTCCACAATCCGGTGTATTTTTTTTACAAAAGGGCAGGTGGCGTCCACCACGGTCAGCCCCTGGGCCTCCATTTTTTCCTGTATCGCCCGGCCCACGCCGTGGGAGCGGATGACCATGGTGCCCTGGTGCAGCTGCCCCAGTTCTTCCTCCCCATGAACCACCTGGACGCCTTTTGCCGCCAGCTCCTCCACCACCTGCTCATTGTGGATAATCGGCCCGTACGTATAAATCGGAAAGTTTCCCTTCTCCACCTGCTCATATACCTTCTCCACCGCCCGGCGGACGCCAAAGCAGAACCCGGCGGTTTTTGCCAGAATCACTTCCATGTCATTCTCCCTTCCGGTCCTCCGGCACCCGTTTCCGGTACAGCTCCAGAATCCGGTCCACCACCTGGCCAATGTTCATCTCCGTGGCATCCACCAGCACTGCATCCTCCGCCTGCCGCAGCGGAGCCGTCTCCCGGTTCATATCCCGCTGGTCCCGCTCCCGGATATCATGCTCAATGTCTGCCAGCACGCAGGCCTCCCCTTTTTCCTCCAGCTCCCGGAACCGGCGGCGGGCCCGCTCTTCCACACTGGCGGTCAGGTAGATTTTCAGGGCTGCCTGGGGCAGCACCACGGTGCCGATATCCCGGCCGTCCATGATCACCGGAGTCCGCTCTGCTAGGGCCTGCTGCAGCTGAGTCATCTTCTCCCGCACCGCCGGATAAACCGAGGAACGGGAGGCCATGTTGCCCACCGCCTCCTCCCGGAGCCGGCCGGTGACATTCCGCCCGCCCAGATACACCTGCTGCGTGCCGTTTTCGTAGGCGATGGACACCTCCGCGTCCCGGCAGGCCCGGGTAATCCCTTCCCGGTCCTCCGGGGAAAGGCCCTGCTCCAGGAAATAAATGCCCATGGCCCGGTACATGGCCCCGGTGTCCACATACACCAGCCCCAGCCGTTTGGCTACCTCCTTGGCCACCGTGCTCTTGCCCGCCCCGGCGGGCCCGTCTACCGCTATATTCCGATTCATATCATTCCTCTTTTCCGCTATTTGCCTTGCCGCTCTTCGCCGTTTTCCGAAAGCTCCGCAGCCCTCTCTGCCGCCGCCCTTCCCGCCGCATACCCGGTAGACCAGGCGATCTGCAGGTTGTAGCCGCCGGTGAAAGCGTCCAGATCCAGCACCTCCCCGGAAAAGAACAGGTTCCGGATCTTTTTGGATTCCATGGTTGCCGGCTGGATCTCTTTGACGGAAATCCCTCCCTGGGTGATCACCGCCTCCGGAAAGCCTCGGAGTCCGGTGAGCCGTATCGGAAACCACTTCAGCGTCTGGAGCAGCCGGTGCCGCTCCTCCCGGCTCACCTGCCCCGCCGCCTGCTCCTCCGGTATCCCCGCCAGCCGCAGCACCGCCGGAATGGCCTTGGACGGCAATAGGGCGCCCATTAAATTTTTCACTTGGCGCCTGGGATTCTCCGCCAGCTCCCGCTGCAGCCGGGCATCCAGCTGCTCCTCCGACAGAGCCGGTTTCCAGTCAATCTCCATGTCCAGCGGCCCTTTCTCCAGTTCCCGGGCAATCCGGCTGCTGGCAGACAGCAGCACCGGGCCGCTGACACCAAAATGGGTGAACAGCATTTCCCCAAACTCCTGGACCAGCTTCTTCTTCCCCTTTTTGACGCAGACTTCCACGTTCTTCAGGGACAGTCCCTGAAGCTCCCGGGCCGGTGAGCCATCCCCCAGCTCCGCCTCCAGGGGCACCAGCCCGGGACGCAGGTCCGTAACGGTGTGGCCCGCTTCCCGGGCCCAGCCATATCCGTCCCCGGTGGTTCCGGTGGAGGGATAGGACAGGCCGCCGGTGGCCACGATTACCGTGTCCCCATATATGGGGGCCGCGTCCCCGTACAAGGGGGCTGTGTCCCCGGGCCGGAGCGCCGCTGCGCAGTGGCCTGGGGTACGCTCCCCCGCCAGCGCCACCCCCCGGCAGACCCCGTCCTCCAGAAGCAGGGACTGCACCGGGCAGTGCAGGCGGATTTCCACCCCCAGAGATTCCAGGGCCCGCTGGAAGGTACGGATTACATCCGAGGACTTGTCCGACTGGGGGAACACCCGGTTCCCCCGCTCCACCTTCAGCTTCAGTCCGTGATGCTCCAGCCAGTCCATCAGCTCTCCGCTGCCAAAGCGGCTATAGGAGGAATAGAGGAATTTTGGGTTGCTCACCACGTGGGCCAGGAAATCTTCCTGGCTGCAGGCGTTGGTGACATTACACCGGCCCTTGCCGGTAATGTACAGCTTCTTGCCCAGTTTTTCATTTTTTTCCAGTACGGTGACGGAGGCCCCTGCCTCCGCGGCAGCCGCCGCGGCCATCATTCCGGCGGCGCCGCCGCCCACCACAACCACTCTTCCCATGTTCTGCCCTTTCCATCCGCCCGCCCAACGGGGATGTTCTTCCGCAAAGCCTCTGCCGACGGGGCGGAGGTTTCGTCTATGTAACGTGAACATCATATCACGGGAACCGCCGATTGGCAAGAAAAAAGGCAGGCGCGAACCGGAAAGTCTGTGGTTCGGTTCGCACCTGTCTCCGTATGAATTATATGGGGATCGAATTCACCCGAAAGCGGTAATCGCCTATTTCACCGGCGTTACCGAGCACTCCACCTCGCCCTGTACCGGCAGGTTTCCTTCCCGCTGTGCCTT
>CAZSAF010000056.1:0-14196 GCA_964604605.1 uncultured Lachnospiraceae bacterium
AGAACCAGCCTCCGTGGGTCATCAGGCTTTCCTTCGGGCTCCGGGGCGGCTGGCGCATCAGGCGGTCCTTATCATTTTTGTCCATTCCCAGGGCCAGGGACAGCACCCGCAGCCCCTGGGCTGCCATGTTTTCCAGCGCCTGCTCCACCTGCCGGCGGCGGGAGGCGGTGAGCTCCTGTTCTGTGCCCCGAATGTGGATGCGGCGGCAGTGATCCAGCACCACGTCGGAGGCACCCTTCATATAAGAAAACACGCTTCCATTCTGAACATGGCGGGTGACCATCCTGCGGGCCTGGGAGGAGAAGGGCTCCTCGTCCACCCGGGGCAGGCGGATCTCCAGGGCTTCCCGGGTGACCCGGTACCGGAGCGCCCAGTCCAGCAGGGCCAGCTCCATGGGATCCCCAATCCGCTGGCGGCCGGAGAGAAGGGCGTTGTTGCAGAGGACAAAGCCTTCCAGCAGCTGGGAGGGCTCCTTTTCCCCGGCGTTCCAGAGATGGCCATCCTCGTAGAAGGCGGTGACGGTCATCCGGTTCTGGGTCAGGGTGCCGGTTTTATCGGAGCAAACCACGGACACAGAGCCCAGGGTTTCCACCGCCGGCAGCTTGCGGACAATGATCCCTGCCTTGGCCAGGCGGCTGACGCCGATGGCCAGGACAATGGTGACAATGGCCGGCAGCCCTTCGGGCACCGCCGCCACCGCCAGGGAGATGGCGGTTACCAGCATTTCCGCCACGTCCCGGCCCATGGCCAGGGCCAGTAAGAACAGCAGGGCACAGAGCACCAGGGCCAGGATGCTTAAGGCCTTCCCCAGCTTCCCCAGCCGCTTCTGCAGCGTTGTGTCCGCCGGCTTGCTTTTGTGGATCAAGGCGGCAATTTTGCCGATCTCCGTGTCCATACCGATTTCGGTCACCACTCCCTCACCCCGCCCTTGGGTAATCAGGCTGGACATATACAACGGCTGCCCAACGGTTTTCTGCACCGGCAGGGACTCCCCGGTCAGGGCCGATTCTTCGGCGGACAGATGGGTGGCCTCCGTAAGGCGCAGATCTGCCGGCACCTGGTCTCCCGCTTCCAGCAGCACCACATCCCCTGGCTGCAGGGTGACCGCCGGAACCCGGCGGACGGCACCGTCCCTCCGGATCAGGGCGGTGGGACTGGTCATTTTTTTCAGGGCAGCCAGTGCCTGCTCTGCCCGGCCTTCCTGTTTCATACTACATCCATGGGCCCGGACAGCAGGTCCCGGCAAATTCTCATAAAAACGTATGGGAAAAATCCTGTGACTATGCGGCTTTTTGTGCTATACTGAAAAGCGTGTACAAATCCGGAAGGAGAACCGGATGCCGTAGGGACACGGCAAAACGAAGGAAAGGATAAGAGGAAATGGAAAAATGGGTACTGGCAGCAAAACGTGCGGATTTCAACTGTCTGGCGCTGCGTTTTCAGGTGGATCCGCTGTTGATCCGGCTGATGGTCAACCGGGGGGTTGACACGGCAGAGAAGATTCAGCAGTATCTGCACGGTACCTGGGAGGAACTGCCAGCGCCGGATTCCATGAAAGATATGGAAAAGGGTGCGGAAGCCATTCTGCGCACAGTGCGGGAAGGAAAGACGGTGGTGATTGCCTCCGATTTTGATGTGGATGGCATTTTTTCCGGACAGATTCTCCTGGAAGGGCTGCGGCGTCTGGGAGGCAAGGCCTGTGTGAAAACTCCGGACCGGATCCGGGAGGGCTATGGCCTGAACCGGCGGATTGTGGAGGAAGCGGCTGCGGAAGGAGCCGGCCTTCTGCTTACCTGTGACAACGGGATTGCGGCCTGGGACGCTGCGGATTATGCGGCGGAGCTGGGGATCCCTCTGGTGGTGACCGACCACCATGAGGTGCCCTTTGAGGAGACTGGGGAAGGGCGCCGTTACCTGCTGCCCCAAGCGGAGGCCATCATTGACCCGAAGCAGGAGGACTGTGCATATCCTTTTTCCAAGCTGTGCGGAGCCGGTGTGGCATTTAAACTGATTCAGTACCTGTACCGGAAGCAGGGGATTCCCTCGGAGGCTTTGGAAGACCTTCTGGAATATGTGGCCATCGCCACGGTGGCGGATGTAATGGATCTGGAGGGGGAAAACCGGGTGCTGGTGAAAGAGGGGCTGAAGCGGCTGCGGCATACCCAAAAGCCAGGGCTGCAGGCGCTGATGGAGGCCTGCCAGATTTCGCCGGAGAAAATGAATTCCTATCAGATCGGATTTGTGCTGGGACCTTGCTTCAACGCCGCCGGGCGGCTGGAGACGGCGGCTTCGGCCTTCCGGCTGCTGGCTGCCGGTACGCGGGAGGAAGCCTGCCCTCTGGCACAGCATTTGAAGGAGCTGAACGATTCCCGAAAATCCATGACCGAGGAGGGCACGGCGCTGGCCCTGGAGATGATTGGGCAGAATGGCTGGCAGAACGATTCGGTGATGGTGATTCCCCTGGAAAACTGCCATGAAAGCCTGGTGGGGATCATTGCCGGCCGCCTGAAAGAGCGGTATCACCGGCCGGTGATTGTGCTGACCCGGACTGCAGAGGGCTGGAAGGGTTCCGGCCGCTCCATAGAGGCCTACCATATGTTTGAAAAACTGCAGGCTTTCCGAGGCCTCATGAGCCGTTTTGGCGGCCATGCCATGGCCGCCGGGCTGACCTTGCCGGAGGAAAATCTGGAAGCTTTCCGGGAAGGGGTGAACCGGGAAGCCGGCCTGACGGAGGAGGACTTTATCCCCACAGTCCGGATTGACGCGGCCATGCCTTTGGAATATATTACCGAAGCGCTGGTGGAGCAGATGGATCTGCTGGAGCCCTTTGGCACGGGAAATCCCCAGCCGCTCTTTGCGGAACGGCAGTTTTGGATCCGCCGGATCGATGTGGTGGGGAAAAAGCGGCAGGTGATCCGTCTGCGGGTGCAGAACCAGACCGGAGCGGTGATGGAAGCCATCTATTTTGGCGACGCAGAGGAATTTACCCGCCAGGTACAGGAAAAATTCGGAGCGGATGCCTGGGAGAAGGCCCGCCAGGGACGGCAGAATCCCATCTGCCTGATGCTGGCCTATTATCCGTCCATCAATGAGTATATGGGGCGGCGCAGCCTGCAGATTGTGGTGGAGCATTACCGCTGCCGGTAAAGGACAGAGACGGTAAAAAACTTTTTGCGATAAATGGAGGAGAGAAAAATGAGCAGACTAGAAGATTATGTGATCAGTATTCCGGATTTCCCCAAAAAAGGAATCATCTTCCGGGATGTCACCGGCATTCTGCAGGATCCGGACGGTTTTGCCCTGGCAGTGGACAGCCTGAAGCAGATGCTGGAGGGCGTGGCGTTTGACGTGGTGGTGGGAGCGGAAGCCCGGGGCTTCCTTTTTGCAGCGCCGGTGGCCTATGAGCTCCATAAGTCCCTGGTCCCCATCCGGAAAAAAGGAAAACTGCCCCGGGAGACGGTGGAGGAAAGCTATGAGCTGGAGTATGGCCAGGCAACGCTGGAAATGCACAAGGATGCCATCCGGCCGGGCCAGCGGGTGGTGGTTGTGGATGACCTGATGGCTACCGGCGGCACGGCGGAAGCAATGATCCGTCTGGTAGAGCGCCTGGGCGGCCAGGTGGTAAAGCTCTGTTTCCTGATGGAACTGGCAGGCTTGAAGGGGCGGGAACGCTTATCCCAGTATGATGTGGATACCGTCATCCGTTATGAGGGAGCCTGATGATTACCAGTACATCCAATCCGCTGGTCAAGCAGGTGGCAGGCCTGCAGGCCCGGGCGAAGGACCGGAGGGAAAGCGGCATGTTTGTGGTAGAAGGCACCAAACTGGTGCAGGAATTGCCGGAATCCCAAAAAATCCGGGTATTTGCCTCCGAATCCTATTTGAAAAGTCAAAAAAATCAAAAATTTGCAGTGGAAGTGGGAGCAGAGCCCATACCAGATGTAGTGTTCCGGCGAATGTCGGATACCCAGTCTCCCCAGGGGATTTTGGCCCTGGCCAAAATCCTTCCGGCCCGGATGGAGGCGCTTTTGGGAGAACGTCCGGTGCTGGTGCTGGAGGGGCTGCAGGACCCGGGAAATCTGGGGACCATTCTGCGGACCGGGGAGGCGGCTGGTGTAGGCGGCATCCTGGCGGATCCGGAGACCGTGGATCTCTACAATCCCAAGGTGGTGCGGGCCACCATGGGCGCCATTTACCGTGTCCCCTACGTGGTGGCGGAAAATTTTGGGGATGCCATAAAAACCTTGAAAAACCGTGGGTTCCAGGTGTGTGCGGCCCATCGGGAAGGAAAGGTGGATTATGACCGGATGGACTACCGACAGCCCGCCGCCTTCCTCAGTGGAAACGAAGGGAAGGGCCTGACGGAGGAGACCGCTTCTCTGGCAGATTCTTATATACGGATTCCTATGGAGGGGCAGGTGGAATCGTTGAACGCCGCGGTGGCGGCATCCATTCTTTTATATGAAGCTTACCGGCAGAGGCGGTAGGGAGCAAAAAAGAGGAGACGACCGGAAAGGTGTCTCCTCTTTGGTTTTCAGGTGGGGGCACAGACCACAAAATATAGTATTTTCGGCCCTAAAGTGGGAGGTGCTTGACTTTTCCGCCCAATAATGTTATACTACTTTATGTAACATTTATGTAATAAACTTCGTATCTTGGTAATATAATTCATAAAAAAGAAAAATTCAGGAGGTTCTTATGAAAAGGAAAAAGAGCGACGTGATCGTGTATCTCGTCATCGCCGCTGTATTTTGCCTTCAGCTGACGTATACGGCGGTAAGAACAGATAGAGTCAGCCAGGTGGAGGCTGCTGTGATTCCCACCGGCCAGGAAAATACGAAGGAAGAGGAGTCCGGCACCGAGAATCTGCCGATGGTAGATATCAGCGGACATGTTGCGCGGATGGCTGAGGCCTACCTGGAGACGGCGCCGGAGGAGGCGGTGGATGAGAGCGCCGCGCCGGAAAGCCTGGTAAAGTATGCGGCCAACATTGATGTGGCCTCTCTGGAAGCCAAGGCGGCGGAAGCGGCCAAGGCGGCGGAGGAGCAGGCAGTCAAGAAAACGGCGGCGGAACTGCGGGCCGAGCAGGCAGCGGTGGCGGAAGCGGCGGCTGTCCAGGCAGAGGGAGCCAACGGGATCAGCGTGGTCAACGCCAATGCGGCACTGAATGTGCGCAGCACCCCCAGCGAGGAAGGCGAGCTTTTGGGCCGTCTCTACCGGGGGGCCGGTGTGAAGGTGCAGCAGGTGGAAGGCGAGTGGAGCAAGGTGCTCTCCGGTGAGGTAAACGGCTGGGTGCTCAGTTCCTATCTGGTATCCGGTGCGGAGGCAGAGGCCCTGGTGGCGGAGATGAATCCCCAGACGGCCATGGTGGTGACGGACGAGCTGTGTGTGCGCAGCGGTCCGGATGAGGAAGCGGAGCTTTTGACCATGGTCAGCACCGGTATGATCTTCCCGGTGCGGGAGATCCAGGGATCCTGGGTGAAAATTCAGGTAACCACCAACGTAGAGGGCTATGTCCATGCGGATTATGTGTCGGTGGCCCAGGGTCTGACGGTGGGAACTCCCATTGAACAGGAGGAATCCATTCAGGCAGATATCGCCAGCCGGAAGGAGGCTCGCCAGGCAGCAGTCGAGGAGGCGGCGGCCCGGAAGGCGGCCCAGGATTCCCGGAATCCGTCCTCTGGCAGTGGTTCCAGCAGCTCGGGCAGTTCCAGCAGCGGATCCGGCTCCGGCAGCTCGTCCAGCTCTGGCAGCAGTTCCAGCTCGTCCAGCTCTGGCAGCAGTTCCAGCTCGTCCAGCTCTGGCAGCAGTTCCAGCTCGTCCAGCTCCGGCAGCAGTTCCAGCTCATCCAGCTCCGGCTGGAGAAGCCTGGGAACCTTCCGGATCACCGCCTACTGTGCCTGCTCCAAGTGCAACGGTGGAAGCTCGGGCCTGACCGCCTCCGGCGCCACGCCTGAGGCAGGGTACACCATTGCGGTGGACACCTCGGTGATCCCCCTGGGAACCGAGGTGAAAATTGAAGGGCAGAGCGGCACATTTTGTGCGCTGGACACCGGCGTTTCCGGCAACACCATCGACCTGTTCGTGTCCTCCCACTCGGCAGCGCTGGAGTGGGGCGTTCGATACCGGGAAGTGTGGGTGCAGGACTAAGAGGAAAAAGGAAAAGGCAGAGACCGCAAAAACGGATCTCTGCCTTTTCTTTTTTCCGTAACCGGAAGAAAAAAATCATTTCTGATCTCCCTGGGCATTGTAATACTGGTGGTGGGGCTTCAGCTGCCTTCCGTAGAGCTTAAAAAGTTCGCTGACCGTGACCAGCTGATAGCCCTGGTCAATGAGCTCTGGCACCACCATCTCCACGGCGGAGGCAGTGGTGGACTTGGTATCGTGCATCAGCACAATGGAACCGGGCTTTACGTTCTCCAGAATGTGATCCCGGATTTCCACGGCGGTGCGGCCCTCCTTCCAGTCCAGGGTATCTACATCCCACTGGATCATGGGCAGGTCCACCTGGTCCATCACCTCCTGCTTGGCGTTTCCGTACGGCGGGCGCATCAGGGTGACCTTCTGTCCGGTGGCGTCCTCAATGGCCTGGCAGCCTTTGCTTACCTCCTCGGCAATCACATCACTGGTTTCTTTGTTCAGGTTTTTGTGGCTGTAGGTGTGGGTGCCGATCTCGCAGCCGATGGAAACCGCCTTTTTCATCACCTCCGGGCCGTCGGTGGGGAAGTATTCCTTTACCGCCTCCCCCACCACAAAGAAGGTGGCGCGAGCACCGTTGGCCTCCAGGGCATCCACAATCCGGTTGGTCACATTTTTATAGGTATAGGGACCATCGTCAAAGGTTAGGGCAATGGCTTTTACCTCGGACGTACCAGGCTCTGCGGCGGAGGTCCCGCCGCTTTCGGTTTCCCCGCCAGCTTCCCCGGAGGATTCCGGCGATGCCCCGCTTTCTTCGCCTTCGGTTCCGGGCAACGAAATGGTGATCCCCTGGGAGCCGCCGGCTCCCACCGTGCCCAGGGTTGCCGGAACCGTTTCCTGCACCTGGGAGGAGGGCACCGTGGCGGAAACCTCTGCCTTCTGGCCTTCGCACCCGGAAAGCGCCAGGGTTACAGCCAGCAGTAGGGACAGGATCAGATGGTTCCAATTCTTTTTTCTGTACATTGGTAGATCCTTCTTTTGATTTATTTTCCTTCAGAATTATACCAGACAAACCCGGAAAAACCAATAGGAAAAAATTTAAAAACGTTTAAAGATAGTTTAATTATTTTGTGGCGTTTTCCGTGTTGTATTCTGAACGGAAATCGGTTAAAATAATTTAAGAACGTAACCGGAAAGGAGGACACGAATGGAATCCATGTCTTGGCTGGTTCTGCTTGTGCTGCTGCTGGGAATTGAGATCTTGACTCTGGGGCTGACCACCATCTGGTTTGCCGGCGGAGCTCTGGTAGCCTTCTTTGCGGCCCTGCTGGGTGCCAACCTGGTCGTGCAGGTGGTGCTCTTTGCGGCGGTTTCCCTGATACTGCTGGCCTTTACGCGTCCGCTGGCGGTGAAATACCTGAACCGCAAGACCACCAAAACCAATGTGGACAGTATTGTGGGGCGGCATGGAGAAGTTGTGGAGGAAATTAACAACCTGCAGGCCCAGGGACAGGTGAAGATTGATGGAATGCCTTGGACCGCCCGGGCAGAGCAGGAAACGGAAATTATTCCCGCCGGCACCGTGGTGACGGTGGTGCGGGTCAGTGGTGTAAAATTGATTGTCCGAGCAGCGAAGGAGGAGAAAACATGTTAGTGGCAGTAAGTATCGGTCGGTATGTGGGCATTGCCCTGGTGATTATCTTGGCCCTGTTCCTGCTGGGGGTGCTGGCTTCCTGTGTCAAAATTGTTCCCCAGGCCACGGCGGTGATTGTGGAACGTCTGGGGGCCTATGTGGGGACCTGGTCCGTAGGCCTGCATTTCAAAATGCCGTTTATAGAGCGGATTGCCCGGCGGGTCAACCTGAAGGAGCAGGTCATTGATTTTAAACCGCAGCCGGTGATTACCAAAGATAATGTAACCATGCAGATTGACACGGTGGTGTTTTTCCAGATTACGGATCCCAAGCTGTTTGCCTATGGCGTGGAGAATCCTCTGATGGCCATTGAGAATCTGACGGCCACCACCCTTCGGAATATCATCGGTGAGCTGGAGCTGGACCAGACCCTCACCTCCCGGGAGCTGATCAACACGAAAATGCGTTCCCTGCTGGATGAGGCTACCGACCCCTGGGGCATCAAGGTGAATCGGGTGGAGCTGAAGAACATCATCCCGCCCCGGGAAATCCAGGATTCCATGGAACGCCAGATGAAGGCAGAGCGGGAGCGCCGGGAAAAAATCCTTCAGGCAGAGGGCGAAAAGCGCTCCACCGTGCTGGTTGCGGAAGGAAAGAAAGAGTCGGCGATCCTGGACGCGGAAGCGGAGAAGGCGGCGGCCATTCTTCGGGCAGAAGCCAAGAAGGAGGCCATGATCCGGGAGGCGGAAGGACAGGCAGAAGCCATTTTGAAGGTGCAGCAGGCTAATGCCGACGGAATCCGGGCCATCAAGGAGGCCGGGGCAGACGCGGCGGTGATTCAGCTGAAGAGCCTGGAGGCCTTTACCAAGGCGGCAGACGGCCAAGCCACCAAGATCATCATTCCCTCCGACATTCAGAGACTGGCGGGGACCCTGAAGGCACTGGCGGAGACGGTACAGGAGTAACGCGGAGAGAAGAGAGAAAGACGGGGAGAAAAAATAGCTGGCAGGGTCAAGGACGACCGGAAACGGCATCCTGGCCTCGCCAGCTTTTCCTGCGGCTGGACGCGGGAGGAGAAATGCGTATATCGAACAAGGGGGACCTGCATGAAAAAGTGGATTCGGGAGTTTTTGCCCTATCTGATCCTGCTGTTGGCGGTGCTGCTGGTGCGGATTTTCATTCTGATC
The DNA here is from genome assembly GCA_964604605.1 of uncultured Lachnospiraceae bacterium. GTDB lineage: Bacteria > Bacillota > Clostridia > Lachnospirales > Lachnospiraceae > Pseudolachnospira. Next base: position 8,959 of record CAZSAF010000056.1, read on the forward strand.
AACGCCAACATCCCAACGGAATCCATGGAAAATACCATTATGAGCGGAACACGGGTCATGGGGCTTAAGTGCAGCTACTGGTTTTCCGACCCGGAGCGGGGGGATGTGATTGTGTTTTATGCGCCGGATGAGCCGGAGACCCTGTATGTGAAGAGGGTGATCGGCCTGCCGGGGGACACGGTGGAGATTGTGGACGGCGTTACATACGTCAACGGGGAGGTGTTGCAGGAGGACTATCTGCCGGAGCCCATGGAGGGCAGCTTTGGCCCATACCAGGTGCCGGAGGGCCACTATTTTGTCATGGGGGACAACCGGAACCATTCCTGGGACGCCCGGTACTGGACCCATACATATGTCAGCCAGGATGCCATTTTGGGGAAGGTGTATTTCTCCTACTGGCCCCGTCTGGGATGGATTGATTAGCCCGGATTTTGAATAAAATAGTACTGGCTTTTTTATAGAAAGCATGCTATAATGCTAAATTGACTAAGCTGGGGATCGCTCCGGTGATTGTTCAGCGCACGGAAGCAAAATTACGGTAAAATGAACCGGCGAATCAAGGAGGAAACACAAAAATGAGTGTTAAGGTAGAAAACCTGGAGAAAAATCTGGCCAAGCTGACGGTGGAAGTGCCGGTGGAAAAGCTGGAGGAATCCATTGAGAAGATCTACCGGAGGGCCAAGAACCAGATTACCCTTCCGGGCTTCCGGAAAGGCAAAGCGCCCCGGAAGATGATCGAAAAATACTACGGAGCGGATGTGTTCCTGGAGGACGCGGTGAACGACCTGGTGCCGGAAGCCTACGAGGAGGCCTGCCAGGAAAGCGGCCTGGAGATTGTTTCCCAGCCGGAGCTGGCTTACGAGCAGGTGGAGGCCGGCAAGCCGGTGATCTTTACCGCCACCGTGGCTGTGCGCCCGGAGGTGACCCTGGGCGAGTACAAGGGCCTGGAGGTGGAGTCCAAGCCGGTGGAAGTGACCGAGGAAGAGATTGAGGCGGAGCTGAAGAAAGAGCAGGAGAAGAACGCCACCATGAAGACGGTGGATGACCGGCCGGTGCAGGATGGGGATATCATTGAGCTGGCCTTTGAGGGCTTTGTGGATGGAACCCCCTTTGAGGGCGGAAAGAGCGACAACTATCCGCTGACCATCGGTTCCCACTCCTTTATCCCCGGCTTTGAGGAGCAACTGATCGGCGCGGAGATTGGCAATGAGAAGGATGTGAACGTCACCTTCCCGGAGGAGTACCATGCCAAGGATCTGGCCGGCAAGGCGGCAGTGTTCAAGTGCACGGTAAAATCCATCAAGGTCAAGGAGCTGCCGGCGCTGGATGACGAGTTCGCCAGCGAGGTCTCCGATTTTGAAACTCTGGAGGAGTATAAGGCGGACATCCGTAAGAAATTGACGGAGAGCAAGGAACAGCAGGCCAAGATTGCCAAGGAAGATGCTCTGGTGGATAAGATTATTGAAAACTCCCAGATGGAGATCCCGGAGCTGATGATCACCAGCCAGGCCCGGAATATGGTGAACGAGTTCGGCCAGCGCCTTCAGGCCCAGGGGCTGAACCTGCAGACCTATATGCAGTACACCGGCCAGACCGAGGAGAAGATGGTGGAGCAGATGAAGGATCAGGCTCTGAAACGCATCCAGACCCGTCTGGTCATGGAGGCCATTGTGAAGGTGGAAAACCTGGAGGCCTCCGAGGAGGAGTTGGAGGAAGAAATCAAGAAGCTGGCGGATGGCTACGGCATGGATGTGGAGCAGGTGAAGACCTACATGGACGATGAGCAGAGAGAGCAGCTGAAGATGAACATCGCTGTGCAGAAGGCCATCGACCTGGTGTACGCGGCAGCCAAATAAGTCGGCAGGCCATTGAAATTTCCGCGGCAATGCTGCGGGCAGTGAGGTGAAAAAATGAGTTTAGTCCCTTATGTAATTGAATCGACCAGCCGGGGCGAGCGTTCCTACGACATTTACTCCCGGCTGCTGAAGGAGCGAATCATCTTTCTGGGCGAGGAAGTCAACGATGTGACGGCCAGCCTGGTGGTGGCCCAGCTGCTGTTCCTGGAGTCGGAGGATCCGGGAAAGGATGTCTCCCTCTACATCAACAGCCCGGGCGGTTCGGTCAGCGCCGGATTCGCCATCTACGATACCATGCAGTATATCAAGTGCGATGTCTCCACTATATGCATTGGTATGGCGGCCAGCATGGGCGCGTTCCTGCTGGCAGGCGGCAAGAAGGGCAAGCGGTTTGCCCTGCCCAATGCGGAAATCATGATCCACCAGCCTTCCGGCGGTGCCAGAGGGCAGGCCACGGAGATTGAGATTGTGGCGGAGCAGATTTTGAAGACCAGAGCGAAGTTGAATCAGATTTTAGCGGAAAACACTGGCCAGCCCCTTGAGACCATTGCCCGGGATACCGAACGGGACAACTATATGACGGCCCAGGAAGCCATGGCTTACGGTCTCATTGATCAGGTGGTCACCAACCGGTAAGGAGTAAAAATGGCAAAAATGGATACCCTGTACTGCTCGTTCTGCGGGAAGTCCCAGTCCCAGGTCCAAAAGCTGATCGCAGGAAACAGGAAGGACGTCTATATCTGCGACGAGTGTGTGGAACTCTGCTCCGAACTCCTGGAGGAGGAGATGGAGGGAGAGGAGGGCGGCGCAGCCGCTTTCCGGGGAATTGAATTAAAAAAACCTAAGGACATCAAAGCCTTCCTGGACCAGTATGTCATTGGCCAGGAGGAGGCCAAGAAGGTGCTCTCGGTGGCGGTGTACAACCACTACAAACGGATTTCCTCCGAGGATTCCTCAGATGTGGAACTGCAGAAGAGCAACATCCTGATGCTGGGGCCCACCGGGTCCGGCAAGACCTTCCTGGCTCAGACCATTGCCCGGCTGCTGAACGTGCCCTTCGCCATTGCGGACGCCACAGCCCTGACGGAGGCAGGCTATGTGGGCGAGGACGTGGAGAATATTCTCCTGAAGCTGATCCAGGCGGCGGACTACGATATACACAAGGCCGAGTATGGCATTGTCTATATTGACGAGATTGATAAAATCACCAAAAAGTCTGAGAACGTGTCCATCACCCGGGATGTATCCGGCGAGGGCGTGCAGCAGGCGCTGCTGAAAATTCTGGAGGGCACCGTGGCCAGCGTGCCGCCCCAGGGAGGGCGGAAGCATCCTCACCAGGAGATGTTCCAGATTGACACCACCAATATCCTGTTCATCTGCGGCGGAGCCTTTGACGGCCTGGAGAAGATCATCGACAGCCGTCTGGGGGCCAACTCCATCGGCTTCAACGCGGACATCAAGGTGAAGCAGGAGGAAAACCTGGGAGAACTGCTGAAACAGGTGATGCCCCAGGATCTGGTGAAATACGGTCTGATTCCGGAGTTTGTGGGCCGGGTGCCGGTGGTGGTCTCCCTGGAGCCTCTGGACGAGGAGGCACTGGTGAAGATCCTCACGGAGCCCCAAAACGCCATCATCAAGCAGTATCAGAAGTTGTTTGAGATGGACCATGTGGAGCTTTCCTTCACCGAGGAGGCGGTGCGGGAGATTGCCCGCCTGTCCGCGGAGCGGAAAACGGGAGCCAGAGGGCTTCGTTCCATTCTGGAGAAGGCCATCACCAATCTGATGTATGAGCTGCCCTCCCAGGAGAACGTGGGAAAATGCCTGGTTACCGCCGATGTGATCCGGGGAACCGGAGCGCCGGAGCTGACCATCCGGGATGTGGAAGTGCCCCGGGAGAAGCGCCGGATTGGCCGGAAGGATACCAACGAAATCGCATAAAATGATCAGGGGCTGCTGCAAAACGGGAAACCGGGAATCCATCGCCGCCGGCGGAGGGTTCTTGCAGCGGCCTTCTTTTTTCACCAGCCTGCCGCCGGAAACGCACCGGGCAGGCGATTGGCGTTTACAAAGGAGGGAAGCGAGCGCATGAAAATGCCGGTGGTGGCGCTTCGGGGCCTGGTGGTACTCCCGAAGATGCTGATACATTTTGATATTAACCGGAAAAAATCCATCACCGCCGTGGAGCGGGCCATGGTACAGGATGAAAAGCTGTTTCTGGCCTGCCAGAAGGATGATACGGTCATGGATCCCCGGGAGGATGACCTCTATCATACGGGGACCATTGTCACCGTCAAGCAGCTGTTGAAGCTGCCCAACCATATTGTCCGGGTGCTGGTGGAGGGAACCGCCAGAGGCCAGATGCTCCAGCTGACGAGAAAATCCCCTTTCCTGGAGGCGGAGGTGGAGGAGGATCCCTATATCCTGGATGTCCAGAATCCGCTGGAGGAGGAGGGAATGCTTCGGGCGCTGAAGGAGAATATCGGCCATTATGCCAAGCTGACCCCTTCCTTTGGGGAGCCGGGAGAAAAGCAGATGATGGCCATTTCGTCCCTGCCGGAGCTGATGGATCAGATGATGATTCGGATGCCCTTGAGCACCCGACAGCGGCAGGAGCTGTTGGAGGTGGATTCCACCTATGAGCGGTATCGGCGGATGGCCCAGTTGTTGGACAACGAGATTGATGTAATTCTCTTTAAGCAGGAGATCCAGGAAAAAGTCCGGTCCCGCATAGATAAAAACCAGAAAGAATACATTATCCGGGAGCAGATCCGGGTACTGCGGGAGGAGCTGGGGGAGGATGACACCAGCGATGCGGACCATTTTGAGAATCAGGTGAAGCGCCTGAAGGCCAGCGCCCAGGTGAAGGAAACCATCCGCAAGGAGATCCGCCGTCTGCGGATGATGCCCTCTGGCAGCCAGGAGGGAACCGTCAGCCGCACCTATATTGAGACGCTGCTGAACCTGCCCTGGCAGAAGATCCAGAAAGAGAATAAGGATATCCGCAAGGCGGAGAAGATCCTCAACGAGGATCACTATGGCCTGGAGAAGATCAAGGAGCGGATCCTGGAATACCTGGCGGTGCGCACCTTCAGCGGCAAGGAGAACGGCACCATCCTCTGCCTGGTGGGCCCGCCGGGTACCGGGAAAACCTCCATTGCCCGTTCCGTGGCCCGGGCAATGGACAAAAAGTATGTGCGGGTGAGCCTGGGCGGTGTCCGGGATGAGGCGGAGATCCGGGGACACCGGCGCACCTACATCGGCGCCATGCCCGGCCGGATTGTGGCCGGCCTGCGCCAGGCGGGGGTGTCCAACCCGCTGATGCTGCTGGACGAGGTGGACAAGGTGAGCAGCGATTACAAGGGGGATACCGCCTCGGCATTGC
>CAZSAF010000057.1:0-14187 GCA_964604605.1 uncultured Lachnospiraceae bacterium
AGGGGGATCACCTGAACTATGCCGGGGCAGTCAAGGTGTCCACCTGGCTGGGCCAGTACCTGCAGGAGCAGTACCAGCTCCCGGACCACCGGCAGGATGAGGCCTACGCCCGGTGGAACGAGGCGCTGGAGCGCTACCGGAACGGGGTAGGGGCATCTTCCTAGAAGCCGCCTCCCGGCACCGACGCAATGAGCCGCCGGGTGTACGCCTCCCGGGGATACCGGATCAACTGCCGGGTATCCCCGGTTTCCACAATCTTTCCCCGGTACATCACCGCCGCCCGGCTGCAAAAATTGCTGACCAGGGCAATGTCATGGGAGATGAACAGAATCGAAAGTCCCAGCTCTCGCCGCAGCTGGTCCAGCAGCTCCATGATCTGGGCCTGGACGGAGACGTCCAGGGCACTGGTCACCTCATCGCAGATCAGAAGCTCCGGCCGGATCAAAATGGCCCGGGCAATGGTGGCCCGCTGGCACTCTCCCCCGGAAAGCTCCCGGCTCCGGCGGCCGGCGTAGTTCCGGGGCAGCCGCACCAGGTCCATGGCCTCCAGGGCCCGCTGGCGGATCTGCTGCCGGGTCAGGCCGCTTTTCTGATAAACCAGCCCCTCCTCAATACTCTGGATCACCTGCATCCGGGGATCCAGGGACCTCATGGGATCCTGGAACACCATCTGCCGGTGCTTCCCGTAAAACCGGATCTCCCCGGCGTCCGACTTCAGAAGCCCGGCCACCATGGCGGCGGCGGTGGACTTGCCGCTGCCGCTCTCCCCGATCAGGCCCAGGCACTCCCCCCTTTTTATATAGAAGGTAATGCCATCCACCGCCGCAAAGGTTTCCCCGGGGCTGCCCCACCGGCCGCTGCCCCGTTTCCGGAACGATTTTCTCAGATTTTCCACTTCCAGGATCCGCTCACACATCTTCCGTCCCCTCCGACCGTACTCCCTTCTCCGCCGCGCTCCCGGCCTGCCCGGGCCCCGGGCCCTCCAGCCGGGGCACCGCCCGCAGCAGCGCCTGGGTGTAGGGATGCTGCGGGGACCGGAACACATCCTGCGTCCGCCCCCACTCCACCAGCTCCCCATTCCGCATAACGCCCACCCGGTCCGCAATCTCCCCGATGACACCCATATTGTGGGAGACCATCAGCACTGCGGTGCCAAACTGTTCCCGGGTTTTGCGGATGGTCTGGATCACCTGCTTCTGCACCGTCACATCCAGGGCGCTGGTGGGCTCATCTGCCAGCAGCAGGGCCGGCCGGTTGACCAGGGCCGCGGCAATGGCCGCCCGCTGGCACTCCCCGCCGGAAAGCTCAAAGGGATAGGCAGCCAAAATTCGCTCCGGGTCCGGGAAATCCAGGGCCTCCAGCAGCTCCCGGCCCTGCCTGCGGGCCTCCTGTCGGGAAACCTTCCGGTGTACCCGGATGCTCTCGTAAAACAGGCTGTGGATGGGGCACAGAGGATCCATGGCCAGCTGCGGGTGCTGGAAGATCATGCCGATCTCCTTCCCCCGGATCTGGCGCAGCCGGGCAGGGGAGGCCTTCCGGAGATCTTCCCCCCGGTACCGCACAGCCCCGGATTCCCGGGCCTTCCGGCCCAGCAGCCCCAGAATGCTCTTGAGCATGGTGCTCTTGCCGCTGCCGCTCTCCCCCACAATGCCCACAATCTCCCCGCTCTCCACCGCAAGGCTGACGCCCCGCACCGCCTCCGTGTCCCGGTAGGAGGCGGACAGGTCCTGCACTTCCAGCAAAATATCCTTCATGGTCACCTTCCACCTCCCTGTTCCATCCGGTCCCGGCAGGTATCCCCGGCCAGGTTGAAAATCACCACCGCCCCCAGCAGGGCCAGACTGGGGAACAGAATGCACCAGGGAGCAGTCTGCAGATAGGCCCGGCCGTTGCTGATCATCAGCCCCCACTCGGCCATGGGCGCCTCCACGCCCAGTCCCAGGAAGGAGAGGCCGGCCATGCTCAGAATCACGTTGCCAATGTCCGAAACCGCCGTGACCACCATGGAGGAGAGCATGTTGGGCAGGATATGGCGCAGCAGAATCTGTCCCCTGCCGGCGCCGCACAGCCGGGCCGCCTGGATGTAGGGCTCCCCCTTCAGCTGCAGCACCAGGCTCCTGGCCAGCCGGGCGTAGGTGGTCCAGTACATGACCGTCAGGGACAGCACCGCGTTTTTCAGCCCCGGCCCCAGCATGCCCGCCACGGCCACCGCCAGGATAAAGCTGGGGAAGGCCTGGAAGATCATGGTGATCTTCATCAGCACCTGGTCGGCAAAGCCGCCCAGGTAGCCGGAGATCACTCCCACCGCGGTGCCGAACACGGAGACCACCGCCACCACCGCCAGGGCGGAAAACAGGGAGGCAGAGGCTCCGGCCAGAATCCGGGAAAGAATGCACCGGCCCAGGTTGTCCGTCCCAAAGGGGTATTCCGCCGAGGGAGGCTGCAGGGCCTGGGACAGGTTGGCTGCGTAGGGATCCCGCGGGGCCAGCCGGCTCCCTGCCGCCGCCAGCACCAGCAGCGCCAGCAGCAGAGCCAGGCAGAGGGCCAGGCGGAGCCGGGAAGGACGCCGGTCCTCCCGGCCTTTGGTTTTGTAAACCGGTTTCCGGGAAAAGAATTTGATCCGTGCACTCATCCGTTCTCCGCCCCCCTTCGGATCCGGGGATCAATGAGGCCGTAGGACAGATCCACCAGGAAATTCACCACCAGGAAGGTCAGGGCCATCCAGACCACATAGCCCTGGATCACCGGGTAATCCCGGGCCGTAATGGCCTCCATGGCCAGATGCCCCAGCCCCCGGATGGAAAAAATGTTCTCCACAATGGTGGTGCCGCCCAGCATGGAGGCCAGGGAGATCCCCGCCAGGGTCAGAATGGGCAGCAGGGAATTTTTCAGCACATGGGAGAACAGAATCCGGGCCTCGGAAACGCCCCGGGCCCGGGCCCCCTCTATATAGTCCCGGGACAGCTCCGTCAGCACCACGCTCCGCACCTGCCGGATGTACCAGGCGCTGAGGGTCAGGGAGAGCACCGCCACCGGCATCACATAGCTGGAAGCGCCGCCGGAGGCGATGACGGAAAACCAGCCCAGCCGCAGGCTGAACAGGTACAGGATGGTCAGGGCCAGGAAAAAGGACGGCAGGGAGGCAAAGAAATACGTGAGAAAACGGACCCCCAGATCCAGGGGCCCATTTTGAAACCGGGCGCACAGAATACCCACCGGCACCGAGAGCAGAAGCACCACCGCCATGGAGGCCGCCGTCAGGATGGCCGTGGGGGGCAGTGCCTGCAGCAGCTCCTCCACCACCGGCCGCCCGTTCCGCAGGGAGGTTCCCATCTCTCCCCGGAGCAGGCCGGTGAGCCACTCTCCGTAGCGGACCAGCAGAGGACGGTTCAGCCCCATCTCCTCCCGGGTCTGCTCCAGCAGCTCCTGGGTGGGAGCCACGCCGGTTTTATTTAGCTGTATCTCAGCCGGATCGCTGGGGGACAGGTAGGTCAGGCAGAACGATAGGAACGTAATGCCAAGGAATACCAGCAGAAACAGCCCCAGCTTCCGAAGAAGGAACCGTACCATTTCCACTCCTCCTCATGAATGATGGACTTCTTTTTTGACACGGCCCGACCGGGCCGGCGGTATGCCCCGCCTGCCCGGCCGCCTTTTACCGCTGGATATCCGTGTTCACATCCAGCAGATAGTATTCCGAGGGGTGGGTGGAAAAACCCGTCACATCCGCGGAATAAATGTTGACCATCTTCTGGTGGTTGAATACCGTCAGTGCGTTGTCATCCAGAATCATCTGTACCATCTGGCGGATCAGGGAGTCTCGCTCCGCGTCCTCCGAGGTGACCGCCAGGGTCGCCGCCAGGCTGTCCAGCTCCGGGTTGGAATAGTAGGAGTAATTGGAGCTGCCGCCGGTGACGGCCATCATGCTGAAGAAATACTGGGCGTTTCCAGTGGGAACCATGACGCCGGTCTCACAATCCAGGTCAAAATCCCCGGAATTCTGAACATCCGCCGTGTTCTCCATCACATCCACCTTCAGCTCCACGCCAATGCCCAGAAGCTCTGCCTGCAGCAGCTCCAGCACCTGGCTCAGCTCTTTCCGGGAGGCAAAGGTGATGGCCCGGAGGGAAAGCTCCACCCCGTCCTTGTCCAAAATCCCGTTGCCGTTGGTATCCGCCCAGCCGGCGTCCGCCAGCACTTGGGCCGCACCGGCCGGGTCATAGTGATCCACGGTCAGGGTCAGTCCCTCGGTGCCGCCGTAGGACAGGAAATCCGGAAAGATTCCGTAGGAGGGAGTGGCCATGCCGTTGTAGATGCTCTCCGCAATGCCCTCCCGGTCCAGGCACATGGCAATGGCCTGGCGCACAGCCGGGTCCTGCATGGCCGGACGCTGCATGTTGTAGTACAGCCGGTTGCCCCGGGAGGTGGTCACCGCGTCCACCACAAAGGCCTGGTTGTTTTCAAACAGGGAGATGGCCGAGGTGGGCATGGCCACCGCCATGTCAATCTCTCCGTTCTGCAGGGCCATGGACAGTGCCTCCGTGTCGCTGATGGTGATCAGCCGGGCCTCATCCAGCTTGGGCTCCCCGCCCCAGTAGTCCGCGTATTTGCTGACCACCGTCTCCACAAAGGGCTCAAAGGACGTGATCCGGTAGGGGCCGGTGCCGTAGACCACCGTGGTGTAATCACTGTTTTCCGTGTCGTACACGCTCCACAGCGGATCCGTCAGGTCCGACTGCAGCGTCACGTTGACGCCCTGAAGGTGGATGGTCAGCACCTGGCCTTCCGCCTCTATGGAAGCAATGGCCAGCTGCTCCTGTGCCCGGCTGCTGGTCTCATAGGTTCGCTCCAGGCAGGCCTTCACCGCCTCCGCCGTCATGGGCGCGCCGCTCTGGAAGGTGACGCCTTCCCGCAGGGTGATAGTCCAGGTGATGTTATCACTGGTCTCGCAGGACACCGCCAGGGCCGCCTCCGGCTCCATGTTCTCATCCAGCTTGAACAGGGTCTCCAGGGCCCCGTCAAAGGTCATGTACCAACCGTCCCAGCCGTTGGCCGGGTCCAGGGTCTCCGCCGCAAAATAGCCAGTGGAGCCAAAGCGCATGACCTTGGCCTCCTCCCCGCCTGCCTCCGCCGAGGAACCGGCCCCGGAGGAATCCGCCGTCGTGGTCTCCCCGGACCCGCCGCAGGCAGTCATGCCTGCAGCCAAAACCAGAGCCAGCGCCGCTGCCAGCCACCGTCTTCCTCCTCTTGCTTTTTTCCGATCTATGCTGCTCTCCCGCATAAAAATGTTCCTCTCATTCCGTTGCATTTTTGACGAGGAACAGCATACCAGAAAACCAGAACCTCCACAAGCCCCCATGGGGGATATTTACGCCGGTTTTTCTGCCCGGATCATAAACAGCGGCGTGTTGCCGTACAGCAGGATTTCCTTCTCATCCCACATTTCCGCCATCAGGTCCCGCTCCGTCCGGATGCCGGTGTAGCCCAGGCCCAGCAGCAGCCCCATATCCCAGTCCGGCCGCCGCAGATCCCCCAGCATGTGCTCTCCCTCCAGGTCCTGCTGCCGCCGTTCCTCCTTGTTGGGCGTCTTGCGGTCAAAGGCGTCCCCATATTTCCGCACACAGACCTCATACCGGCGGCGGCTGTCCTCCTGCAGCGCCGGGTCCGCCTTCACCAGATGCCAGTTGGCGTCAAAAATCAGCAGCACCCCGCAGGGCCGCAGTACCCGCAGCCACTGCCGGTAGGCGGTGCGGTGATCCCGCAGGGTGTGGGTGACGTTGCGGCTGACCAGCAGGTCAAAGGAATGGTCCGGGAATTCCGGATGGTGGGCGTCCATCTGCCGGAACACCGGGGCCATGGCCGGACCGGGAGCCTCCTGGCCGGCGACCTCCCTCGTTTCCCTCCGCCGGGCTGCCTTGGCCTCTGCCTCCCGCAGCATGGCCCCGGAGCCGTCTATGCCGGTGACCCGGTGCCCTTCCTCCGCCAGCAAAATGGAAAAGAACCCCGGGCCGCAGCCAATGTCCAGAATATCCAGCTTATCCTTTTGGGGCGCATTTCCCAAAATTTTCCGCTTCCACCGCTCCGCCCGGAAGCTGGCCAGCTCCTGGTCAATGATGTCACTGTAATTTTCCGCCCCCTCCGTCCAGTGGGCGTTGATTTCTTCCTGGGTGATCTGCATAAAAACCTCCAAGCATTTACCCTGCCGGAGGGTGGGCGCCGCCGCCTGCCCCGGCGGCAGGACTTTCTACCTATGTTTATATATTTCTCTTATGGCCGCTGTCTGCGTTTCCAACAGAAACATCTTAACAGGGGAGGCTGCGGTCCGCAAGCCTCCCCCGGGGATATAAAGCGATCTTTTATTGTTCTCCGCCGTTTCTCACCCTACCGTGTTGGTCAGGGTGCCGATGCCCTCAATCCGGCAGGAGATCTCATCCCCGGCCTTCAAAAATTTGGGCGGGTGGAAGCCCATGCCCACGCCGGAGGGCGTGCCAGTGATCAGAATGTCCCCCGGCTCCAGGGTGATGCCCTGGGACAGCTGGGAAATCAGCTCCGGAATGTCAAAGATGAAATCGTTGGTGTTGCCGTCCTGGCGCAGCTCCCCGTTGACCCAGGACTGGATCCGCAGATAGGGCGGCTCCGGCAGCTCGTCCCGGGTGACAATCCAGGGGCCCATGGGGAAATTATCGTCCAGACCCTTGCCAAAGCTGTACTGTTTGTGGCGGTTCTGGATATCCCGGGCAGACATGTCGTTGCCAATGGAATAGCCGAACACATAGTCAAAGGCCTCCTCCCGGGACACGTGGGAGCAGCGCTTGCCAATGATCACCGCCAGCTCCACTTCATAGTCCATCTGAGAGGTAATATCGCTGTGGAGGCCAATGACGCCGCCAGGGGCCACTGCCTCGTTGACCCGCTTGGAGAAGTACACCGGATAGTCGGGCTTTTTGTATTCAATCCCCTTAAACTGGGCAGACTCCTTGGCGTGGGCCACATAATTCTGCCCCACACACAGCACATCGTGATGGGGATGGGGAATGGGAGCCAGCAGCTTGACCTGGTCCATGGGAATCCCCTCGGTGGCCTCCGCCTCCCGCTCGATCCGCAGCCGCTCCTCCTCGGTCAGCCCGGCGATCAGCGCCGTCATATCCGGATAATCAATCAGCAGTATCTCCAGCGGGATCACTGCGGTGCCATCCTTCCGGCAGACGCCCAGCCGGGCCTCCCCGATCCCCTGAAATGTTACCAGTCTCATATCAATCCCCTCTTTCCATGAAATTTTGCTCCCACAAGAGCTCTCTCGTTCTACTATGCGCTATTTTAGCGGAAAAAGCAAGCCCATTTTCCGGAAAGGCCGATCCGGTGTTCCCTTTTTTGTTAAGCATTCGTTAAAAAGCGAACAAAAATTCCCTTATCATAAGATTTGTCCATTGATAATTTTGGAATTGAATGCTATATTAGAATATCATACAAGAATATTTCTGTTAAGGACACAGAAATCAAAACAAAGTTTCGATGCTTTCTATATTTTAGAAGTATTGGTGCCATAATAATCTGTGTTCCTTATGAGGAAGCACCCTCCGGGTGTAACCTGATGCCGTGGAAAGATCGGCAAACAGAGGAAAGGGGGATTTGAGTTGGCTGCGGAGATTATTGAAGCAATCCGTCAGGCAGAAACCCAGGCTGCGGAGGCCAAAGAGGCTGCGGATCAAAAGGCCCAGCAGATTCTGCAAAAGGCCAGGGAAGAGGCAGCCTCCCTGCGGGAGCAGATGGCCCGGAACGCCCAAAACCAGGCGGATCAGGCCATGGCAGAGGCGGAGGAACAGTGCCACCGGATGCTGGAGGATGCCAAGGCCCAGGAAGAGGCGGAGATTCAGTCTCTGGAGAAGGCAGCGGCCGCCCTCCGGCCAAAGGCTGTAGAGGCAGTCCTTTTGGAGCTGTTGGGGAATGCCGCACCGTAACAGGAACATACCTTTGTTATTACGGGTATACCAGTCTGCCGCGGAATACACGGCAGACAGAGGAAAGGGGGAATGCAAGTTGGCAGTTGTATCTATGAAAAAGGCGCTGATCTGCGGAATGAAAAAAGACCGCCGTGCCGTTCTGGACTTCCTGCAGCGTCAGGGAGTGCTGGAAATCAGCGCCAGCATGGAGGATGACGCCATTTTCCAGAAAAAAGATGCCCTGTCAGACAAAACCGAGCAGGAACGGGAGGCCGCCCTGGCCCAGCAGGCGCTGGAGGTGCTGAATCAGTACGCGCCGGAGGAAAAGGGGCTCCTCTCCTCCTTTGCCGGAAGAGAAATTCTTTCGGTGGAGCAATATGAAGAGAGGCGCGGCCGAAGCGCCGAAACCCGGGAGGCCATTGAGAAGATTCTGAGCCTCTCCAAAGAGATGGGGGAGCTCCGCGGCCGCCTGCCCAAGCTGGAACAGCAGCGGGAGGAGTTAACGCCCTGGAGCACCCTGGATATTCCGCTGGATTTTGAGGGGACCCAGAGCACCCGGGCCTGCATCGGCTCCTTCCCGGAGCAGCTTTCTCCGGAGAGCCTGGCCCAGGCGCTGGCGGAACGGACCCAGGCTCCGGTGGAAATCGCTCTGGTCAGCTCCTCCAAAATCCAGTCCTGCTATTTCCTACTCTGCGGGCTCCAGGACGCGCCGGAGGTGGAGGAAGCCCTGAAAGGGATGGGCCTTCAGAAAGCCCCGCCCTCCCCGGTAACCCCGGCCCAGCGCAGCCGGGAGCTGACTGAGGAGCTGCAGCGGACCCGGGAGGAAATCCTCCGGCGGGAAAAAGAGCTGGCCGAGCTGGCGTCCTGGCGGGAGTCCATAAAATTTGCCATGGACGACCACCGGATGCAGGCGGAGGAGTTGGGGGTGCTGGGGAACCTGTCCCAGTCCCGGAGCGTGTTCCTGATCACCGGCTATGTGCCGGAGCCCCAGACCGGTATGCTGGAGCGGGAGCTGAGCCAGCGGTTTGAGGTGTACACGGAGTTCTCGGAACCGGCGGAGGATGAGGATGTGCCGGTGCTGCTCCACAACAACAAGTTTTCGGAGCCGGTGGAAGGGATTGTGGAGGGCTACAGCATGCCGGGGAAGGGAGAACCGGACCCCACGGCGGTGACCGCCCCCTTCTACTACATCCTCTTTGGGCTCATGCTCTCGGACGCAGCTTACGGCCTGATCCTGGTGATCGCCTGTGCCTTTGCCATGAAGAAATATCCCCGCATGGAGGCTGGCATGAAAAAGACGCTGCGAATGTTCCTCTACTGCGGCATCTCCACCATTTTCTGGGGGTTGATGTTCGGCAGCTTCTTTGGGGATGCGGTGAACGTCATTGCCACCACCTTCTTCAACCGGCCGGACATCCTCCTGGCGCCCCTGTGGTTTGAACCGGTGAGCCTGCCCATGAAGATGCTGGTCTTTTCCTTCTGCGTGGGCATTGTCCACCTGTTCACCGGGCTGGCCATGAAGCTGGCCACCCTGCTGAAATCCGGGGATGTGGCGGACAGCATTTACGATGTAATTTTCTGGTATATGCTGGTGGGCGGCTGCATTGTCTTCCTTTTGACCATGCCCATGCTGACCGGTATGCTGGAATTGTCCTTTACCCTGCCGGCACCGGTGGGAACCGGCGCCGCCATCATCGCAGGGATTGGCCTGGTGGGCATTATCCTCACCAGCGGTCGGGAATCCCGCAACTGGGGGAAGCGGCTGCTGAAGGGTGTCTACGGGGCGTATGGGATCACTTCCTATTTGAGTGACATCCTGTCTTACTCCCGGCTGTTGGCCCTGGGGCTGGCCACCAGCGTTATCTCCACCGTATTCAATCAGCTGGGGAGCATGCTGGGGAATTCCATACCGGGAGCCATCCTGTTTGTGCTGGTGTTCCTCATTGGGCACACCCTGAACCTGGCCATCAACGCCATGGGAGCTTATGTACACACCAATCGTCTGCAGTATGTAGAATTTTTTGGAAAGTTTTATGACGGCGGCGGAAGAAAATTCCAGCCCTTTGCCGTCCACACCAAGTATTATAACGTGAAGGAGGATATTCAATCATGAACATCGGCGTAGCATTGGCATTGTTGGGGGCAGTATTGGCAGCGTTATTTGCGGGAATCGGTTCCGCCATCGGCGTGGGACTGGCCGGCGAGGCCGCCGCAGGGGTGGTAACGGAGGAGCCCTCCAGTTTCAGCAAGGTGTTGCTGCTGCAGCTGCTTCCCGGCACCCAGGGTATCTACGGCCTGCTCATCGGCTTCGTCACCCTGACCCAGATCGGCGTCATGGGCGGAAGCTCGGACATCTCCATCATCAAAGGCGCCCTGTACCTGGCCGCCTGCCTGCCCATGGCCTTTGTGGGATACAAATCCGCCATCAGCCAGGGCAAAGCCTCCGTGGCCTCCATTGGCCTGGTAGCCAAGCGCCCGGACCAGTTCGGTAAAGCCATGATCTTCCCGGCCATGGTTGAGACCTACGCCATCCTGGCCCTGCTGATCTCCATTCTGGCCATCTTTGGTATCGGCGGCATGGCAGTTTAAAGCAGAAAGGGAGAATGCAGGATGGCAGGATTAGACAAAATTATCGGCCAGATCCGGCAGGAAGCGGAGGAGCTCTCCTCCCAAACGGTGACGGCGGCCCAGGCGGAGGCAGACCGGCTACTCCAGGAAGCCCGGGACGACGCCCAGGCGGAGCGCAGCCGGATGGAAAGGCGTTCCCAGCAGGCCGTGAAGGATGCGCTGGAGCGGGGGCATTCGGCAGCGGACCTGCAGAAGCGCCGGGGAATTCTGGCCTTCAAGCAGCAAATGGTCCGGCAGGTACTGGATCAGGCGCTGGAAGAGATGAAACACATGGAGGAAAAACCTTATTTTGAGGCCCTAATCCGGCTGGCGGCCCGCTCTGCCATGCCCGGGGAAGGCGTCATCTATTTCTCCGCTGCCGACCAGAAGCGGCTCCCCCCCGACATGGAGGAGCGGCTGAACCGGGAGCTGAAGGCCCAAAACGCTTCCCTGAAGATCTCCCCGGAGTCCCGGGAGATGGAAGGCGGCTTTGTGCTCTCCTACGGCGGGATTGAAGAAAACTGTTCCTTTGACGCTCTGTTTGAATCTGCCGGTGAACAGCTTCAGGATGTGGTGACAAGGATTCTGTTCCCGTAAGGGACAAGACAGGAGGAAGCGGCAATGGCAGAAAACCAATATATCTATGCGGTTGCCCGCATCCGGTGCCGGGAACAGCGCCTTCTCAACGCCTCTTTTCTGGAACAGCTAGTAACCGCCCCGGACGCGGAGGCGTGCATGCGGTTGCTGGCGGAAAACGGCTGGGACGGCGGCGGTCCGGAGGATTCGGACGACATGCTGGCCCAGGAGGAAAAAAAGACCTGGGACCTGATGCGGGAACTGGTACAGGACATGTCCATCTTTGACGTGTTCCTGTATGAAAACGACTATCACAATCTGAAAGCGGCCATCAAGGAGTGCAAGAGCCCCGATGGGTTTTCCCATATCTATCTGAACCAGGGCACCGTGCCGGTGGAGCAGATCCGCCGGGCCGTGCAGGAAAACCGGCTGGAGGACCTGCCGGAACGGATGCGGGAGCCGGCCCGGGAAGCCCGGCAGGCCCTGCTCCACACCGGGGATGGCCAGCTGTGCGATATGATCCTGGACCGGGCCGCCCTGGAGGCGGTACGCCAGGCCGGTGAGGATTCCGGCAATGAATTTTTGAAGCTGTACGGGGAACTGACCGTGGCTGCCGCCGACATCAAAATGGCGGTGCGGGCCTCCCGTACCGGGAAAAACCGGGCGTTTCTGGATACGGCCCTGGTGGAGTGCCGGACGCTGAACCGGGACTCCCTGATCCGGGCCGCACTGGATTCGGAGGAGGCGGTGGCCGCCTACCTGGAAAAAACAGATTACCAGGACGGCGCCCATGAGCTGCGGGAATCCCCCTCCGCCTTTGAGCGCTGGTGCGACAATCTCCTGATCCGGCGGATCCGGCCGCAGCTGCGTAATCCTTTTGGTATCGGCCCCCTGGCCGCCTATATTCTGGCCCGGGACAGCGAGATCAAATCCGTGCGCATTATTCTGGCCGGGAAGCGGAACCGGCTGCCGGAGGAAGCAATCCGAGAAAGGGTGAGGGAAACGTATGTATAAGATTGCAGTTATGGGAGACCAGGACAGTATCTACGGCTTTGCCGCCCTGGGCCTGGAGCCCTTTTCCATCACCGACCCCCGGGAAGCCGGCCGGAAGCTGCGGGAGCTGGCGGAAGGCGGCTATGCCGTCATCTATATCACGGAAGCCCTGGCCGCCGGCATAGAACCGGAGATTGACCGCTACGCGGAGGCCGGCCTTCCGGCCATTATCCTGATCCCTGGGGCGTCCGGCAACACGGGCCGGGGCATGATGGCAGTAAAAAAATCGGTAGAACAGGCCGTTGGTTCGGATATCATCTTCAACGGCCAATAGGAGGTTATGGAATGAGCAAGGGCATCATCAAAAAAGTGGCCGGCCCGCTGGTTATTGCCACCGACATGCGTGACGCCAACATGTACGACGTGGTGCGTGTCAGTGACCAGCGGCTCATCGGCGAGATCATAGAGATGCACGGGGATCAGGCTTCGATCCAGGTGTACGAGGAGACATCCGGCCTGGGCCCCGGCGCTCCGGTGGAATCCACCGGCGTACCCATGAGCGTGGAGCTGGGGCCGGGCCTTATCGGCAGCATTTACGACGGCATCCAGCGGCCCCTGGACGCCATCATGGAGGCCACCGGCAGCAACCTGCTGGAGCGGGGCGTGGAGGTTCCCTCCCTGGACCGGCAGAAAAAGTGGAAGTTTGAGCCGGCGGCCCAGGCGGGAGAGGCCGTGTCCGGCGGGGATATTCTGGGCTACGTCCAGGAAACCGATGTGGTGCGCCAGAAGATCCTGGTTCCGCCCACCCTCTCCGGCACCCTGACCGCCCTGGAGGCCGGGGAGTACACGGTGACAGACCCCATCGGCGTCCTCACCGACAGCAAAGGTGTCCAGCACACCCTCACCCTCATGCAGCGGTGGCCGGTGCGCCGGGGCCGCCCTTACCAGAAAAAGCTGTCCCCGGAGATGCCGCTGATCACCGGTCAGCGGGTCATTGACACCCTCTTCCCCATTGCCAAGGGCGGCGTGGCCGCCGTGCCCGGCCCCTTCGGCTCCGGCAAGACGGTGGTACAGCACCAGCTGGCCAAGTGGGCAGACGCGGACATTGTAGTGTACATTGGCTGCGGCGAGCGGGGCAACGAGATGACCGACGTGCTCAACGAGTTTCCGGAGCTGAAGGACCCCAGAACCGGCAAGTCTTTGATGGAGCGGACGGTGCTGATTGCCAACACCTCCGACATGCCGGTGGCGGCCCGGGAGGCTTCCATTTATACCGGCATCACCATCGCCGAATATTTCCGGGATATGGGCTTTTCCGTGGCCCTGATGGCCGACTCCACCTCCCGGTGGGCCGAGGCCTTGCGGGAAATGTCCGGCCGTCTGGAGGAGATGCCCGGTGAGGAGGGCTACCCGGCCTACCTGGGCTCCCGCCTGGCCCAGTTCTATGAGCGGGCCGGCCGTGTGGTCTCCCTGGGCAAGGACAACCGGGAAGGCGCCCTGTCCGTCATCGGCGCCGTATCCCCCGCCGGCGGCGATATTTCCGAGCCGGTAACCCAGGCCACCCTGCGGATTGTCAAGGTGTTCTGGAGCCTGGATTCGGACCTGGCCTACAAGCGCCACTTCCCGGCGGTCAACTGGCTGACCAGCTACTCCCTGTACGTGGACAACATGGAGAAATGGTTCAACGCCCAGGTAGCCGGCGACTGGACGGAGATGCGGAACTGGATGATGCGGCTGCTGCAGGAGGAATCGGAGCTCAATGAGATTGTACAGCTGGTGGGCATGGACGCCCTGTCTGCCCCGGACCGGCTAAAGCTGGAGGCGGCCCGGTCCATCCGGGAGGATTTCCTGCATCAGAACGCCTTCCACGAGATTGACACCTACACTTCCCTGAAGAAGCAGCATCGGATGATGCAGCTGATCCTGGACTACTACGACCAGTCCGCCAAGGCCCTGGAGCAGGGTGCCGGCATTGAAAAGCTGGTGAACCTTCCGGTGCGGGAGGCCATCGGCCGCTTCAAGTACACAGAGGAGACCAATCTGGATGAAGAATTCCAGAAGATCCGGGAAA
>CAZSAF010000058.1:0-13289 GCA_964604605.1 uncultured Lachnospiraceae bacterium
CCGAGTACACCGCCACCGTGGCAATGCCCATCTCCCGGCAGGCCTGTATGATCCGGACCGCAATCTCCCCCCGGTTGGCAATCAAAACTTTCTGAAACATACGTCTCCCTTCCTCCTTACCACGGCGTGTGCATCTCCGACCTTCATAATACAGTAAAAACTTTTTTACTGTATTATGAAGGTCATCTCCCCTGACACCGCCACCTGCCCGTTGACCGTGGCGGTGCCCCGGCCTACGCCCACAGGCCCTTTGGTGCGGATGATCTCGCACTCCAGCCGCAGGGTGTCTCCCGGCACCACCTTCCGGCGGAACCGCACATGGTCCAGGCCGCCAAAGAAGGCGGTCTTTCCTTTATTCTCCGGTACGCTGAGGATGATGGCCGCGCCCACCTGGGCCAGCGCCTCCACCATCAGCACCCCGGGCATCACCGGCTCCTGGGGAAAATGCCCGGCAAAAAAGTCCTCCCGGTAGGTCACGCATTTGATTCCCACCGCCCGTTTTCCCGGTTCCAGCTCCTCCAGCCGATCCAGCAGGAGAAACGGATGCCGGTGCGGGATAATCTCCTGAATTTCCTTTACTCCCAGTTCCATGTCTTCCTCTTTTCCTAACGGCCGTGTTCTCACGGCATCCTATCACACCCGCCGGGTGCTACCGGATCCGGAACAGCGGCTGGCCGTACTCTACCACCTGCTCATTTTCCGCCAGCACCGCCGTTACCACACCGTCCTTTTCGCATTCAATCTCGTTCATCAGCTTCATGGTCTCAATAATGCCCAGCACCTGGCCCTTGCGCACCGGGTCCCCCACCTGCACAAAGGGCTCTGCGTCCTCACTGGGCGCCCGGTAAAAGGTTCCCACCAGGGGGGAGAACACCACCGTCTCCGACTCGGTGCTCTCCACCACCAGGGCCACCGGGCTCTGGGCGCTGGCCGGGCCGGAGATCTCCGAAGGCAGGCTACCGGAGGCGGCTGCCCCTGCCGGAGCAGCGCCGGAAACGCTTCCATTCCCGGCGGTACCCGCAGCCGTTCCGGTTGCCAAAGGCTCCACGGCGCCGCCCACATTCCGCCGGAGCACCAGCCGCAGGTTTCCCTCCTGGTAATCCAGCTCATCCAGGTTGGCGCTGGCCATGGCATCCATCAGCTGTACAATCTGTCCGATTTCCATATTGCTTTCCATTCCCTTCTCAATCCCGATATCTCTTCACACACAGGGTGGCGTTGTGGCCGCCAAAGCCCAGGGAGTTGGAAAGGCAGCACTGCACCTCTCCCTGGAAGCCTTCCGGCAGATAATTCAGATCGCACTCCGGATCCGGCACCCGGTATCCGGCCGTGGGATGCAGTACCCCCTCCTCCAGGGACTTGACGCAGGCAATGAACTCCACGCCGCCGGCAGCCCCCAGCAGATGGCCCACCATGGATTTGGTGGAGCTGATCTTCAGGTTTTTGGCCTCCTCGCCAAAGGCCAGATGCACCGCCCGGGTCTCAAACAGGTCATTGTGATGGGTGCTGGTGCCGTGGGCGTTGAGATAGTCCACCTGGGCCGGAGTAACCCCCGCCTCCGCCATGGCCAGCTCCATGGCCTTGGCAGCCCCGGAACCATCCTCCGCCGGGGAGGTGATGTGGAATGCGTCGCTGGTGGCCCCGTAGCCCGCCAGTTCCCCGTAAATGCGGGCCCCCCGGGCCAGGGCATGCTCCAGCTCCTCCAGCACCACTACACCGGCGCCCTCTCCCATGACAAAGCCGTTCCGCTCCTGGTCAAAGGGAATGGAAGCCCGCAACGGGTCCGTGCTCTCGGAAAGGGCCGTCAGGGCGGAAAAGCCGGCAATCCCCAGAGGGGTCACGGCGCTCTCCGTGCCGCCGGCCAGCATAACCTCCGTCTCCCCGTGCTGAATGCTCCGGAAGGCCTCTCCAATGGAATGGGTGCCGGTGGCGCAGGCCGTAACCACATTGAGGCTCTTGCCCTTGCAGCCAAACTGGATGCTCACATTGCCTGCGGCCATGTTGCTGATCATCAGCGGCACCAGCATGGGGTTCACCTTCCGGGGGCCCCCGGAAAGCAGCCGCTGGTACTCCCGCTCAATGGCCTGGAGGCTGCCGATGCCGGAGCCAATGCTGACGCCCACCCGGAAGGGATCCTCCTTGGCCATATCCAGCCCCGCGTCCTCCAGGGCCTGCCGGGAGGCTGCCACTGCCAGCTGGCAGAAGGGCTCCATGCGCCGGGCTGCTTTCCGGTCCATAAAGTCCCCAGGCTGGAAATCCTTCACCTCCGCCGCCAGCTTTACCTTATAGTCGGTGGTGTCAAACCGGGTGATTTCCCCAATTCCCACCTTGCCGCTTTTGGCTGCGGCCCAGAATTCTGCTACACTGTTGCCGATGGGGGTCACGGCCCCCAGGCCCGTTACAACCACTCGCCTCATACTCTGCCTCCTCACATGGCCATGCCGCCGTCCACAGACAGCACCTGACCGGTGATATACCCGGCCTTCTCGGAAGCCAGGAACGCCACCGCCGCCGCCACATCCTCCGGTTTTCCAAAGGCTCCCAGAGGGATCTGCCCCTGGGCCGCCTCCCGCACCTTAGGGGAAAGGCCGGCGGTCATATCGGTGTCAATGAACCCCGGCGCCACCGCGTTGACGGTGACATGCCGGGAAGCCAGTTCCCGGGCCATGGACTTGGTCAGGCCAATGAGCCCCGCCTTGGAAGCGCTGTAGTTGGCCTGGCCCGCATTCCCCAGAATGCCGGACACAGAGGAGATCTGGATGATCCGCCCCTGACGCTGCTTGAGCATAATCTTGGCCGCCTGTTTGCCGCAGAGGAAGGCCCCCTTGAGATTGGCGTCCAGCACCGCATCCCAGTCCTCCTCCCCCATCCGCATCAGCAGGCCGTCCCGGGTGAGTCCCGCGTTGTTCACCAGCACATCCACCCGGCCAAACTGCTCCATAACCTGGGCAAAGAAGGCTTCCACAGCCTTCCCGTCCGCCACATCGCAGGAGTACACCGCTGCGGTCCCTCCGGACGCCCGGATCTCTCCGGCCAGCGCCTCCGCCTGATCTGCCGAGCGGTGGCAGTGGATGACCACTCCCATCCCCTCTGCCGCCAGGGCCTTCACAATGGCTCTCCCAATTCCCTTTGCGCCGCCGGTCACCACGGCGATCCGCTGTTCTGTCATGTTCTCCTCCTGTTTACTCTTATGGCTCAAAGGGGCAGCTGTTCCAGCTGCTCCCAGTTTTCCACTGAGTACACCGTGGCCTCCCGGGAAATCTTCCGCAGGAATCCGGCCAAGGTCCGGCCGGGGCCGATCTCCACAAAAGTGTCAAACCCGTCTGCCAGCAGACGCTCCATGCTCTGCTGCCAGCGGACGCTGCTGCTCACCTGCCGCTGCAGCAGTCCCTTCACCGGCGCCGCAGCGGTCACATAGTCCGCCGTCACGTTGGTCACGTAGGGCATGTTTGGCTCCGCCAGGACCACCGGCTCCAGCACGGCCCCCAGCCTCCTTCCGGCTTCCTCCAGCAGGAAGGAGTGGAAGGGACCGCTGACGTTTAAGGGAAGCACCCGCTTGGCCCCCGCTTCTTTCAGGGCGGCGGAGGCAAGGTCCACCGCCTCCCGGAGTCCGGAGATCACCACCTGGCCCGGGCAGTTGTAATTGGCCACCTGCACCCCCTCCAGAGGGCCGGTGACCGCTTCCACCTGCTCGCCGGAAAGGCCCAGCACCGCCGCCATGCCTCCCTGGCCCACCGGCACTGCCTCCTGCATCAGAATGCCCCGCTGGCGCACCACCTGCACCGCGTCTTCAAAGCCCATGACCCCGCAGGCCACCAGGGCGCCGTACTCTCCCAGGCTCAGCCCGGCGGCTCCTTGGGCGGTAAGCCCCCGGGCCGCCAGCTCCCGCCAGATGGCCACGGAAACCGTCAGCAAAGCCGCCTGGGTGTACTCCGTCAGATCCAGCCGGTCATTGGGCTGAAAGCACAAATCCTCCATGGAAAAGCCCAGCAGGCGGCTGGCCGTCTCAAAGGTTTCCCGGGCCAGGGAGGAATGCTCCCAGGCCTCCCGGCCCATGCCGGTTTTCTGGCTCCCCTGGCCGGGGAACAGCAGCGCTAATTTTCCCATTGTGCCGCTCCTTTCCGCAACAAAGCCTCCGTCTCCTCCACCAGCTCCCGGATAATCTCCCGGCAGGGCTGGCGGCGGTGCAGCAGCCCGGCAATCTGCCCGGCCATCACGCTGCCGGTGCGCACATCCCCGTCCTGCACCGCCCGGCGCAGGGCGCCCAGAGTCAGGGTTTCCAGCTCCTCAAAGGAGGCGCCTTCCTGCTCCCGGCGCAGATACTCCCGGGTGTTGGGATTGCGCAGCATCCGGATGGGATGGCCGTGGCTGCGGCCGATGACCACACTGTCTATATCCTTGGCCTCCACAATCCGATTTTTATAGTTCTCATGGACCACCGCCTCGTCCGCGGTCACAAACCGGGTGCCCACCTGGACACCCTCGGCGCCCAGCATGAACATGGCGGCCATGCCCCGGCCGTCTCCCACGCCTCCGGCACCGATGACCGGAATTTTCACCGCGTCCACCACCTGGGGCAGCAGGGCCATGGTGGTCAGCTCCCCAATGTGGCCGCCGGCCTCACAGCCCTCGGCCACCACCGCGTCCGCGCCGCAGCGCTCCATTCTCCGGGCCAGAGCCACGGAGGCCACCACCGGGATCACCTTGACCCCGGCTTCCTTCCAGAGCTTCATGTAGGGCTCCGGATTGCCGGCCCCGGTGGTCACCACCGGCACCCGCTCCTCCGCCGCCACCTGGGCCACCTCCCCGGCGTAACGGCTCAAGAGCATGATGTTCACCCCAAAGGGGTGGTCCGTCCGCTCCCGCAGCAGATGAATCTCCCGGCGCACCGTCTCCCCGGTGGAGTTGGCTGCGGCCAGAATCCCCAGGCCTCCGGCCTCGGAAACCGCCGCCGCCAGGTGATGTTCCGCCACCCAGGCCATGCCGCCCTGGAGAATGGGATACTCGGTTCCCAGGATCTCCGTCACTCTCGTCCTCATATCTGTTCCTCTCTTCCCCCTGCTCTCGGAAAACCGCTTACTCGGTGATTCCCTTGGACGCCAGGTAGTCGATGACATCCTGCACCGTTGCCATCTTCTCCAGATCCTCGCTGGGAATCTCAATGCTGTACTCGTCCTCCAGGCTGGTCACCAGCTCAAACAGGTCCAGGGAATCGGCGTTCAGGTCCTCTTTCAGGTTCTTTTCCGGGGTCACCGCATCCTCGTCCACACCCAGCTGCTCCGCGATCATGGTTTTCATTTTCTCCAACATAACATTTACTCCTCTGTTTTCTTTTTTTCTATGACTCCAGCGCAAGCGCTAAAATCCCATCTTTTCACCGCCGGCCTGGCCGGCTTGCCGGGGATCCGGCTTTCTACCACTCCAGCACCACGGACCCCCAGGTGAGGCCGGCGCCAAACCCTGCCAGCACCAGCTTCTCTCCCCGTTTCAGGCGGCCGGCCCGGTTCATCTCATCCAGCAGAATGGGAACGCTGGCCGCCGCGGTATTTCCGGTCCGCTGAATGTTCATGGGGACCTTCTCCATGGAGATCTTCAAGCTCCGGGCAGTGGCCTGGAGGATCCGGCTATTGGCCTGGTGGAACAGGAAGAGGGAAACCTCCTCCGGAGCCAGGGAAGCCTTCTCCAGGGCCCGGCGCACCGTCTCCGGCACTGTCCGCACCGCAAACTGGAAGATAGCACGGCCGTCCATCCGCAGCACACTGGCGTTTTCCTTCTCCGCACCGCCGGCCTGGCCGGATGCCTCCCGGCCGCCGTTTCCGCTGCCCCCAGCCTTCACCGCCGGGTTGGCCAGCGGCAGCCCCGGGCAGGTGAGAGCAGACCCCCGGCTGCCGTCTGTCCCCAGGTCCACGCTGAGGATTCCCTGC
This sequence comes from uncultured Lachnospiraceae bacterium, assembly GCA_964604605.1. GTDB lineage: Bacteria > Bacillota > Clostridia > Lachnospirales > Lachnospiraceae > Pseudolachnospira. The sequence continues at coordinate 5,925 of CAZSAF010000058.1, forward strand.
TCCTCCGCCCGGACCACTGCGGCGCCGGCCCCGTCCCCAAAGAGGATGCAGGTGCTCCGGTCCGACCAGTCCACCACCTTGGAGAGGGTCTCCGCCCCAATGACCAGGGCCGTCCGGGCCATGCCCGACGCCAGATATGCCTGGGCCGTGGCCAGGGCATACAGAAAACCGGAGCAGGCCGCCCCCACATCCATGCAGGCCGCCCGGGAGACCCCCAGGGCTTCCTGGACCCGGCAGGCGGTGCCGGGGCAGAACTCATCCGGAGTCATGGTGCCCACCAGAATCAAATCCAGCTCTCCGGCCTCCAGGCCCGCATTCTCCAGGGCCGCCTCCGCCGCCCGGGCCGCCATCCAGGCGGTGCCCCGGTCCGTCAGCCGCCGTTCCTCTATGCCGGTTCGCTCCCGGATCCAGGCATCGCTGGTTTCCACCATGCCCGCCAGATCCTCGTTGGTCAACCGATGCTCCGACAGCCAGCTGCCGGTCCCTATGATTCTTGCTCTCATTTTTCCTGCCTTCCGGGTGGTCTGATTAGTTTCGGTTTAAAATAGTTTTAATCCCAAACTATTTTAACATAAAAGCATTATACCATGAAAATCTCTGCTGTCAAGACCGGGTAGGGAAAAAGATTTCCGCATAGCCCGGCAGCCAGAAGACAGGCCGGCCCCACAAAAAAAGAGGCTGAGCCGGGTTTTTCTTTCCCGGACAGCCTCTTCCTGTTCCTTTATGCCCTATTCCACCGAAAACGTAAACGGAGAACGCTTTTTGGCCGGGTACAGCAGCGCAAACCCTTCCGGATTCTTTTCCGCATACTGCAGCACCGCATCGGCAAACTCATCGAATGTGGGGTAATCCGCCTCCAGAATCGCATTCATCTCCTGCCGGGTTTTTTCCCGCAGGCCCAGCCTCCTGGCCCGGGCATACCGGTCCTCCAGCTCCGGCTCTGGCTCCGGTTCCGGTTCCGGTTCCATGAGAAGCCACCGGAGCACCCGCCCCCAGATCCGTTTCAGGAGACACTCTTTTCCCTCGGCCTTCCCCTTTTTTCGGGAAAACGCCTTTTTCCGTCCCAAACCGTTTGCCTCCGCCGAACGGCTATACACAATCCGCAACATAGAGCTTTCCCCCTTTCGATCGTTCTATCTATATCTTAACGATTTTCTGCCTTCTTAGGGCAAAGTTCCGCGTAAGCCGCGAAAAATCGTATAAATGATAAGTTTCGTTTTATCAACCGGCCGCCGGGAAACCTCTCTCCCCATTTATTCGGTCTGCGGGAGTTCCGCCTGCTCCCCGGAAAACCGCTCCAACACACCCACTCCCAGCGGGTACGGCCCGGTGTGCACCCCAATGGTGGCGCCAATCTGGAACACCCCCACCTCCATGGCTGTTCCCAGCTCCCGCAGGATTTCCACCAGCCGGTCCCGGAAGCGGACGCCTTCCTCCCGGTCGTATCCGTAGCCCACCACCACACAGTAGCGGCTCAGCGGCTGCCCCAGCTTCTGAAGATAGCTCCGCACAGCCTCCAGCACCTTCTTCACCGAACTGTTCCGGCTGCGGCCCACGCCGAAGGAAGACAGCTCATCCTCCTTCCAGAGGATCAGCGGGCGCAGATGCAGGGTGGACGCCGCCAACCCCACCAGCTTGCCCACCCGGCCGCCGTGGACCAGGTACTCCATGCCGCCGATGGTAAAAAAGATCCGGCCGCTGTGCTTCAGCTGCTCCACCTGGGCCGCCGCCTCCTCCAGGCTCAGCCCCGCATCCCGCATGCGGGCCGCCTCCAGCACCAGCATTCCCTGGAGCAGGGTCACCACGGTGCTGTCTATGACCCGGATGTTCCGCTCCGGATATTTCTCCTCCATCAGCTCCGCCGCCGAGCGGGCCGAATTGTAGGAGCCGCTGAGGGACGCGGACAGGCAGATGCACAGAATATCCGTCCCCTGCTGCAGATACGGCTCAAAAGCGTCTGCATAGTCCTGCACCGACGGCAGGGAGGTGTGCGGAAACACCTGGGGATTGTCCACCATCTGCTGGTAAAACTGGTGGACCGCCAGCTCCTTCTGTTCTTTCTGGTAATGTTCCTGATCAAAGCTGACGTAAAAGGGCACCACGCAGATGCGCTTTTCCCGGGTAATCTCCTCCCCCAGATCGCAGGAACCATCACTTACAATCTGAAACGACATGACGCCGCCTTCCTTTCCCCCCTCCGCTTACAGCGGGATTTAGTCCGATCATTTTATTGTCTCTTTTGTAACTGTACACATAATGTTAACATTTAATCCTATAGCTGTCAAGTCCTTTTTCCCGGCGGTCCCCGTTCCCTCCTTTATCGGGGCGCCCCCACAAAGAACAGCGCCATGGTCCCCGGCCCGGAGTGGGAGCCGATTACCGCACCCACCGGGTTGATCAGAAACTGTTCAATGCCAAAGCGGCTGCGGACCTGCTCCTTCACAAACTCCGCGTCCTCCGGGCAGTCTCCGTGGCTGATGAATACCACATCGTTCTCAAAGCCCTGGAACTGCCGCTCCATCCGGTCCACCAGGGCAATCAGCGACTTCTTTCTCCCCCGCACCTTGTCAATGGCCATCAGATGGCCGGCGTCATCCACATGGAGCACCGGCTTGATGCCGGCCAGGGTTCCCAGCACCGCCGTGGTCTTGGACACCCGGCCGCCCCGGTGCAGGTGATGCAGGTCGTCCACGGTAAAATTGTGGCAGATATAGGGGGCCAGCTCCCGGGTCCACTGGGCCAGCTCCGCCACATCCATATCCCCCTTCTGCTTCTGCTGCAGGGTCTTGTGGAGTAGCAGCCCCTCCCCCAGGGAGGCGCAGAGGGAATCCACCACCTCAATCCGGCACTCCGGATACTCCTCCATCAGCATGTCCGCCGCCAGCCGGCAGCTGTTGCAGCTGCCACTTAAGCCGGAGGAAAAGGCAATGTGCAGAATATCCTTCCCCTCCTGCACCAGGGGCTCAAAGAGGGCCTGGGCCTCCTCCACATTAATCTGGGAGGTGGTGGGCATGGCCCCTGCCCGCACCTTATCGTAAAACTCCTTGCTGGTCAGCCCCTGGTTGTCCCGATAGGTCTTCCCCTCCAGGACGTAGGCCAGGGACGCAAAGGGGACGCCGTTTTTCTGCAGATATTCCACCGGAAGATCCGTGGTGCTGTCCGATGTGATCACAAACTCTCTCATACCCATGTTCCTCCTTAAACTGCCGTATCTTTCGGCATTCCGTTACACCCTTGGGTTTTAGCGCTCATAGACCGTGTAGCCATAGCGGCGCAGCAGCTCCGCCGCCTGGCCGGCGGATTTCCCGTCATAAAACTCCACCCGCAGGGCCCCGGACTGCACCTCCCGCATGTTGCGGATTTCCAGGTTCTTAATGCTCAGCCGGCCGCTGCTCAAAATGGTGGACACAATGGCAATGGCGCCGGGCTCATCGGCAATTTCCAGATAGATCTCATAAATGGGATCCACGCCGGAGCGGTACTGGGCGTTGAGGCTGCTGCGGTACTGCCGGGCCTCGTCAAAATATTCCAGCAGGAAATGCTCCTTGTCCCGCTCCACCGCCTCCCCCAGGCGGGAAAGGGCCTTCTGATACTCACCCAGGGCCTCCAGCAGCGCCGTCTTGTTTTCCCGGCAGATCTGCTGCCACATCTCCGGGGAGGAGGAGGCAATACGGGTTATGTCCTTAAAGCCGCCGGCGGCCAGCATTTTCATGAGCCCCGCCCGGTTGTCCGACTTTTTCACCAGGTTCACCAGCGCATAGGCCACCAGATGGGGCAGGTGGCTGATATAGGCGGTGGCCCGGTCATGGTCCCGGTAGTCCAGCACAAGCGGAATGGCGCCGATGGCCTTGACCATGGCCTGGTATTCCACCATCTGTTCCGGCCGGTTTTTCCGGGTGGGCGTCAGAATATAGTAGGCATTCTCCAGCAAGCGGTCGCTGGCATTGGCATAGCCGGACAGCTCCGAGCCCGTCATGGGATGGCCGCCGATAAACTGCCCTTCCAGCCCCAGCTCCTCCACCGCCTCATGGATGGTGGACTTGACGCTGCCCACATCCGTCAGCAGGCAGTCCGGCCGGATCAGGCCCTTCAGGATTTTCATGCACTGGATGTTCACGGTCACCGGCGCGCAGAGGAAAATCATGTCGCAGGCAGCAAAGTTCTCATCCAGGCTGTCCTGGGCCTGGTTGATGACCCCATCCGCCAGGGCCTCCACCAGGCTTTCCCGGCTCCGGTTGTAGGCAATGATTTTCATCTCCGGGGAGACCCGCCGGAACGCCTTGGCCATGGAGCCGCCAATGAGCCCCAGGCCGATAAAGCCAATTGTCTGAATTACCATCTGATTTTACCTCCTTAAATCAACGCTTTGGAGTGCCACTTCTCTCCCCGGTAGCGGATGACAAAGAAGACAATCCGCACCGCCCAGTCCAGGAACATGGCCAGCCAGACCCCGTACAGCTGGAAATAATGGCCCAGCAGGTAGGAGCCGCCCACCCGGAACACCCACATGGAAAACATGGAGATGCCCATGGTGTAGGCCGCGTCATTCCCGGCCCGCAGGGTGTTGGGTAGGTTAAAGGACAGGGGCCAGATCAGGCCGGCAATCAGATGCCACATCAGCAGGGTCCAGGCCATCTGATACGCCTCCGGGGACATATTGTAAGCGCCCAGCAGCACCGGCCGCAGCAGCACAATCACCAGGGAGACCAAAAACGTCATAATGGTAGAGGCCACAATCAGCTTCCGGGTATAGGACCGGGCCTGCTTCACCTCCCCGGCGCCAATGCACTGGCCCACCACCGTGATCAGCGCCAGGCTGACGGCGGTACCGGGAATAATCATAAACACGCACAGGTTATTGGCCACCGAGTTGGCCATAATAGAAGCCGTGCCGTAGGTGGACACCAGGCTCAGCACAATGATCTTTCCCAGCTGGAAGATGCCGTTCTCCATGCCGCCGGGAATGCCAATCCGCAGGATCCGCCGGATCATGGAAAGCTGCAGCCGGGGATGGAGCAGGTTCTCCACATGGACTTCAAACTTGGGCAGATGAATCCGGTACAGCATAAACAGGGAACCCACAATCCGGGAGAACAGGGTGGCAATGGCCGCCCCCGCCACCCCCCACTTCATGCCAAAGATCAAAACGGCATTGCCGGCAATGTTGATCAGGTTCATGGCCAGGGCCACCTCCATGGAAATCCGGGAGTTGCCCATGGAGCGGAACAGGGCCGCCGCCGAGTTGTACACCGCCATGAAGGGATAGGTCAGGGCGATGATGGAGAAATAGGTCACCGCCTGGCTCATCACGTCCGCCTCGGTGCTGCCGAAGAGCAGCCGGAGCAGATGCACGTTTCCCAAAAGCATCAGCACCGTCACCAGCACGGCAAAGATCAGGGTGGTGTAAAGCAGCTGGTTAGCCGCCACGCAGGCGGATTTGGAGTCCTTTCTTCCCATATATTGGGAGCAGACCACCGCGCCGCCGGTGGCCAGCGCCGACAGGATGTTTAAGATCAACGTGTTCAGGGAGTCCACCAGGGAGACGCCGGACACCGCGGCCTCCCCAGCCACCGAAACCATCATGCTGTCCGCAATGCCCACCGTGGCGGTCAGCAGCTGCTCCACCATCAGAGGAAGCAGAAGTTGCAGAAGCTGTTTTCTTGTGAATAGCATAATTTTTCCATTCCTTTCCGCATCTTATTTTACTACCACCCTGCGGAAAAAGGCAAGTACAAATCACAGCAGCCTTCCGGAAATCCCTTCCGGATCTCCTGTGTTAAAAAGCGCAAAAAAATTTGCATTTTGAGTCAAAATAGCGTAGTCAAACCCAGAGGTTGGGAGTATAATTTATCTCAAATGCTCTACAGGGGCGGATTTCCCGCCCAGCACTCGATCACGGAAGGAAGAAGGATACACTATGGAAGATAAATTTGAGAAAAACCTTTCGGAGGGGAATGTGGTCAGGAATCTGATTCTCTTTGCCATCCCCTTCATCTTCTCCAATCTGATCCAGTCCCTGTACAATGTGGCGGACATGATCATTGTGGGCCAGTTCAGCGGCACCATCAGTATGTCCGGCGTCAACATTGGCGGACAGATCACCAACATTGTCACCAACCTGGTCATCGGCCTGGCCGCCGGCGCCACCGTGCTCATTGGCCAGTACCTGGGAGCCGGGCAGAAAAAGGCCCTGGAGGAAACCATCGGCACCCTGTTCTCCGCCCTGCTGGTGGCGGCGGTGGTACTCTCGGTGGTCATGATTGGGCTGCGGGTGCCGATTCTCCGGATGATCCAGACGCCGACGGAATCCTTTGACGAGGCCAACCGCTACCTTTCCATTACCATGGCCGGCACCATCTTCATTTTTGGATACAACGCCCTCAGCTCCGTTATGCGGGGAATGGGCGACAGCCGGCGGCCGCTGTACTTTGTAACCATCGCCTGCTTTGTCAACATCTTCCTGGATATTCTGATGGTAAAGGGATGGGGGATGGGCGCCACCGGCGCGGCCCTGGCCACGGTGATCTCCCAAGCGGTGAGCATGATCCTCTGCATCGTCTACCTGCAGAAACACAACTTTGTCTTTTCCTTCCGGCTCAGCTCCTTCCGGTTCCACAAGGAGCGGCTGCGGATGCTGTTAAAGATCGGCATTCCCACCTCGGTGCAGAATTTTGCCTCCAGCCTGTCCTTCCTGTTCCTGACCACCATGGTCAACAGCCTGGGGGTTACCGCCTCCGCCGCCGTGGGCGCCGTGGGGAAATTCAACGGTTTTGCCATTCTGCCGGCGGCTGCCATCTCCAACTCGGTGGCTGCCATCAGCGCCCAGAACATTGGCGCCGGCAAAGTCCAGCGGGCCAGGAAGACCTTCTTTGTAGGGCTGTCCCTGTCCTTTGCCATCAGCGCGGTGATCTTTCTTTTAAGCCGCCTGTTCCCGGCACAGATCCTGAGCATTTTTGCGGATGACGCGGACATGGTGGCCGCCGGGGTGGTGTACATGGCCTATTTTGGCCTAGATTACCTGTGCGTACCGTTCCACTTTAACCTGAACGGCCTGTTCAATGGCGCCGGCCACACCACCTTCTCCCTGATCAACGGCGCCATGGCTTCCGTGCTGGTGCGGATTCCCACCTGCTATTTCTTCGGCTCCATTCTGGGAATGGGCCTGGGCGGCTACGGACTGGGCGCTCCCTGCGCCTCCCTGGCGGCGGCCATTGTGGGCTTTGTTTATTTCTTCTCCGGCCGCTGGAAAAAATCCACCATCATTAAGCAGGAGGAACTGGCGTGAGGGTGCCCTGCGCCTTGGCGGACCTGCGCAGCGGGCTGCTGGATGCGGTTTTTGGCTTTTTTACCTTGTTTGGGGAGGAG
>CAZSAF010000058.1:13299-13905 GCA_964604605.1 uncultured Lachnospiraceae bacterium
TAATTCAAGATAAGACCGTTCCTCTGGAGTAAGTGTTATTGTTGTTGCTTTTCTCCCCATGATATTGCCCTCCATATTTACTATATAGAGATTATATCACAGACTAATTATATAATCGAGTTAATTAAAAATGTTTATACTAGCAGGCCTACGCAGCGGGCTGCTGGATGCGGTTTTTGGCTTTTTTACCTTGTTTGGGGAGGAGCTGTGCATGCTGTTTTTGCTCTGCCTGCTCTACTGGTGCCTGGACAAGCGGCTGGCCTACCAGGTCTGCCTGGTCTATTTCCTGTCCGGGCTGGGCATCCAGCTGCTGAAGGTGGTCTGCCGGATCCCCCGGCCCTGGGTGCTGGACCCCCAGTTTTCTCCGGTGCCCTCGGCGCTGGAGACAGCCACCGGCTACTCCTTTCCCAGCGGCCATACCCAGAGCGCCATGGCCCTCTGGGGCACGTTGGGGCTCTGGGGCTGGAAGCGGCAGGGCCGCTTCCGCGGCCTGGCCCTGACCGCCGCCCTGCTTCTGTCGGCCCTCACCGGCCTCTCCCGGATGTACCTGGGCGTCCACACGCCCCAGGACGTGGCGGTGGGCTATCTGTTTACCCTGGCCATTGC
>CAZSAF010000059.1:0-3765 GCA_964604605.1 uncultured Lachnospiraceae bacterium
CCATGGGCAGCGTCCACTATATCTCTCCGGAGCAGGCCCGGGGCGGCTACTGCGATGAGCGCAGCGACATCTATTCCCTGGGGATTACCATGTATGAGATGCTCACGGGACGGGTACCTTTTGAGGGGGATTCCACGGTGGCGGTGGCCCTGCTGCATATCCAGGGAGAGATGGTACCTCCCCGGGAGTATGAGCCGCTGATCCCGGTGAGCTTGGAAAAGATTATTCTCAAATGTACCCAGAAGAAGCCGGAACGCCGGTATTCTTCTGCCACGGAGCTGATTGAAGACCTGAAAAAGTGCCTGGCCATGCCCAACGGGGATTTTGTGAAGATGGCCCCGCTGAACAACGACGCCCCCACCATGGTGTTCCGGGATTCGGATATGGAACAGATCAAGCGGGGGGCCAGCCGCACCGCCGCGGAGGCGGAACGCCGGGCGGAGAAAGCCTACCAGATGGGCATGGAGGACGAAGAAGACGGCAACGAGGATGACGATTACGACGAGGAGGACGACTACGATGACGAGGACGACGATGAGAGCGACTCCCAGTTTGAGAAGATTGTCACCTACATTATGATCGGCGTGGCGGTGCTGATTGTGCTGATTGTGGGCGTCATTGCCCTGCGCGCCTGCGGCGTGCTGAACTTCAGCTCCAGCGACACCAGCACCGAGAGCAGCGATGCCACCCAAGTCACCATGATCGACCTGCGGGGCATGACCGTGGAAGAGGCGGAGGCTGAGATTGAGGAGCAGAACCTGGGCCTGACCATCCGGGTGTCTGAGTATGTGGCTTCCGAGGAATACCCGGCGGACCAGATCGTCTCCCAGGATTACGGGGAGGGAGAGATTGTGGACCGGGGCACCACGGTGACGGTTACCGTCAGCACCGGCAGCGACCGGATTGCCATTCCTACGGATCTGGCGGGGCAGACGGAGAATGAGGCCCGTCGGGCCCTGCGTTCCGCCGGCTTTACCAACGTGGCCTCCGCCACTCAGGAGCAGAACAGTGACACGGTGGAGGAAGGCCTGGTCATCGGCACCAATCCGGAGATGGGAACCTCCGTGGGTAAGGATACGGAGATCACGCTGATCGTCAGCGCCGGACCGGCCTCCCGGCCGGCCACGGTGCCCAACCTGTCCGGCATGACCGAGGATGGAGCCCGGGAGGAGCTGGAGGCGGTGAACCTGCGGCTGGGCTCTGTGGACTGGGATTACAGCGATTCGGTGCCGGAGGGCCGGGTGATGGACCAGAGTATCTCGTCCGGCTCTACGGTGGAGGAAGGCACCTCGGTGGATATCACCCTCAGCCAGGGCAGCTCCACGGTGCAGGTGCCGGATGTGCGCTGGGGAAGTCTGGCGGAGGCCAGGGATACCCTCAGCGAGTATGGCCTCTACCTCAGTGAAAACTGGGAGTATGACGACAGCTACCCGGAGGGAACCGTCATCGGCCAGGATGTAAGCCCGGGCAGCCGGGTGGGGCGGGGTAGCACCATCGGCGTGACCGTCAGCGCCGGGCCGGAGCCCACCGAAGCGCAGGAAACTTCCACCGAAGCGCCCATCCAGGAAGACCCCGCCGAGGGCGGTGGGGCGGCGGAATAGCCCATGAGGGGAAAGATTATCAAGGGGGTGGCAGGCTTCTACTATGTCCATGACGGAGTCTGCCGCACCTATCAGTGCCGCGCCAAGGGCGTCTTCCGGAACCGGAACCAGAAGCCCCTGGTGGGGGACAATGTGGAATTTGAGATTCTGGATGAAGCCGCGGGGGAGGGAAATGTGGTCTCCCTCCTCCCGCGGAAAAACGCATTAATCCGGCCGGCGGCGGCCAATGTGGACCAGATTTTGCTGATCTTTTCCATGAAATCGCCGGCGCCCAACTGGAACCTGCTGGACCGCTTTCTCATCTCCATGGAGCAGCAGGAAATTCCCACGGTGCTCTGCTTTAACAAGACGGATCTGGCGGATCAAGCCCAGGAAGAGGCATACCGGGCCGTTTACCGGAATACCGGCTACACGGTCTGTTTTTTCAGCGTGCAGAACCGCCGGGGCTTGGAGGAGGTGGACGCGCTGCTGGAGGGAAAGACCACAGCCCTGGCAGGCCCCTCCGGCGTGGGAAAGTCCTCCTTTATGAACTTTCTGCAGCCGGGGGCCGAGGCAGAGACCGGGTCGGTGAGCCGGAAAATCCAGCGGGGCCGCCACACCACCCGCCATACGGAGATTTTCTATCTGCGGCAAGACACGTTCCTGCTGGACACCCCGGGCTTTACCTCCCTGTATGTGGAGGGGCTGGACTGCCGGGAGCTGCGGGACTATTTCCCGGAGTTCCGGAAGCCGGCGGAGCAATGCCGTTTCCTGGACTGCGTCCATGTGGGGGAGCGGGACTGCGGGGTGAAGCAGGCGGTGGAGGCCGGGGAGATCAGCCCGGAGCGGTACGCCAACTACCTGCAGATTTACCAGGAACTGAAGGATAAGAAAAAATGGTAGAGGAGCACACTATGAAGAAGATTCTCTCCCCGTCGGTGCTGGCGGCGGATTTTTCCCATCTGGCGGAGGAGGCGGCCCGGGTGGAACGGGCCGGCGCCCCTTATCTGCATCTGGATGTGATGGACGGGCTTTTTGTGCCCAGCATCTCCTTTGGCATGCCGGTGATCCAGAGCCTGCGGAAGCAGAGCCGCCTGGTGTTTGACGTCCATCTGATGATTGAGGACCCGGATCGGTATCTGGAGGACTTTGTGAAGGCCGGGGCCGATATTTTGACGGTCCACGCGGAGGCCTGCCGCCATCTGGACCGGACCCTTTCCACCATCCGGGGCCTGGGCGTCAAGGCCGGCTTGGCCCTGAACCCGGCCACCCCCCTGTCTGCGGTGGAGTGGGTGCTGGAGAAGGCGGACATGATCCTACTGATGTCGGTGAACCCCGGCTTTGGCGGGCAGAAATATATCCCCTATGTGACGGAAAAGATCCGGCAGCTGCGCCGGATGCTTTCGGAGCGGGGGTTGGAGACGGACATGGAGGTGGACGGCGGCGTGGGCCTGGAAAACGGGCCGGAGATCCTGGCCGCCGGAGCCAATGTGCTGGTGGCCGGCTCCGCGGTGTTCCGCGGGGATGTCGAGGCAAATGTAAAGGCGTTTTTACAATGGATGGAATGATACGTTTGGTAGCCACGGATGTGGACGGAACGCTGGTGCCCGACGGCACCAGCCAGATCAACCCGGAATATTTCTCCGTCATTGAGGAGCTGCGGCAGCTGGGCATCCAGTTTGCCGTGGCCAGCGGTCGGCAGGAGGACAGCCTCCACCGGCTGTTTGCGCCGGTGAAAAAACGGGTGTTTTTTATCAGCAACAACGGCGGGATCTTGAGCACCTATAACCGGAACCTGTTTTCCACCCCCATGAGGAAGGGGGACCTGTTGGAATTGCTGGGCCAGTGCCGGCAGCTGACGGCCTGTGAGCTGCTGGTTGCCGCCAGCAATGCCACCTACTGTGAGCAGGGAGCGGATCCGGAATTCCTCCGCTGGCTGCGGGAGGAGTACCGGTTTACCATTGAGGAGGTGACGGATCTGGGCCAGGTGTGCGGGGATGCGGTGAAGCTTTCGGTGTTTCACAGGCCGGACGGGAAGCCCCATCCGGCCACGGTGCTGGTGGAGCCCTGGAAGGGGCGGCTTACCGGCGTGGTGTCCGGTTCGGAGTGGGTGGATTTTGCGGACCCGGCGGTGCAGAAGGGAACGGCCATCCGGATCCTCCAGGAATCCCTGGAGATTGCCCCG
>CAZSAF010000059.1:3865-13528 GCA_964604605.1 uncultured Lachnospiraceae bacterium
GATTGCCCCGCCCATGCAGGAGGACGGGGTGCTGCAGGTGTTGAAGAAATTGGCGGAGGCGAAAGGAGCAGCAGTATGGGAGTAAGGCGAAGGTGCCGCTTCCTGCTGGCGGCTCTGTTTTGTTTCTGCCTTCTGTCCGGGTGCAGCAAAAGCGGCATCTCCCTGGGGGGCTATCAGATTTCCGGCCTTACCTCCCAGGAGCTTTTGTGCGTGGGGGAGGAGGTTTGCCCCCTCTCGGAAGCTATGATTTTTGTGGTCAGCCAGAAAAATTTGTACCAGGATACCTACGGCGGGGAAATCTGGCAGGTCTCCCTGGGGGAGGAAAGCCTGGATGCCTACGCCATGGGGCAGCTGCGGGACTATCTGGGACGGCTGTTTGCCGCCTCCCAGATGGCGGAGGAGCTACGGCTAACCCTGACGGAGCAGGAAAGCGCCCGGGTATCCCAGGCGGCGGCAGACTATATGGCCCATCTGGGGGAGCGGGACCGGGAAATCTGCGGCACCACCCAGGCAGAGGTGGAGGACGCCTTCCGGCGCTATATCCTGGCCAACCGGGCTTATGAAGCGGTTTTGCAGAACGCCGGGGTGGAGGTCAGCGAGGATGAGGCCCGGGTCATGCAGATCCAGCAGATTTTCCTCTCCTCCCAGGGGCTGGCCGGGGAGGAGCTGGCCAGACGGCGCAGCGAGGCGGAGGCGGTAGCCCAGCAGGCAGCCGGGGAGGCCAACTTTGTGGAGCTGGCAGAGCGGTACAACGAGGCGGAGGCCACGGAGCTTTCGGTGAAGCGGGGGGATCTGTCCCAGGAAGAGGAGGAGGCGGTGTTTGCCCTCTCGGCCGGGGAGGTCAGCGGCCTGCTGGAGACGGAGGGCGGCTGGCGGATTGTCCGCTGCGTCAACTCCTACGACCGGGAGGCCACCGCCGCCAACAAGGAACGGATGCAGAGCCAGCGGGAGCAGGAGGCCTGCCGGCAGGAGCTGGAAGCCTTTCTGGAGGATCATCCGGCGGCCTTCAACCAGACCTTGTGGGACAGCATCAGCTTTTCCGGCTATGACGGGGAGGCGTCCGCCAACTTTTATACCAGCTATCAGACATACTTTGAGGAGGAGTGAGGAAGACCATGGAACAGCTGATTATGGCGTTGGACCAGGGGACCACCAGTTCCCGCTGCATTCTGTTTGACCGAGCCGGTACCATCCGGAGCATGGCCTCCCGGGAGTTCCGGCAGTTTTATCCCCAATCGGGCTGGGTGGAGCACGACCCCATGGAAATCTGGGCCTCCCAGCTGGGGGTGGCCACGGAGGCCATGGGCATGGTGGGGGCCAGCCCCTCGGACATTGGGGCCATTGGCATCACCAACCAGCGGGAGACCACCGTTGTCTGGGACCGGAACACCGGGGAGCCAGTGTCCCACGCCATTGTCTGGCAGTGCCGGCGCACAGCGGGAGCCATTGAGGAGTTTCAGAAAACGCCTCTGGCCCGGCAGGTGCCGGAGCGCACGGGCCTGATTCCGGACGCCTACTTTTCCGCCTCCAAAATCCAGTGGATCCTGGACCATGTGCCGGGGGCCTGGAAGCGGGCGGAGGCCGGGGACCTGCTGTTCGGCACCGTGGATTCCTGGCTGATCTGGAAGCTCACCGGCGGGAAGGTCCACGCCACGGACCTGACCAACGCCTCCCGGACCATGCTCTTTGACATCCGGAAGCGCCAGTGGGATGAGGAACTGCTCCGCTGCTTTGGCGTGCCCCGGTCCATGCTGCCGGAGGTGCGGATGTCCAGCGGCCTCTTTGGGGTGACGGACCCGCGGGTGCTGGGCGGGGAGATTCCCATTGCCGGGGTGGCGGGGGATCAGCAGGCAGCTCTATTCGGCCAGTGTTGCTTTGCTCCCGGTGAGGGAAAGAACACCTACGGGACCGGCTGCTTCCTGCTGATGAACACCGGGGAGACGCCGGTGCGCTCCCAAAACGGCCTGCTGACCACCATTGCCGCTAGCGCCGGGGATACGGTGGAATACGCCCTGGAGGGCAGTGTGTTTGTGGCCGGGGCCTCGGTCCAGTGGCTGCGGGATGAGCTGCGGATGTTCCGGGAGGCAGCCCAGTCGGAGGAGTATGCCCGGGCGGTGGAGGACACCGCCGGCGGCTACGTGGTGCCGGCCTTCACCGGCCTGGGAGCCCCCTACTGGGATCCCTACGCCCGGGGGATGGTGGTGGGCATCACCCGGGGCTTTGGCAAGGAGCATCTGATCCGGGCCACCCTGGAATCCATTGCCTACCAGACCTGGGATGTGCTCCGGGCCATGGAGAAGGACGCGGGGATCCCGCTGAAAAGCCTGCAGGTGGACGGCGGGGCCAGCGCCAACAATTTCCTCATGCAGTTCCAGGCGGACATTCTGGATACGTCGGTGGTCCGCCCCCGGTGTATTGAGACTACGGCCCTGGGGGCCGCCTACCTGGCCGGCCTGACGGTGGGATACTGGAAAGACCGGGAGGAGATCCGCGGCAACAAGCAGAAGGATGCGGAGTTCCTGCCCCGCATGGAGGAGGAGAAGCGCCGGCGCCTGCTGGACGGCTGGGCCCGGGCGGTGGATTGCGCCAGAGCCTGGGGCGCCGGCAGCCGCAGCGCGGCGGACAAAGGAGGAGACAAGGCATGATTGCGGTGATCGACTATGACGCAGGCAACCTGCGGAGTGTGGAAAAGGCCCTGGCAGCTCTGGGGGAGCAGCTGGAGGTAACCCGGGATCCCCAGGTGATCCGGACAGCGGACAAGGTGATTCTGCCGGGGGTGGGCGCCTTTGGGGACGCCATGGAGAACCTGCGGCGCTTTGGGCTGGTGGAGCCCATCCGGCAGGTGGTGGAGAAAGGAACCCCGTTTCTGGGCATCTGCCTGGGCATGCAGCTGCTGTTTGAGAGCAGTGAGGAAAGCCCCGGCGTGGAGGGGCTCTCCCTGCTGCCGGGCAAAATCCTGCGGATTCCCCCCCAGGAGGGGCTGAAGATCCCTCACATGGGCTGGAATTCCCTTCAGGTGCGGTCGGGGGCCCGGCTGTTCCGGGGGCTGCCGGAGGAGCCTTACGTCTATTTTGTCCACTCCTATTACCTGAAGGCGGGGGATGAGGCTATTGTGGCGGCAACCACCCAATATGGGGTAGAAATTCACGCCTCAGTGGAGCGTGGGAACCTGTTTGGCTGCCAATTCCACCCGGAAAAGAGCAGCGCAGTGGGGCGGGCGATTCTGAAGAATTTTGCCGGCCTGGGCCAGTGAGGAGGAGCTATGTTTACCAAGAGAATCATTCCCTGCCTGGACGTCCACGGGGGACGGGTGGTCAAGGGGGTCAATTTTGTAAATTTACGGGACGCCGGGGACCCGGTAGAGATTGCCGAGGCCTACGACGCGGCGGGAGCGGATGAGCTGGTGTTTCTGGATATTACCGCTTCCTCGGACGCCCGGGCCACGGTGGTGGATATGGTCCGCCGGGTGGCGGAGAAGGTCTTTATCCCCTTTACGGTGGGCGGCGGCATCCGCACCGTGGAGGATTTTAAGGCGCTGCTGCGGGAGGGGGCGGACAAGATCTCCGTCAACTCCGCGGCCATCGACCGGCCGGAGCTGATCGCTGAGGCGGCGGACAAGTTTGGCAGCCAGTGCGTGGTGTTGGCCATAGACGCCAAGCGTCGGCCGGACGGCAGCGGCTGGAGTGTCTACAAAAACGGCGGCCGGATTGACATGGGCCTGGACGCGGTGGAGTGGGCCGCCCGGGGTGTGGAGCTGGGCGCCGGGGAGATCCTGCTCACCAGCATGGACTGTGACGGCACCAAGGCCGGCTATGACAATACGCTGACCGCGGCGGTGGCGGAGGCGGTGCCGGTGCCGGTGATTGCCTCCGGCGGCGCCGGAACCAAGGAGCATTTTTACGATGCGCTGACCAAGGGCAAGGCGGACGCCGCCCTGGCGGCTTCCCTGTTCCATTACAAGGAGCTGGAAATCCAGGGACTGAAGGAATATCTGGCAGGCCGGGGGATCCCGGTGCGCCTGTAAGGAGGACGGAAGATGAGTGCCATTTCCAACGACTGGCTGCAGCCGCTTTCCGCGGAATTTAAAAAGCCTTACTACGCCAAGTTATATGAGACGGTTAAGCGGGAATATAATACATACCAGGTGTTCCCCGCCCCGGACGACATTTTCGCCGCCTTTGAACTGACCCCCCTGTCCCAGGTGAAGGTGGTGATCCTGGGGCAGGACCCGTACCACAACGTGGGGCAGGCCCACGGCCTGTGTTTCTCCGTGAAGCCGGATGTGGAGATCCCTCCGTCCCTGGTGAATATCTACCAGGAGCTTCACGATGACCTGGACTGCACTATCCCCAACAACGGCTGCCTGGTCAAGTGGGCAAAGCAGGGGGTGCTGCTGCTGAACACGGTGCTCACGGTGCGGGCCCACCGGGCCAACTCCCACCGGGGCATTGGCTGGGAGGAGTTTACGGATGCGGCCATCCGGGCCGTGAACCAGCAGGACCGGCCGGTGGTGTTTATTCTCTGGGGACGTCCGGCGCAGATGAAGCGGAGCATGCTGAACAACCTCAAGCATCTGGTGCTGACGGCGCCGCATCCCAGCCCGCTGTCCGCCAGCCGGGGCTTTTTTGGCAGCCGGCCCTTCAGCCAGACCAACGCATTTCTCAGCGCCCACGGGGTGGAGCCCATTGACTGGCAGATTGAAAACGTGTAATGTCCGGTGATTGGAACAACATTTTTTGCATAAAAGGGGAGTACCATGGATTTTCTGGAAATTATCAAGGTTATTTTTTATGGCATTGTGGAGGGCATTACCGAATGGCTGCCGGTGAGCAGCACCGGCCATCTGATCCTCTTTGAGAGCTTCTGGCCCCTGAACGTATCCGATTCGTTTCTGGAAATGTTCCGGGTGGTCATCCAGCTGGGGGCCATTTTGGCCGTCTGTGTAGTCTTTTTCAACCGCCTGAACCCGTTTGGCCGGGCCCATTCCCCGGCCAAGAAGGCGGAAATCTGGGATATCTGGCTGAAGGTGATTGTGGGCTGCATTCCGGCAGGGATCATCGGCGTGCTGTTCAATGACTTCTTTGACGAGCACTTTTACAAGTGGCCGGTGGTGGCCGGGGCACTGATCGTCTATGGCGTGGCGTTTATTGTCATTGAACAGTACAACCGGCACCACCGCCCCCGGATCCGCAGCTTCCGGGACATGACCCTGACTACGGCCCTGCTCATTGGTCTGATTCAGGTCCTTTCCCTGGTGCCCGGCACCTCACGGTCCGGCTCCACCATCCTGGGGGCCATGCTTCTGGGCGTCTCCCGGACCGTGGCGGCGGAGTATTCCTTCTTTCTGGCGATTCCGGTGATGTTCGGGGCCAGCGTCTTGAAGCTGCTGGACTTTGGCCTGAACTTTACCGCCGCCGAGCTGTTCACCCTGCTTCTGGGCATGGCGGTGGCCTTTGTGGTGTCCCTGTTTGTGGTCCGTTTCCTGATGGATTTCGTGAAACGATACAGCTTTGCGGTGTTCGGCTACTACCGGATTCTGCTGGGCGTGGTGGTCATTGGCATTGCCCTGGCCTTCCCGGCCCTGCTGCCCCACTGACTGGTTTTTTCCGGGAATCGTAAGAAAATTTTCATCTTCTGAACGGGCGTTTTGTGGTAAGATAAAACAGAAATCTTTGGCTGGCAGGGGAGGTACCTGCCGGCTTTGGAGGTACGAAGGGAGAAAGGCACATGTCGGCAAACGGCAAGAACCGAGAGACAGACAGAGCCGCGGCGGCCCGGAAGGCGGCTACGCGGAAAAAAAGGCGCCGGAAGCGGGTGGCACAGGTGTGGATGCGCCGGGGCATTGCCGTTGCCGTCCTGATTTTGCTGGTGGCAGGGGTGGTATTGGGAATCCGGGGCCTGGTCCGCCTCTTCCGGGGGGAGGAGAGCACCTCGCCCTACGGCCTGCCCAGCTACATTGAGGAGGACTATCTGACTATCAATCCCTATTCCCGGCCGGGGATCAAGCTTCCCGGCGGTGTCCAGGGCATTGTGGTGCATTACGTGGGTAACCCGGGGACCAGCGCCCAGAACAACCGGGATTACTTTGAGGGGCTGAAGGACAGCGGGGATACCTCCGCCAGCAGCAATTTTATCATTGGGCTGGACGGGGAGATTATCGCCTGCGTGCCCATAGACGAGGTGGCCTACGCCTCCAATTCCGCCAACGACTATACCCTTTCCATTGAGTGCTGCCATCCGGATGAGACGGGGCAGTTTACCGATGCCACCTACGAATCCCTGGTGCGGCTCACCGCCTACCTGTGCGACCGGTTTAACCTGGACAGCCAGGATGTGGTCCGCCACTACGATGTGAGCCCCAGCCAGAAAGCCTGCCCCCTGTATTTTGTGGAGCACGAGGACGCCTGGGAGTCCTTCCGCCAGGAGGTGCAGACGGCCACGGACCAGCTGCGGGCAGAAACGGCGGATGCAACGGACGGGGGATCCTCCAGCAGGGCGGAGACCCAAGCATCTTCCACCGGAGGTGAAGAGGGGACGGAATGAAAATCCGATTGGACAAAAAATATATACATGGAGGCCTGGTGGCCTTTGGCGTCATTGCGGCCAGCATCCTGTTTTACCTGGTGCTGACCCAGCTGGGGCAGGTCAGTGACTTTTTCCTGATGCTCATCGGGCTGTTGAAGCCGGTGATTTACGGCCTGATCTTCGGCTACCTGATGAATCCTCTGGTGGGTTTCTTTGAGCGGGTCTGGTTCCGGAGGCTGGGAGCCCGGGCCTTCCCCTCCCAGGAGAAAAAAGCCCGGGGGCTGTCCCGGGCCCTGAGCGTGGCGGCCAGCCTGGTGACGGTGCTGCTGATTGTGGCGGTGCTGCTGTGGATGGTCCTGCCGCGGCTGTATGAGAGCCTGGAGCTGCTGGCCACCAACCTGTCCACCTACCTGGCCCAGGGGCAGACGCTGATCACCGATTCCTTTGAGGCGGATTCGGACGTCCGGACCATTATGCTGAACCTGTACAATTCCATCTCCGAGTATGCCACCCGCTGGCTCAACGGGGATGCCCTGGACGATCTCAGCAATCTGCTGATCAGCATCTCCACCGGCATCTACAGCGTGCTCCGGGAGATCCTGAATATGATCATCGGCCTGATTGTGGCGGTGTATGTGCTGGTGAGCAAGGAGCGGTTCGGGGCTCAGTCCAAAAAGTTCCTCTACAGCATCTTCTCCATCAAGACGGTGAACCGGATCCTCCAGGACCTGCGGGACGCCAATGGGATCTTCAGCCGTTACATCAGCGGCGTGCTGCTGGACTCGGTGATGGTGGGGGGCATCTGCTACATCAGCCTGACCATCCTGGGGATGCCCTACAAGGAGCTGGTCAGCGTGATTGTGGGCGCCACCAACGTGATCCCCTTTTTCGGCCCGTTTTTGGGCGCCATCCCCAGCGCCTTCCTGATTCTGCTCATTGAACCGCTGAAGTGCCTGATCTTCCTGGCCTTCATCCTGATCCTCCAGCAGGTGGACGGCAACATTCTGGCCCCCAAGATCCTGGGGGAGTCCACCGGCCTGGGCAGCTTCTGGGTGATCTGCGCTACCTTGGTGGGCGGCGGTCTGTTCGGCTTTGTGGGCATGCTGTTCGGCGTGCCGGCCTTTGCCGTGGCCTATAAGCTGCTGAAGCGTTGGGTGGAGCATTCCCTGCGGCGGAAAGGCATTCCCGCCGGTACCACCGAGTTTCGGAAGATCGTCTGTATTGACGAGGAGACGGAGCAGCCGGTGTACCGGGAAGAAGAAAAGCGAACAGAATCATAAAAGACGTGCCCTGCAGGAAGATCCTCTTGGGCTCCGGTTCCCTGCAGGGCACGCCCTTTTTTCCGCACAACATACGAACTCAGAACTTCTCAAATTCCTCCACGGACAGCACAAAGATGGTAGCGCCGCCCACCTCCATGTTGACGGGGACCGAGGTGGACATGTTGGCCAGGCTTCCCGCCGAAGGGCTGCTGGTAAAGACCATCTGACGGCGTTTGCCGGCAAACTGCTTGATGATTCCGCAGACCTGTTCCACCTTGGCGTCCTCCACGCCGGTCAGAAGGGTGGTGTTCCCTTTCATCAGAAAGCCGCCGGTGGAGGCTAGCTTTGTGACAAAGAAATTTTGATGGTTCAGTTCTTCAACCAATTCAGGTGCGTCTTCGTTTTGGACAATGGCCAGAATCATTTTCATACTAAGCACCTCCGCTCTATTATTCTGATTATTATTATAATCTCTGAGAAGAAAAGATGCAAGATGGAGAATTATAAAGTTAATTTCACAGTGTGAAATTGGAGGGGCGCAATGGCCAGAAAATGTGTCTGCCCTGTGCGGTTTCAATGGATTTGATGAAAAAAAAGAATGAATGATTCTCGCATTTTCTCTTGGAAAAACCAGATGATTATAGTATAATAAAAAGGCAGTACAAAAATTTCATACTGTGAAATCTCGTTGTAAAAAAAACATTAAGGAGGACTTTACAATGAAAAGAAAATTCTCTATTGCACATCTGAGTGCCCTGCAGGTGCCGCCGCAGAACATGGTGTACCTGGCTGCCGCTGCCGGCTATGACTATGTCAGCATCCGTCCGGTACTGCTGGGAACCCCCGGCGAGCCCAACTACGCCGTGGACCTGAACCCGGAGATGTACAAGGAGTTCGATGTGGCTATGGCTGAGACCGGCATGAAGCTCAGCGATATTGAACTGTTCCGCCTGACGGATAACGTGGATATGGACAAGTGGAAACCCGCCTTTGAGCTCGCCCAGAAGCATGACTGCCATCACTTGATCACCAGCTGCTGGACCAAGAACACCGAGTACGCCAAGGAGACCCTGGCTAAGCTCTGCGAGGTGACCAAGCCCTACGGCATCACCTGCAACTTTGAGTTCGTGACCTGGTCCGAGTGCCCGGATCTGAAGACCGCCAAGGAGTTCATCTACTCCACCCATGCGGACAACATCGGCCTGCTGGTGGATACCCTGCACTTTGACCGTTCCCGGGTGACCATGGCGGAGCTGGATGACTGCCCTCGTGAGTGGTTCAACTTCATCCATCTGTGCGATGGCCCGGCGCCCCGTCCGGCCATGGATGATAGCGAGGCCCTGATCCACACCGGAAGAGATGCCCGCCTGTACATCGGCGAGGGCTGCGTGGACATTGCCGGCATTGTAAAGAGAATCCCGGATACGGCGGTTTGCTCCATTGAGCTGCCCCACATCAAGAGAGTGGAAGCCTACGGCCCCCTGGAGCACTACAAGCAGTGCCTGAAGAGCACCAAGGAGTACTTTGCCGCTCACGGAATCGAGTAAAAGCGCAGCGGTTCCTTCCCCGGGGGCACACCCGGGAGCAGCGGAAACTTTTATTGGATTCTTTTAAAAAACGTATTGACGAGCGATGGATTGCGTAGTATAATTTCAATGAACGGAATCGAAATTTCACACTGTGGAATCTCGGTGAAGCGACTTGGAACATATCTGTAAGGAGGAAGAAACAATGAGCAGAATGGTGGACATGAAAGCTGTCTACGAGTCGAAAGGTCTGACTCAGGATCAGATCGACAACATCGAAGAGTGCTTCGCAAGAGCGGACAAGGCTCAGCTGGAGTTTGAGAAGTGGAGCCAGGAGGACATTGACCGGA
>CAZSAF010000060.1:0-13353 GCA_964604605.1 uncultured Lachnospiraceae bacterium
CGATTCCCATACATCTTCTCATAATACTGCTGATACTCCCCGGAGATAATGGTCTCCCACCACTCCCGGTTATCCAGATACCACCGGATGGTCTTTTGGATTCCATCCGCAAACCGGGTTTCCGGCAGCCATCCCAACTCCTCATGGATCTTGGTGGGGTCAATGGCGTACCGCAGGTCATGGCCTTTCCGATCCGTCACATAGGTGATCAAGCTTTCCGGCTTTCCCAGTTCCTTGCAGATCAGCTTTACAATATCGATGTTTCGCATCTCATTGTGGCCGCCCACGTTGTAGACCTCTCCCACACGTCCTTTGCGGATCACCAGGTCAATGGCCTTGCAATGGTCCTCCACATACAGCCAATCCCGCACATTTTCCCCCGTTCCATACACCGGCAGCGGCTTATCCGCCAGGGCATGGATAATCATCAACGGGATCAGCTTCTCCGGGAAATGGTACGGCCCATAATTGTTGGAGCAGCGGCTGATGGTCACCGGCAGCCCAAAAGTCCGGTGGTAGGCCAGCACCAGCAGGTCCGCGCCCGCCTTGGAGGAGCTGTACGGGCTGCTGGTATGTAAGGGCGTTTCCTCCGTAAAAAACAGATCCGGCCGGTCCAGAGGCAGATCTCCATACACTTCATCCGTGGAAACCTGGTGATACCGCTGAATCCCATATTTCCGGCAGGCGTCCATCAGCACCGCGGTTCCCTTGATGTTGGTATCCAGGAACACCTCCGGATTTTCAATGGAACGGTCCACATGGCTCTCCGCCGCAAAATTCACCACCACATCCGGGTGTTCCTCCTCAAACAGCTGATAAACCGCCTTCCGGTCACAGATGTCCCCCCTCACAAACCGGAACCGGGGATTTTCCATCACCGGCGCCAGGGTACTTAGGTTTCCCGCGTAGGTCAGCTTATCCAGACACACAATCCGATCCTCCGGATGTGCCTCCAGCATATAAAAAATAAAATTGGATCCAATAAAGCCGGCCCCGCCGGTTACCAGTATGGTCATTGTTTTCTTCCTCTCAGTGTAGTGTATCAATATATTTTCCGTCCAGCACATCCTTCAAATACTGGCCGTACTGGTTCTTCTTCAGCACCTCGTACACCGCCAGCACTTCCTCCCGGGTAATCCACCCGTTCAGGTAGGCAATTTCCTCCAGACAGGCAATTTTCCGATGCTGGTGGGTCTCCATAGTCTTTACAAAGTTGGTGGCGTCCACCAGGCTCTCATGGGTGCCGGTGTCCAGCCAGGTAAAGCCCTGGCCCAGCAGCTCCACGTTCAGCTCGCCTTTTTCCAGGTAAATCCGGTTCAGATCCGTGATTTCCAGCTCCCCACGGGCAGACGGCTTTAATCCTTTGGCGTATTTCACCACCCGGTTATCGTAGAAATACAGCCCCGTCACACAGTAGTTGCTCTTAGGCTTCTGGGGCTTTTCCTCAATGGACACGGCCTTCCCCTGGGCATCAAATTCCACTATGCCAAACCGCTCCGGGTCATCCACATAGTACCCAAACACGGTGGCGCCTTTGCCGCTTTCCGCATTGGCCACCGCCGTCCGTAGCCGCTCATTCAGCCCATGGCCGGAAAAGATATTGTCCCCCAGCACCATGGCCACCGTCTCCGAACCAATAAATTCTTCCCCGATCAGAAACGCCTGGGCCAGGCCGTCCGGTGAGGGCTGCACCGCATAAGTCAGATGAACCCCAAACTGGTGCCCATCCCCCAGCAGATCCTCAAACCGGGGGGTATCCTGGGGCGTGGAGATAATCAGAATCTCCCGGATTCCCGCATTCATCAGCACGGACATGGGGTAGTAGATCATCGGCTTGTCATAAACCGGCAGCAACTGCTTGGACGTCACCTTGGTCAGCGGGTACAGCCGGGTGCCGGATCCTCCGGCCAGAATAATCCCCTTCATACGGTTATCTCCTTCCCGTTAAATTTTAAAACCGGAACGTCTCCCGCAGGCCGCTCCACTTCTGATCCTTTTCGCTGAGGCAAAGGGGCGTGCCGTCTGCCAGCGTGTAGCCCGCCGCATTGGCCGTTCCCGGATATTCCCCCTGCACCTCCGGCCAGCGGATGCCAATCTCCGGATCATTCCAGGCCAGGCCGCCTTCATCCCCCGGATGGTAAAAATCGGTCACCTTATAACAGAACTCCGCCTCCTCGCTGAGAACCAGGAAGCCATGGGCAAAGCCCTCGGAAATATAGAACTGCTTTCCATTTTCTGCTGTCAGCTCGATACCAAACCACTGGCTATAAGTGGCGCTGCCTCCTCGCAGATCCACCGCCACATCAAACACCCGGCCGCGGATCACCCGCACCAGCTTCCCCTGGGGATACTGCTTCTGGAAATGCAGGCCCCGGAGGACTCCCTTTTTGGACATGCTCTGGTTATCCTGGACAAACCGCATGGTCAGGCCCTGCTCCTCCATGTCCCGCTGGTTATAGGTCTCCACAAAATATCCCCGGTCATCTCCATGTACCGTTGGCTCAATCACATACAATCCCGCAATGGGGCATTGGGTTACACGAATCTGTCCCATATCACGCTCATTCCTGTCTTTCGTATCCGATTTCCTGCAGATACCGTCTCAATGCGTCCTGCCAGGTGGGGAGCGGCCGGAAGCCGTTTTTCACCAGCTTGCTCTTATCCAGTCGGCTGTTGAAAGGCCGGGCCGCCTTGGACACGCCGTATTCCGCGGTGGTCACCGGTGTCACCTTCACCTGAGTGTATCCTGCCTGCCGGAAGATCTCACAGGCAAAGTCATACCAGGAAATATAACCGCCCTCGTTGGTGGCGTGATAATATCCGTACCGATCCGTCTCCAGCATATCCACCAGCAGCCGGGCCAGGTCAAAGGTATAGGTGGGGGTGCCCACCTGATCCTTTACCACCCGCAGCTCCGGATGGTTTTTCCCCAGACTCAGCATGGTCTTGATAAAGTTTTTGCCGTTGACGCCAAACACCCAGGCAATCCGGACAATAAAGTATGTTTCCAGCCGGGAAGCAACGGCTTTCTCCCCCTCCAGCTTGGTTTTTCCATAAAAATTCAGCGGCTGGTAATCCTGGCAGTCCGGGTCCCATGGTTCTGTCCCCTGGCCGTTAAACACATAGTCGGTGCTCAGGTACACCATCTTGCAGTCTGCCTTCCGGCAGGCCTCCGCCAGGTTGGCGGTGCCGTCCACGTTGACCTGCCAGACCTTTTCCTGCTTGTCCGTATCCTCCGCCAGGTCCACCGCGGTCCAGGCCGCGCAGTGTACCACCGCATCCGGCCGCACTTCGTCCATCACCTGCTCCACCGCCGCCGCATCCGTAATATCCATGGAAAAATATGGCATGCAGGTCACCGGACTCTCATCCTGAATCCCGCTGTACTGAGGAGCCAGGTCACTGCCAACGCCCTCGTGGCCTCGCCGGGACAGCTCATTCATCACATCATGTCCCAGCTGTCCGCCTACGCCCGTTACCAACACCTTCATAACCGTTTCTCCTTATACGTCCTGTACCACAGCGCTGCCCAGCACCGTCACCTGATACCGCCGGCAGAGAATCACTTCTTCCTGCACATCTTTATACCGGGACTCGCCCACCGCCTCCACCAGGATCACGCCGTCGGCCCGGGTCATCTGTTCCAGGGATCCGGCATTCCAGAGAACCGAGTCTCCTTCCGCCGCCCCAATGCCTTCTTTCTGTACCGCCTGGCAGAGAGCCGTCCGGAGCGCCTTGCTCTCCGCGCTCTGGCCGGTTCCGGTGATATAAACCTGCTTCATCTCTCCCTTGGCAACGGCGGTTTTCACCTGGGAGATCACCAGTTCCAGCGCTTTCTCCCGCGGAGCATAGCTGCCCCGGCCAAAGAGGCGGCAGATCCAGCGGTCGATGCCTGCCAGGAACTTCTTCTTTCCATCTGCCTCCGGGAATACTCCCAATAATGCCACATGGTAATTAATGGGAAGATCTTCCGCCACCCGCAGCCGGGAGCTGAACAGATAACGCGCCGCCAACCAGACACAGGCCAGAAACGCCCCCACAAAAGCTCCCAGGGAAATATATTTGACCCGGATGAGCTGGAAAGCCGACAGCGGGGTCGGCTCCACCGGTGCCTCCTCCACCTCTGCTCCCGCACTCAGCTGTTCCTCATGCCACTGCTCCACCAGCGCTTCGTAGTAGGCCTCCTGGTCGTCCGTCATATAGGAAGACAGGCTCCGGCAGGCGGTGGCCGTGGTGTTGATCAGGTTCCGGTGCTCCTGCTGTTCCTTCATCAATGCCGGATCCATTCCCGTTGTGGTTTGCCGGTCCAGCACCGTGATGTCAAAGGAGCCGTACAGCTGCTGCCACTGGGGTGTAGCCTGCTCTATGGCAGCGGCAATGGCGTTCAGCATCGCCTCCCCGGTCTCTGCGTCCGCAGACAATACCGAAACGGAAAACAGCCCTTCCTCCGCGCGCTCATCCTCCACGCGGATCAGCTCCTGCAGATAGGAAGGCTCCACATCCCATCCCAGCTCGCCGGCCATGGACTCATACAGAGAAGTATCCTGTGCCGTCAGGGAATAGGAAAACACAATATCCACAATGTTATCGGATGCGCTGACAACCGGATACTCCACCTGAAAATGGTTGTCCACCCGGTACCAGATGGTGCTGGTGGTTACTTTTGTTGCATCCAGCTGCATTTTCAGGGATTTTTCCTGGTATTCCAGCAAGTTTTCATAACACTGCCAATCGCCCTGGTACAGCGCCAGCGTTTGCTCCACCTCCTGGGCCTCCGCGTCTGTCAACGCCTCTCGTAGCGCCAGAAGATCCTCCTGCACCGCTACCGGATTTTCCTGGGCCGCCGCTGCCTGCTGCCGCTGCTGATAAGACCGTAGGGCGCCAAAGCCCCCCAGCAAGACCGCGCCAATTACCAGCCAGACCAGTATCATCCGCCAGCCCAGCAAAACCCGCATCAGCAGATCTTTCAGGCTGATCTGCAGTTCTCCCATCTGATTACACTCGTTTGGCATATCTTCCCTGTACTCCTCTTTGTATTTTCTCCTGCCAATCAGCAGGACCCTTCTCCCCTTAATACCACACCAATGGTCTTCCAGAGGATTTTGAAATCCATTCCCAGGTTCCATTCGGTAATGTACTTTTTATCCAGCTCCACCACCTGGTCAAAGTCCACAATCTTGCTGCGCCCGCTGACCTGCCAGAGGCCCGTGAGCCCTGGCCGGATGGCCATACGGGCCCGGTGGCTGGCCTCGTACTGCTCCCACTCATCCACTGTGGGCGGCCGGGTTCCTACCAGGCTCATATCCCCCTTCAGCACGTTGAAAAACTGAGGGAACTCATCAATACTGGTTTTTCGGATAAAATTTCCGATTCCCGGGATAATCCGCGGATCTTTCTCCATCTTAAACATGTGGCCGTCTTTCATCTGATTCTGGGCCATCAGTTCTTTTTTTCGTTCCTCCGCATCCAGATACATGGAGCGGAACTTGTAAATTTTAAATCGCCGTCCGTTCTTGCCAATCCGCTCCTGCTTAAAAAGGATCGGTCCCGGGGATTTGACGTAAATGCAGGGGGCCACAAACAGGAACAGAATACCGGTGATCACACACCCCACAATGCCTCCCACAAAATCCATCCCCCGTTTGATCAGCATGGCGCGGGTGCTGCCGGAGACAATGGAGGCGCTCAGCACGTTTTCCCCCGCCAGCTTGCTGACATAAGGGGTGCCCACCTGGCTGAACCGCTTCATATCAAAATGCACGGTAACGCCCATCAAAAGGCAGTTGTCAATAACGCTCTGGTCCACAAAATGCCCTTCCGGCAGGCTGACATAAATGCCATCCACCCAACCCCGCCGTACATACTCTGGAAGGCCTTCCACATCGGTCACCACCGGGACACCTTCCATCTGGCGGATCTTGTTGTCTTCGTCATCGGTCAGCACCAACCCTGCCATCCGTGTATCTCCGTAGGTGGTGCCATTCAGCCAGTGAACCACCTTCTTAGCCCGCTCCCGGGAGGTCAAAACCAGCAGTGCCTGGGCTCCACGCTGCCGGTGTTTGCTGCTCTTGAGGACCCGCTTCAGCAGCTGCCGTTCCACATAAATCAAAACCAAGGCAATGCCATAGCAGCCCACGATAGTGGTACGGGAAACCAGGTCTCCTTTCTGGGTGGCGAACAGATAGAAGAAGACCAACAGAAAGAGGATGGTCTCATGTCTGAATAAGGATTTACATTCCTCCCAGGGGTTCCGCCGCAGGATTCCCCGGTAACTTTCTCCAAAGTAAGCCACCAGGATATCCGCAAACACCAGGACAATGGCTACCTCCCGGTACAGCACTCGGTGAAACATATTCCAGTTGTGGTGGCGCAGCCAGTAGGCCGCCCACAGAGCCAGCAGCAGGCACAGGATATCCAGCAGCATAAAATCCCAGTGCTTGGCCCAGCTGCTCCCTTTATTTTTATCCACCCGTGTTCCCCCTCTTACCAATGGTTTCTCTTTCCGCAAAACATCCGTCCCACACCGATAATCCCAGCAGCAGGAACGGATTGTAGACATATTCAAAAAAATGATGCTCCAGCGTACACTGAAGGAACAAAACTGCCAGCAACACTATAGGAAAAGCTTGCTTATTCCGATGCAGCCGCGACAAATACCAAACAAACAGCAAGCACAGCAGAGTCAGAATCACCATGCCAAAGCGCATTCCCATCAGCACGTATGAGGAATCCAGAAAAAAATAGTTGGGATTCCATTCCGTACTCCTGCCATTTCCTGACATAGCAACCTGCTGTCCAAAAAGCGTCAGCCCCAAGTAGTCAATTCCCTTTTTTCCCAGCGCAAGGCGGTTGCCAAGTATTGTATCCAAAGATACCCAGAAAGACGTGTCGCCATCATATCCGGCTGTTAATAGCCAAATCCCCGCCGGCAGCACCACCGGCACGCTGATAAGGATCGTCTGCAACACTTTCGGCAAATAATACCCTTCTTCTCTCCGTTTGGTACAAAGTGCCCACACTTTTAATACCGCCGCTCCCAATCCTACCAGGGCCAGGCATCCGGCATTGTTCCGGGCGTCGCAAAAATACCAGCTAAATAGAGCTAATCCCTCTATGCCTGCAATCTCCCACCAGTGAAGGGTTGTCCTCCTCCAGCAGCAGTAGATCACCACCCCAAAGAACAAATAAGCCGCAAAATCTGTGGGGTAACCGATGCCGAAGGAAATTCTGGCGCGCCGGTCTCCCTGGTAATAAATCAGATTTTCAATCTTCCCGGTTAGCGCTGCCCCCATGGTAATCAAAAGTGCCGGCCCCAACACCACCAGGTAGACCGTCAAAATTTTCCGGTAAGGAACCCGGTAAGCCCCCAGCGCCAGAAAAAGCACATCCCGCACCACCCAATATTCCGAGATGGAGGAGGAAAGCAAAAAGCACAGCGTAACCACCGCTGTGGCTACAGCCTTTTTGCCTTTCATTGGGACACTGCCGCAGGCAAACTTCAGAATGACAAAAACGGCCAGGGCACACTGCAGCACATCATGCGCATGTTCCGGCCATGTGATGGGAAACATCGTGGTTTTTAAAAACGCTTCCAACAGATACACGGCCAGAAGAACCAAGTATCCGGTTTCCCAAAGCCGCTCTGTTTTCAGTTCGGTTCCTTCTTTTTCCATACTGCAATTTCCTTTTGCCGCCAGGCGAGTGAAACTTCTTTTTGGTCAATTTCTCGCTGCCTGCCAAAAAGCCTATCGGCATTATACCATGTACCAGAGTAAAAAACAATTCCTGTTTTTCTCCCTTCGCCTACTTCTTACATTTTACAGTGATTTATGACGATTTTCTGAGCCTCCCGACACGCTGCAGCCAGCCTGTAAGGATCTTTTCCCGCAGTAACAGTAACCCAATCAGATAGAGGCCAAAAAATACCACTGCCGAAAGCACCAGAAAAAGGAAGCCGTTTCCCGGGACAAGTGTCCGCACAGCCCCATAGCCTCCCAGAGCGGCCAGATTGGCCGTCAACAATTTCCAAAGCTGCAGCTCTCGGTTCCAAACAGAAAAATGACCTCTCAGATACAGAAGCTGGATCAGCAGCACCGTCCCCTCCGCTGCCACCGTGCCAATGGCAGCGCCGGCAGAACGAAGGCCGGGAATCAGCAGGGCATTAATCACCAGGTTCACGCCGGCTCCCCAGAACGTGGAAATCACCGTATACTTTTCCAGATTAAGCGGAACCAGAATCTGCATACCGGTCAGATTACTGATCCCAATCAGCAGTACTGTCACCATAATAATTTGCATGGGCAGTACAGAATCCAAATACTGATCCCCGGCCAGAAACAAAATCACCGGCTCTGCCGCCAGAATAAAGTAGGTCACCAGAGGGATGGTAGCCAACAAAACGACTCCCAGCGACTGCCGCACCATTTTCTCAAACTGCCCTCTCTTTCCGTTGGCCAGATAGTTGGAAATCCGGGGCAGAAGCACCGTTCCCAGGGCCGTCACCAGGCTCACCAAAATAGTTTTCACCTTGGTGGCGGCATTGTAATAGCCCAGTTCCGTATCGCCGTGCATAAATCCCAGCATCACCGAATCCATATAGACATAGATGGTTGCCGCGGCAGAAAGGGCAAAAAACGAAAGAATCGGACGAAAATGCTGTTTCCAATTCCAGTCTCTTCGGGCCGTCAAATCCACAAACTTCCGGGAATAAAACAGGTTCCACAGATTGGATCCATAGCTGCCAATCAGAGAAATGGCACCGTAGAGGACGTAATCCGACGGTTCCCTCACCAGCAAAAACATACCCGCCAAAGCCAGCAGTTTAAACAGAATATTCCGCAGTGTAATATAACTGTACTGTTCGATGGCCTGGTACAGCCAGTCCATCCCTATGGTGTTCAGCAGCAGGGAGATGGCCTGGATCCCCATCAGAACCGGTTCCTCCCGAAACCGGGGGACCAGCAGCATACAGATTCCCAGCAGAGCGTAGGAGGCGGTCATGGATACCAGATTGATGGACAGCAGCTCCTGTACGGTGCGGCTCAGCTTTTCCCGGTCATCCCGGCATTCGGCACAGATTTTGATTCCATAGGTAGGAATTCCCAACTGGGCAAACATGGCAAAATAGCTGACCACAGAGGTGGCAAAGCTGATCTTTCCATTTCCTTCCGGCCCTAAAATCCGGGAGATGTACGGGAAGGTAATCAGGGGAAAGATCACCGCAGACAGCTTTAAAATCACATTCATCACAAAATTGAACTGTACGCTGTGAATTTTGGGTATTTTCTGTTCCACGGATCTCTCACCTCCCTGTTTTCGGATTCCGATCAATAAAACCAGTCATGTTCACCAGTAAAGCAATATTGGATGGACGGATTCCGCCTTCCACAGATTTTTGCGGGTACCCCTGCCGCAATGGCAAAGGGCTCCACATCCTTTGTTACCACCGCCCCGGCGGCTGCCACGGCCCCTTCATGAACCGTAATACCCGGAAGCAGAATGGCATTGCTGCTGATCCAGGCCCGGTCTTTCACCTGCACCGGGCCGCCGGTGTAGGCAAAGCTCTCCGAGTTCACCTGATGCTGGCCGGTCCAGATCCGCACCTCCGAACCAAGATTAACATTCCTCCCAATAATCAGGCCCTCCCGTCCATCCAGCCAACAGTTATCTCCGATAATGGAATTCTCTCCAATCACTACCCGATACGGGGCCCGGAAGATTACTCCCTGATAAACGACCACCCGTTTCCCCGCCTGAACGCAAAAAATCCGGCGGTAAAAAAACATCCGCAGCCAGTGGGCAGGCAGTCGGGACACCCGGTGCATCAAAAGCTTCACCATTCCATCGCCGCACTGCCGCACCCAAACCCTTTTTTGCCCGGAGGAAGCTTTCCGTTCCGGCGGTTCTCCCTTATCCGGCTGAATGTTTTGGCCGTCTCCCGCCGGAGAAGACGCCCGTTTCCGGATGGACCTCTTTCGATAGTGGCAGTAGAAAAAACTCCCGATGGTACATGCCAAGTAGAATAGCGCCCAAAAAGCAAACAACAACGACAGTCCATACCAAATGACTTGCATCATCTCTTTTCCCTTTTCTCCAAAAACTGAAAATAGGATGCCGGGTCAATGGTCTTTCCGGTTTTTCCCATCCAACCATCCTGCAATGCCCGCAGCATCAGCCAAAGCCGCAGCTTCCGGTTTCCCCGGAATTTTTCTTTCACCAGTGCTCCCAGGCACCGCTTCCCGATTTCCCATACCATTGCCAGCTGGCCCGCAGCCCGGAGAAGCAGATGTTCCTGATACTTTTTGATAAAAAAAATCCGGTTCCGGAACATGTAGTAGTCTTTCCACCATCCTCCCGGGTTAGACTCGTCCTGCTGTTTCAGGGGATCCCGATGATAAATTACCGCGTCCCGCACCAACAGCACGGGGAAGTGCCGGGAAACCCGATAGGTGTATTCCAGGTCATCCCCATAGATAAACAGAGCTCCATCTGCAATGCCCAAGGTCTCCACGGCCTGCCTGGAAAACAGAGGCCCCACAAAGGCATCCGCCTCAATCGGCAGGGTCTCCGGCATATCTTCCTGGGTCTCCACCGCCGGAATGTCCCGGGTCAGCAGCGGGGAGAGTTTTTTATGATGATACAGCTGATATTCCTGCCGGTCAATCCCAAAAATCATGGGAGCCAGGCAGCCCACATCTGCCACCACATTCCGGTGTTCCAATAATTTTGCCAGGCAATCATCCGCCGGGTATGCGTCATCGTCCATCAGCCAGTACCAGTCCGGGTTCCACTGTTTCTGGACGTATGCCATGCCGTGGCTGAAACCGCCGGCCCCGCCGGTATTTTCCGGCAGCCATAACACCCGGATTCTGAAATCCCGTGCTGCCAGACTGCGAATCTTTTCCTGATGTTCCGGCGCGCTGTGGTTATCTACAATGACAATGCCTTCCACCGGCACGCTCTGCCGCAGGAGAGCCTGCACATTTTTTTCCAACAGCTGGCTGCTGTTGTACGTCACGGTAATGGCCGCAATCATAAATTCCCTCCTGTCTGTGGTTCCAAAAGCACCCTCAGCCGCTCCTCCTGCCGGCTGGTCTCATACAGCTCCAAAAAGCGCTGCCGGTTCTCCGGGTACACCCGCTGGAAAGGGGCTGCCCGGAATGCTGTCAGCGCCTGGATAAACGCCTCCGCCGAATTGCACTCCTTCACAGCAGGGAGATCCTGTACCTGATAGCCTTCCAATGCCTCCCGGGTGGCAAAAATGGCCTTGCCATACTGCAGCGCCTCTGCGGTTTTTACCTTCATGCCACTGCCGAACAAAACCGGCATCACCACCGCATCCGCCCGGTAATAGTACGCTGCCAGGTCCGGCACCCCTCCAATGACCGAAACCTTCTCGCTTGCCAGCTCCTCCCGCAGCTGTTCCATCCCCTTTCCCACCACATCCAGGGACCAGGGAATATGCGGCAGCACCTGGCGGCAAAACCAGCGAAGCCCGTCCACATTGGGGGCAAAGTAGGAGCCCACAAATAGCAGACGCCCGCTTCCCGAAGCCTTTGCTGCCTGCTCCGGCTCAAATCGATCGGAGAAAGAAATGGGCAAAATCAGATCCGCTTTTCTCCCGTACAATTTTTCCAGGCTGTGGGAATCCCGCTGGTTCAGGCAGATCACGTAATCCGCCTGCCGTACCAGCCGCCCTTCGTTTCGCCAGACCGTAAAAAAACGAGGCAGAAACAGCCAGTTCTGATGCCGTACCCATCCCCAGATATACTCTTTTTCAACATTATGGCAAAACACCATTTTTTTAATAGATGGGTGCAGCTTCCTGGTCCAGCCGCAATAGGAAGAGCCATCCAAAAAGAGCAGATCCGGCTTTCGCTCATTGACAAAGGCAGCCAGTTCTCGACCAAGAGAAGCCGGAATTCGGTCCCGCATCCGCAGATAATTCCAATAGACCCGGACTGGGCGTCCATCATTTTGAAAGCAGTGAACATGCGGGGGGACTTTTTTCTCCACTGGCGTTTCCGTCAGGATCCCCACTTCCACCTGCTCCTCGCCAAAAATGTGGCACAAAAGCTGGTAGTTCCGCTGGGTACACTGGAGGCCTCCGGTCTGGATTGGTCCGAACAAATTTCCCTTGGTAATAAATACGACTTTCTGATTCTTCATAATGTTTCCTTGTGCCTGCGCTGCCTCTCCATATGATCCAGCTTTTCATAGATGGGAAAGAAGGCCCGTGCGCAAAGGCCAGGCGAGAAGCGAAACAGGAAAAACAGCAGTCGATCCGTCCCATTCTTGGGATACCGCCGTACCTCTCCCGCCAGCATCTGATATTTCCGATACAACTCCTGACGTTCCTGTATCGCCTCCGGCAGGTAGCGGACTGCTTTGCAGTAGTTGGCAATCCGGTTCCGTTGAACCGAAACTGCCAGCCTCTGATACAGCTTTGGCTCGCCAAGTCCCCGGTAGAAATCCAGACGTTCATCCTGGGCCATATTCTCCGATTGAAAATTGTTTAAACTGTATTTTTTGCGGGTAATGCTGGACTCCGACAGATAGTACCCGTACAGCTTCAATGGTGTGACAACAATCTGATCCACCAGATTGATTACCCGGTGCGTGGTGGCCAGATCTTCGTACACTCGTCCCGCCGGATAGCGAATTTCCCGGAACAGCTCCCTTCGGTACAGCTTGCACCAGGCTACCGTTATATTCATCTTCCGCAGAGAACAGCACTCCCACAATGCTTCCCGCCGGCTCCGTATACATGGCTGATTGTCCTTTCGATCCACCTCCGGCAGCTGATCCTGCCGGGTCATTGCATAGCCGCAGACACTGATCCCGCACTGATACTGCTCCGCGTTCTCATACAGGATCTCCAAATACAGCGGATGCAAGAAATCATCCGAATCCAGGAACGTGATATAAGTGCCGACAGCCCGTTCAATTCCGGTATTCCGGGCTGCGCTGAGACCACCGTTTTCCTGGTGAATCACACAAAATTCCGGATAAAGCTCTGCGTAGCGGTCACAAATCTCTCCGCAGGAATCGGTGGAACCGTCATCCACCAGAATAACCTCTGTCGGCTGCAGTGTCTGGTTCAGAACAGACTCCAGACACCGTTCCAGATATTTTTCCACGTTATAAACCGGAATCACAACACTGATATCAGCTTTCACGTTTTTCTTCCCCCAGCTGCCGCAGAAATTCTCCGCACTCCTGGCTGATTCTGCGGTAGTGATATCTTTCATACAGATACTGGCTGGCTTTTTGCAGCTTCTCCGCATCCGGAGGGTTCTGCAGGCAGTCCAACAAAGCCTGAGCCAGTGCGTCCACATCCTCCGGAGGCTCATA
>CAZSAF010000061.1:0-13306 GCA_964604605.1 uncultured Lachnospiraceae bacterium
GGCCTGCCGGCCTTCTTGCTCATACAGGTTAGCGTCGCTAAAGCATAAGCGGGCTTTCGGTGTAAAAAGTTTGTGGATTCTGTATGGCATAATGGGGGGAACTGTGGTAAAATACGCTAGAAGTCTATAGCTTGAAATAAAAGAAAAACAGAGGAAGCTTGACATGGCAAAGATCAATCTGGCTGTCCTTTTTGGCGGACAGTCGTCGGAGCATGAGATTTCCTGCCTCTCGGTGATGACGGTGGCGGGCAATCTGGATACGGAAAAATATCAGCCCCTGCTCATTGGCATCACCAAGGAAGGGCGGTGGCTGAAGGTGGATTCCCTGGAGCAGGTACAGGACGGCACCTGGCGGGAAAGCCCGGTGCGGGTGCTGTTTTCCCCGGATGCGGAGATGAAAGGTGTTCTGCTGCTGGAGGGTGAGTCGGTCACCTACCAGCCGGTGGATGTGGTGTTCCCGGTCCTCCACGGCAAGTGGGGGGAGGATGGGACGGTCCAGGGGCTGCTGGAGATGGCAAAGATCCCCTATGTGGGCTGCGGGGTCCTGTCCTCGGCGGTTTCCATGGATAAGCTCTCCACCAAGATTCTGGTGGATACCCTGGGAATCCGGCAGGCAACGTACGTGCCGGTGTATGCCCCGGAGCTGGAGGATATGGACGCAGTGGCCCGCCGGGTGGAGGAGCGCCTTTCCTACCCGGTGTTTGTAAAGCCCTCCAACGCCGGATCTTCCCGGGGGGTTTCCAAGGCCCGGAACCGGCAGGAGCTGGAGACGGCCTTACGCCTGGCTGCCAGTGAGGATCGCAAGATTCTGGTGGAGGAGACCATTGTGGGCCGGGAGCTGGAGTGCGCGGTGCTGGCCGGGGAGGATGTCCAGGTCTCCGGCGTGGGCGAGATTCTGTCTGCGGCGGAATTCTACGACTATGAGGCCAAATACAGCAACTCGGATTCCCGCACCGTGGTGGACCCGGAGCTGCCGGAGGGAAAAGCGGAGGAAATCCGGCAGGATGCCGCCGCCATCTTCCGGATGGTGGACGGCCTGGGCCTGGCCCGGGTAGATTTCTTTCTGGAAAACGGAACCAACCAGGTGGTATTCAACGAGATCAATACGCTGCCGGGCTTTACGTCCATCAGCATGTATCCCATGCTCTGGGAGGCCCGGGGGATCCCGGTGCCGGAGCTGGTGGAGCGGCTGATCCAGACGGCGTATCTGCGGAGGTAACAGGCTATGGAATCCTATACATCCGCAGACCGCTATGCGCCGGTGGGTGTCTTTGACTCCGGCGTGGGCGGCCTGACGGTGGCCCGGGAGATTATGCGGCAGCTGCCGGAGGAGCGGCTGGTCTACTTTGGGGATACGGCCCGGGTGCCCTACGGCAGCAAATCCCAGGGAACCATCCTGCGGTTTGTGCGGCAGATTGTGCGGTTCCTGGAGACCAAGCAGGTGAAGGCCATTGTGGTGGCCTGCAACACGGCCAGCGCCTACGCCCTGGATACCATTGAGAAGGAAATTCAGCTCCCCATCATCGGCGTGGTGAAGCCCGGGGCCAAGACGGCGGCGGAGGTCAGCCGCAACGGCCGCATCGGCGTCATCGCCACGGATGCCACCATCGGCAGCGGCCTGTATCCCCGGTTTATCCAGAGCATCAACCCGGCGCTGCAGGTGTTTGGCAAGGCCTGCCCCCTGTTTGTGCCGCTGGTGGAGGAGGGGATGACCCATGACTTTGTCACTGAGGAGATGGCCCGGCGTTATCTGAAGGAGCTGCAGGAGAAGGACATTGACACGCTGATTCTGGGCTGCACCCATTACCCGCTGCTGCGCTCCCTGATCCGCGGGATCATGGGAGAAGGGGTGCAGCTGGTCAACCCGGCTTACGAGACGGCCCTGGAGCTGCGGCGGCTGCTGGAGAAGAAGGGAATTCTGGCAGACCGGGCGCCGGAGGGGGCGGAAAAATACCAGTATTACGTCAGCGATGGGGCAGAGAAGTTTCAGATGTTTGCCAATTCGATTCTTCCCCACCAAATCCGCACCACCCAGGTGGTGGATATAGAGAACTACTGAGAAGGGAAAAGCCCATGGAAAGAGAAGTTTTGGTTACGGTCAGCGGCATGCTCTTTACCGGCACCACGGAGGATGAGCAGCAGGACGTGGAAGTGGTCGCCCCCGGCGAGTATTTCTGCAAAAATGGAAAACACTATGTCCTGTACGATGAGCTGGCGGAAAATTACGAGGAACCGGTGCACAACATTCTGAAGATCTCCCCGGAGCAGGTGAGCATCCGCAAGAAGGGGCTGGTGGATACGGAGTTGACCTTTGCCCGGGGCCGGGAGACCCTTTCCCACTACTCCACCCCCTACGGGGATCTGGTCCTGGGGATCCACGCCAATGAGCTGGACGTGCAGGAGGATGCCCAGGGGCTGATGGTCAACGTGGAGTACGCGCTGGAGATCAACTATGAGCATATCTCCAACTGCTTTATCAAGATTCATGTGCAGAACAAGGCGGCGGAGGGCTTCTCCCTGCTGTCCTGATGAAAGTGCCGGAGGTGATGGCATGAGGAAAAAACGAGGAACCGTCTGGGGGGTCTGGCTGCTGGCGGCGCTGCTGCTGTTTGCTGGGGCCGTGCCGGCCTGGGCAGTGGGCGGACGCACGGACCTGAAGCTGACGGACACCCGGGAGCTGGAGGGGTGGCCGTCCGGGCCCTCTGTGACAGCGGAAAGCGCGTATCTGGTGGAGATCAATTCCGGAACGGTACTTTACGGGAAAAATGAAAATGAGAGCCGCTATCCGGCCAGCATCACCAAGGTGATGACGGCCCTGGTGGTGCTGGAACACTGTTCCCTGGACGAGCCGGTTACCTTTTCCCATGAGTCGGTGACGGACATTGAGGCAGGGGGCGGCTTTGGCTATCTGGATCTGGAGGGGGAGACCTACACGGTGGAGCAGTGCCTGTACCTGCTCCTGCTGGAGTCGGTCAATTCCTGCGGGTATGCCCTGGCGGAGCATGTGGCAGGTTCCCTGCCCGCCTTTGCGGAGCTGATGAATGAGAAGGCGGCCTCCCTGGGCTGCACCAACACCAATTTTGTCAACCCCCACGGGCTTAACGATGAGGAACACACTACCACCGCCCATGACATGGCGCTGATTTTCTGGGCGGCGCTGCAGAATGAGACCTTTTACCAGATTGACTCCGCCACTTCCTATGAGATCCCTCCTACGGAGCAGAATCCCAATGGCTACACCTGCACCATGCACCACAAGATGATGATCTCCAACAGCGAGTATTACGATGAGCGGGTGAAGGCGGGCAAAACCGGCTACACTTCCATCGCCAAGAATACGCTGGTGACCTATGCGGAGCAGGACGGCATGGAGCTGGTCTGCGTGGTGCTGAAGGATGCCGGTGGCGGGGTGATTTACCAGGATACGGAGGCCCTGCTGGACTACGGGTTCAACAACTTCCGCCTGGTGGACATGAGCAGCACCAGCGAAAACTTCTGTGCCGGCCTGGAGGCGGGGTACCCCATGCCTCTGACCTTAAGCGGCACCGCCCAGCTGACGGTGCCCAACGACATGACCAGCGTGACCCTGCAGTTTTCCGGACGCAATGAGGGGGATCCGAAGGGCACCGTGGGCAACCTGCTGTACCTCAGCGGCTCCGTGACCCTGGGAAGCCAGTCGGTGGTAATCCGGGGCAGCGCCGGGGATACGGCCTCGGCGGAGACGGCCGCTCAGCCGGAGGAAGCAGGGCATCCGTTCTGGTTCTGGATTCTAGTGGTGCTGGCCGCCCTGGTGGCCCTGGTCTTTTTGGCCTGGGTGGTGATCCAGGTCATAAAAGCCAACCGGCGGAGAAAGCGCCGGAAACGGCGGCGCCGGCGGATGGAAGCCATGCGCCGGCAGCAGGCGGGCCGGAGGGCATCCGGGAGCAGGCGGCAGGGTGGAATGGGACAGAGGTCCCGGGACTGGTAAGCTGCCGGGAACGACCGGGCGGCGGAGGCGTTGCCTTTCAAATCCACGAAAAACAATCCACAAAAACTGCTGTGCGGAATACGGACACCGCACAGCAGTTTTTTGTGGCGCGTCGGGCGTCCGTCGTGTGTTTTCGTTGTGACGGTTTGTGGGTAAGATAAAGGGCAGGAGGTATGTGCCCATGAAAAACAATACGACAAAAATATGCACGGCAGCAAATCCCTGGGAGGAAGGGCAGCTGGAGGCATTTGCGGATAGCCTGCGCCAGGGAGAGCGGAGCCTGTCCACCCGCAGGCAGTATGGCAGAGTTCCCTTGGAACGGTACCGGTGCTGGAAAGGGATAACGCCACTTGCAACAGAACTATTCCCACCAGAATGGGGTAGACTATCCCCAATACCTGAAGCATCACCCCTCCGCCGACTCCGATTCCTCCACCCCACGTGATGCCGGCCCTTTCACACTACGCCTGCAGGATACGCAGCGCGGGGTGATTTTGTTTTCCCTCCACAAAGCCGTTGTTGGAAAGCGCGTACAACCGGAAACGGCAAGGATGATTCTTGCAATAGCTTTCCGCCTGCGTGAGGAATTCCGCAACATGGGATGGAAGACTGTCTACATAAAGAGGTACGAAAAGGCACACAGCGTCCATATCGGGCAGCAGCTCCAGAGCCAGCTGAAAATCCTGCCGGCTGCTGAGGGATGCCGATTTCTTTTGGACGCCCGGGAGAAACAGCCGGAATAAATTCGAGAAAAAACGGGAGGCGCCGCCTTTTCTCTTGGGACTTGCGTTCAAAATCAGGAGCTTCATAAGACGGCCTCCATTAACTGTTCGATCGGATCGAAGAAGACCACATCCGCTTTCTCATAGTCAAAATTCAAACGGTTGCGCTCTACAACTTCTTTGGCGGTTTCCTGCTCCCATTCCGTGCATTTCCCATAAAAGTAAACGCGCATCCGTTTTCGGCGCGGATAGCGGCTGATAGGATGTGTTTGTCCGCCCCGCCAGGTGAAAAACGGGAGGGAGTCTCCAATTGCACGGTCCAGGACGGCTTTGACAGGGCTACTGTATCCTCCGTAACAGCACCGGCTGATAATGATCAGCGGATCACTCTGGCCAATAAGCGCTCCCATGTGCTTGCAGAGAGTCCTTCATGACGCAAAAACCGGGATTCTTCAGCCAGCACTGAAAGCAGCCGCGGCAGGGAGCATACAGATGATCTGCTTGAAAGATAATGGAATGCGTATTGGATTTTTCCAGCGTGTCCGTTATCTCATCGCCAAGGTCATGAATGATTACCTTCATAGGCCGGCTTCTCCTTCTCAACAAATCGAAAATTCCCTATTTTCTATTATACAGCAGGCAACGTTAGGTGACAGGCCGTTTTCGGTTAAATCTGCGTAAAATGGATTGGCTGGTCCGGCAAAGGCAGGGATGCGTCAGGTCGTCAGGAGCACCAGGATAAAAAGCAGGCAAAAAAGGGTAAACGCTGCTGTAAAGAACAGAGGATATTTAGGCGGCTTTTTTCCGTAGGGGAAGGGGCCTGGATTCTTTCAGGTCAAAATCATCCAAAATGAAATGCCACCCATCCGGCAGCGGATAGACGCCAGGTCGTTCTGGATGGGGCGCAGGTAGGGCTCGCTGGTAATCCGCCTGGGGATGGAAGAACCAGGCTCCCAGTATTCCACCTGAAGGATATAATGGTAGGAGTACCATAGCATTCCCCGGCGCGTGCGGGAGGGGATGTCTTTTCGGTGGATTTCCACAATGTTGCCGGGCAAAGGCGCGATTTCTTGGTGCGCCTGCCTGGCCTTTGCCGCCTTTCGGAACTGCTGGATAGGGAGCTTAAAAAGAAAGAAGCATGGCCATACATAGAGAAGAAGCGCGGGCTGAAAACCGGAGTCAGCTAGGGTACGGCCCCCTGCTCAAATCGGCAGGAGGGCGCTGGCAATATTGAAATAGATCACCAAGGACACGGCGTCCACAATGGTGGTGATCAGCGGGGAGGCCATAATGGCCGGGTCCATGCGGACTGCCTTGGCTGCCAGGGGCAGAATGCCG
The DNA here is from genome assembly GCA_964604605.1 of uncultured Lachnospiraceae bacterium. Classification (GTDB taxonomy): domain Bacteria; phylum Bacillota; class Clostridia; order Lachnospirales; family Lachnospiraceae; genus Pseudolachnospira. Next base: position 6,028 of record CAZSAF010000061.1, read on the forward strand.
CCGATGGTCTTGGCCATCAGCACCGTAAACAGCATGGTGAAGGCCACGGTGAGGGCGGTGGCGGTCTGGCCGGGGTAGGTGATCATCAGCCGCACAAAGTTCACAGCGCTGAGCACCACGCCCACCACTAGGCTGACCCGCAGCTCCTTCCAAAACACCCGGGGCAGATCCCGCACCCGCAGCTCGTGGAGGGCCAGGCCGCGGATTACCAGGGCGCTGGACTGGCTGCCGGCGTTGCCGCCGGTGTCGGTGAGCATGGGGATAAAGGTGACCAGCAGGGGCATGGAGGCAAAGGCGGCCTCGTAATGGCCCAGAATGCCGCCGGTGAGCATGCCGGAGATCATCAGCACCAGCAGCCAGGGGATCCGGTGCCGGGCCATCTCCCAGACACTGGTTTTCAGGTAAGGCTTCTCCGAGGGGGCCATGGCGGCCATCTTTTCAAAATCCTCGGTGGCCTCCTGGTCAATGACGTCCATGGCGTCGTCCACGGTGACAATGCCCACCAGACGGTTTTCCCCGTCCACCACCGGCAGGGAGAGCAGGTCATAGTGGTTCAGCAGCCGGGCTGCCTCCTCCTGGTCCGTGCCGGTGGTTACGGAGATGATCTGATCTTCCATCACATCCTGCACCAGCTTCTTATCGGCGGAGAGCAGCAGGGTGCGGACGGTGACCACGCCCAGCAGCCGCCGCTGCGGGTCGATCACATAGCAGGTGTAGATGGTCTCCCGGTCCTCGCCGGTGGTGCGGATGTGGCGGATGGCTTCCGCCACGGTCATGGTGGGGCGCAGGTCTGTGAACTCTGCGGTCATAATGCTGCCGGCGGAATTTTCCGGATACTGGAGAAACTGGTTGATCAGCCGGCGGTTTTCCGGTGTGGCGTTCCGGAGAATCCGCTTGACCACGTTGGCGGGCATATCCTCCAGCATATCCACCGCGTCATCCACGTACAGGTCATTGACAATCTCCGAAAGCTCCGCGTCAGAGGCGGCGTGGACAATCCACTGCTGGGCCTCCGGCGTCAGCTCCGCAAACACATCCGCCGCTGCCTCCTTGGGCAGCATGCGGAATACCAGGACGGCGGACTCACGGTCCAGCCCGCTCAAAAATTCGGCCAGATCCACCTGATTCAGGTCGGCCAGGGCCTCGCGCAGTTCCTTGTAGGAACGGTTCTGAAGCAGCTCCTGAAGGGCTGCCGGATTGTAGATACGATTCATGTGTGTTTCCTCCTTTCCTCTGTCTGCCGATCTTTTCACGGCATCAGGTACACCCGGAGGGTGTCTGAGTGTAGTGGGAGGACGAACACGGAAACACAAAAAGGCCGCGGAAGATCCGCGGCCGGAAAAGACGGTATTCAGCGTACATCAAAAGAAACGCTTATCCGTTCCCCAAAAAGGCAGGCGGAAAGCATCGGTGTGCAGTGGTTGAATACGGCCTTTGTGGCTGCGGTTTCCTACTTCGTCCAACTGGGTCCAAGACACTTCCCCCTTTCTTTGTTCACTGTCTATTGGATATAGGTTCAGACAGCTAGTCTGCGATTTCCGCAAACCCTTTTTTATTATACCGGCGGCCTCCTTTTTTGGCAACCTTTTTTTGAAAAAAGAAAAACGGAAAAAAGAACCGAAAAAAAGTACTTGACATTTGCGCCGTTATCCGGCATAATAAAGGAACAAGATTTCTTTTTTTATTTCATTTGTATTTCGCAAAAACGTTTCGATTTCATGGAATTTCTCCAAGAAAGAATTCCCACAGAGTTGTATGGTGGAAGAGGCGCTGGCCGGGCGGGGGTCGCCCGGGTGGCCGGAGGGAGGTGACCCGATGGTTTGATGGATATGAGATGGGCGGTGCTGGTGGTCTGCGCGGCGCTGGCTGCTCTCTGGGACTGGGCGCTGGGGCGGATCCCCAACCGTCTGCTGGCGGTGTGTTTCCTGCTGGGCTTTGCCCTGGATCCGGACCCGTTCTACGTTCTTCGGGGGCTTCCCCTGATTCTTTTGTGCTTTCCGCTGGCTGGCCTGGGCATGCTGGGCGCCGGGGATGGAAAGCTTCTGGGCGTCATGGGCTGCTATCTGGGCTTCTTTACCGCTTTGCAGGTGCTGGCGGTGGCCGGGGTGCTGGCGGTGGCGGCGACCCTCTGGATCCGGAGGAGGAGAAGGGCTTTGTTCCGACGCCTTTCCGGTCTGTTTCACTATCTTTCCCTGTTGTGGAGGCAGAGGCGTGTGATCCCTTATGCCCTGCCGGAGGAGGCGGAGGGGCGGTTTCCCCTGGCGGTGCCGTTGTTGGGCGGGCTGCTGGCGGTCTTGTTCTGGAAGGGGGCTTGCGGAGCATGAGAAAAAAACGTCTGGCGCTGCTGGACCCGGATCCGGCTTATACATCCCGGTTTGCCGGGTACGGGAACCAGCGGGATTCCCTGCTGGTGGAGGTCCTGCCCTTTACGGAGTGTCAGGAGCTGGAGCGGTTCCTGGAACGGCAGGAGGTGGATGCGGTGCTGGCGCCGCCGGAGGAGGCGGAGGCCCTGGAGAAGCGGGTGGGGCAGGTGTTGGTGCTGACGGAGCAGCGCCCGGCTCCGGAGGATGCCCGGGCCATTTACCGGTATCAGTCCTGCGGGCAGATTTTGCGGGAGGCGGCGGCGCGGATGGGCCGGGAGCCGGCCCTTGCCCCGGCGGAATCCTCTGCCCGGATCTACGGGGTTTACTCCCCGGTGCATCGGTGCTATAAAACCACCTTTTCCCTGATCCTGGGACAGCTGCTGGCGGAGCGGGGGGCCGCGCTGTATCTGAACCTGGAGGAATATGCCGGTTTTCCGGCGTTGCTGGAGAAGGAATACCGGGAGGATCTTTCGGATCTGCTTTACCGCCGCCGGGTGGGCCAGGAGGAGCAGAGCCTCTCGGATGGGGTGGAGTATCTGGGCAAGCTGGCCTACCTGCCCCCGGTGTCCTGCCCGGAGGATATACGGGAGACGCCTCCCCGGGAGGTGGCGGCGCTGATCCGGGAGCTGGGGGCCGGCGGCGGCTATGAGTTCCTGGTCATCGACTGCGGGGAGGCTCTGGCGGACCCGGTGCCGGTGCTGGAGCTGTGCCAGCGGATCTACATGCCGGTGTGCCCGGACCGGGCTTCCCAGGTCAAGGCGGAGGCCTTTGGCCGGTACCTGCGGCAGCTGGGCCGGGAGGCGCTGGAGGAGCGGATCCATCGCCTTACGCTTCCCTATTATTCCTGGTTGGCGGGAGGCTGCCGGGATTACCGGGGGCTGCGGTGGACAGCCTTTGGCAAATATGTGCAAAACCTGTTGCGGGAGGAGGAGAATGTGTGGAAATCCAGAGAGAATTGCAGGAAGCCGTAATGGCGGAGCTGGACCTGTCCGAGGAGATCAGCGACCAGGAGCTGCTGGCCCGTATTGACCGGGTGCTGCTGCGCCAGGGCCGTCAGCGGTCCCTTTCCGTGGGTCAGCGGGCTGCCTGCCGGAAGCAGCTGTTTGATTCCTTCCGGCGGCTGGATATTCTCCAGGAGCTGGTGGAGGATGAATCCATTACGGAGATTATGGTAAACGGGACCCAGGCCGTGTTCCTGGAGAAGGATGGCCGGCTGCGGTGCTGGGACCGGCGTTTCACCTCGGCGGAAAAGCTGGCGGATGTGATCCAGCAGATTGTGTCCCGGGTGAACCGGGTGGTCAACACCTCCTCCCCCATTGTGGATGCCCGGCTGCCGGACGGCTCCCGGGTCCACGCGGTACTGCCGCCAGTGGCGCCGGACGGCCCCATTCTCACCATCCGGAAGTTTTCCGAGGAGCCTCTGACCATGGAACAGCTGTTGTCCTGGGGGAGCATTACGGAGGAGGCCGTGGATTTTCTTAGGCAGCTGGTTTATCAGCGGCGGCACCGGTTCCGGCAAGACCACGTTTTTGGGAGCCCTGTCCCGGTTTATCCCGCCCACGGAGCGGGTGATTACCATAGAGGATTCGGCGGAGCTGCAGCTGAAAACCATCCCCAACCTGGTGCGCCTGGAGGCCCGGAATGCCAACCTGGAGGGGGAGAATGAGGTGACCATCCGGGATCTGATCCGGGCCAGCCTGCGGATGCGGCCAGACCGGATTCTGGTGGGGGAGGTGCGGGGCAAGGAGGCCCTGGATATGCTCCAGGCCATGAACACCGGCCATGACGGTTCCCTCTCCACCGGCCACGGGAACAGTCCCCGGGATATGCTGGCCCGGCTGGAGACCATGGTGCTCATGGGCGGGGAGCTGCCGGCCGCTGCGGTGCGGGGGCAGATTGCATCGGCCCTGGATGTGATGGTGCACCTGGGCCGGATGCGGGATGGCAGCCGGAAGGTAGTAGAAATTGTGGAGGTGCTGGGGGATGAAGAAGGGAAGATTACGTGCAGCCCGCTGTTTGCCCTGGACCGCCGGGAAGGAAGGCTGCAGCGGGTGGGGCGGCTCCAAAACCAAGGAAAGCTGGAAGCCGCCGGATTATAGGACCTACCGCCTCTCTCCGGGGGAAGCCCTCTTCTTTGGCCTCCGGGGCGCGGCCCTTTCCGCCGGCATTGCCTGGCTGTTCTACCGGTCCGCCTGGGCGCTGCTCCCTCTTTCCCCGCTGGTGGCGCTGTCCCTGATGGCAGGGCGAAACCAGCGGCGGGAGGAGCGGAAGCGGCAGCTGGCGGTACAGTTCCGGGAGGGGCTTACGGCCCTCTGCGCCGCCCTTTCCGCCGGGTATTCGGTGGAAAACGCCACGGCGGAGGCGGCCCGGGAGCTGCGCTCCATGTACGGGGAGGAGGGGCTGATGGTCCGGGAGATGGAGCTGCTGAGCCGGAAAATCCGCATGAACTGCCCGGTGGAAACGGCCTTTGCGGAGCTGGCGGAGCGCAGCGGGCTGGAGGATATCCGGCAGCTGGCGGACGTGTTTGCCATTGCTAAGAGAAGCGGCGGGGATCTGGTGAAAATCCTGGGAAAGACCGCAGGCATCCTCCGCACCCGGTCCCAGCTGCGGGAGGAGATTTTGACGCTGATGGCGGGAAAGCGGCTGGAGCAGCGGATCATGAGCGTTATGCCGGCGGCGGTGCTGCTGTATGTCAACCTGGGGAATCCCGGCTTCACCGACCCTCTGTACCAGGGGCTCGGCGGGCGGTGTATCATGAGCGGATGCCTGGCGGTGTACGGCCTGGCGGTGTTCTGGGGCAGCCGGATTGTCAACGGGGCCCTGCGGGAGGGAGTCTGAGGCGGAATGGGAAGAAAAGCGGAGCGGTGGCTGGCGGATGTGTACAATGCAGTGCGGCGGCGCCTGGGCAAGGAGGCGGTGCCGGAGTCCCGGAAGGCCCGGCTGCGGGCAGTGTATCCGGGTGAACTTCCGGAGAAGAAGGCCCGGGAGCTGGACGGCAGGCGGCTGCTGCAGGCGGTGCTGTGCCTGGGTGTCTTTGCCCTGCTGACAGCAGCGGCCCTGCTGGCCTCCGGGGATACCCGGATCACGGAACTGGCCCGGCCGGCGGAAGGGACCGTGCGTACCTACCGGCTGGAAGCGGAGGGGGAGTGGGGTGTTCTGGAGCTGGAAGTTCCGGTGGAAGGGCGTCCGGCCACGCCAGAGGAGCGGGAGCAGCTGTTTGCCCAGGCGGAGGAGGAAGCCCGGCAGCAGGTGCTGGGGGAGAACACCTCCCTGGACTCGGTGTGGGCGCCGCTGGATTTTCAGGTTACCTCCTCCGTGCCGGGGATGATGGTCTGGTGGACGCCTCAGGACCCGCAGCTGATCGGCGGAGACGGCACGCTGCAGGCGGAGGAGATCCCGGCGGAGGGTATCTCCACGGCGCTGGTTTTGTCCCTGTACTGGGAGGGCGGAACCGGGGAGGCGGAACGGCGGCAACGGGAGGTGCCGGTGCGGCTGGTGCCCCGGGAGCAGAGCGGTACGGAGGCTCTGGCGGCCCAGGCGGAGCAGCTGATCCGGGAGGCGGACCGGGAAGCATGGGAGGAGGATGCGTTTCCCCTGCCGGATCAGGTGGATGGGAAGCCGGTGGTCTTCCGGACCGCCGGGGAAAGCCCGGTTTCCTGGGAGCTGCTGGCTCTGGGAGCCCTGGCAGCGGCTTTCCTGTTCTTCCGGGAGGAGCAGCAGCTGAAGGAAGGGGTTGAGCGGCGGAACCGGCAGCTGCTCTTGGATTACGGGAGGCTGGTGGAGAACCTGTCCGTCCTCATGGGGGCGGGGCTGCCGGTGCGCCGGGCCTGGGAGCGGATTCTCCGGGATAACCGGAAGAAGGAAGGGAGGAGCTTGTATGAGGAGATGGCCCTAACGCTGCACGCCATGGAACAGGGGGTTTCCGAGGAGCAGGCCTACGGGGATTTTGGAAGGCGGTGCGGGCTCCCCCCGTATCTCCGCCTGGGAAGTCTCCTGGAGACCAATGGCCGTTCCGGCACCAAGGGGCTGGCGGCTCTCCTGGAGAGGGAGGCGGCGGACGCGTTTCAGGAGCGTCTGCAGATGGCCCGGCGCCAGGGGGAGGAGGTTTCCTCCCGGCTTTTGTTCCCGATGATTGTGCTGTTTGGCCTGGTGCTGGCTTTGTTGATGATACCGGCAGTGTTGACCTTTTAACCTCCGCCGGTACGGCGGGGGAGAGCACAAGGAGGTGACCCCATGGAGTATACTTGGAAACAGTTTTGGCAGGAGGAAGAGGGAGTCGGTGTTGTGGAAATTTTGCTGGTCCTTGTGGTCCTGATCGCCCTTGTCCTGATCTTTAAAACTCAGCTGACGGCGCTGGTTAGCAACATCTTTACCAGCATTTCCCAGAAATCCCAGTCGATCTACCAGTAAACCTTCATGCCCGCTCAAGCCTAGACGGCCTGGTCTGCGAGCAGTCCATTCCGCCTAGGCTTTGCGACCGGGCTTTCAGCGTAAGCCCTGGAAGGCGGGGGCAGCCGGCGGGAGCCGGTGCCCCCTGCCATACGCCCCGCAGGGGAGGCGACAGCCCAGGAGGGAAGTACCATGCGGAAGAGAAACGCTATACAGAAGAGAACGGCTATACAGAAAAAATGCGCTATGCGGTGGGACGGGCAAATCACAGTGTTTCTGTGTCTGATCCTGACGGTGATTTTTTCTCTGCTGGGGGCGTGCCTGGAGTCCGCCCGGGGGGCCGGGCTGCGGTTCCGCATGCAGCTGGCGGCCAACTCGGCCCTACAGTCGGTGTTTGCAGAGTATGACCGGGCCCTTTGGGAGCGGTACCGGCTCCTGTTCTGTTCGGCCGGGGACCGGAGCGGAACCATCCTGGGGGAGCGGGTCCAGACGTATGCCGCCCTCCAGGGGGTGAGGGGCGGCATAGG
>CAZSAF010000062.1:0-13143 GCA_964604605.1 uncultured Lachnospiraceae bacterium
AGCATCACCGTTTCCACCCGGGAATGCGCCCGGGTCCGGGATAATCTGATGAAGATTGCCGCCACCAAGATTTCCGCCGGGGTCAGCACCGGCATCGGCGAGCATGTGGAGGAGCTGGAGGACAAGGGGGACGAGCAGTTTGAGATCTCCGACGGCCGCTCCGTCCAGGAAGTGTACCAGGATCTGCGCAGCCTGGGGCTGCAGCCGGTGATGGCGGATTACGTGTACGTGTAAAGCAATGTGTATGCCCGGGAAAGCCTTCGGACAGGGGGCGTTTTGCGCTTGGCCTGGAATTCTCCCGGGCGATTTTTATTTTCCAAAAAAATATCTTGACATCCGCTGGAAAAGCGAGTATAGTCAAGATAAAAGGTAATCATGATTACCTGATTGAGGTGGATATGAATACAAACATCGACCGGAAAAGAAAATACGTGCAGATCACCGGGCGGATTCTGGAGTCGGAAGGGATCAAGGGCGTCAACATACGGCGGATCGCCAAGGAGGCAGGGTGCACCAGCGCGGTGCTGTACAAGCATTTTGACAACCTGGAGCATCTGATCATCCTGGCCTCTGTCCATTTCCTGGAGCCGTACATCCGGGAGTTCCGCCGGATCACCAAGAGGACGGACATCTCCTCCATCCAGATGGACCTGTATCTGTGGAAGTTTTTTATCCGGGAAGCGTTTGTGAACAAGCCCTATTATGAGATGATGTTTTTTGGTCCGGACCGGGATATGCTGGAGGATTACATTTATGAGTATTACTCCCTTTTTCCGGAGGTGGAGCAGGATTTTGACGGTTTTTCCGCCAGCATCATCTTCAGCAATAACCTGGTGGAGCGGGAATATATCCGGCTCCGGCGCGCGGCCCACGGCGGACTGATCACCATGGACAACGCCCGTCTGCTGAGCCGGCTGTCCACTGCGGTGTTCAATGGCATGTTTGTCCAATACCAGTTTGAGGAGGGAGATAAGGGGGCCCTTCAGCTGGCGGCGGACGACTGTTATCAACTGATTTTTGAATTGTTTCGGAGATTTGTCAACCCGGGAACCGATCTGGACATAGACGGGATCCACTGACAGGACCTGCCCGGTATATGCTAAAACATGCCGGATCGGTCCGTGCTGATACGAAGGGTATCAGCATTTTTTCAGGCCTGAAAGGTAATCAAGATTACCTTTTGGTTACAAAATCTTCGGTTTTACCAGGTGCCCTAGGAGGCACGGAGAAAGGAATGGGTTAGATGAAAAAAATCAGAGGGAAGGTTTTTCTGCCTCCGTGGCTGCTGATGGTGGTGATCCTGGTGCTGAACCTCACCAATTATGACGCGTTTATCCGCCTAATTGACGCCTGCACCGGATGGATTATGGATCACTTTACCGGCGGATTCTGCCTGCTGGCGTTCCTTAGCGTGGTGCTGGTGGTGGCCACCTATTTTTCCCCCATGGGAAGGGTGAAGATCGGCGGCCCGGAAAGCCAGCCCATGGTCAGCTATAAAAACTATGTGTGGATTGTGCTCTGTACCATTATGGCCGCCGGTATCATGTTCTGGTCCTGTGCGGAGCCCATGTATCACCTGTACCAGCCGCCGGCCCATCTGGCCGGGGGCAGCGGTTCAGCGGAGGCCCTGGTCTGGGCCATGGATACCATGTTCCTGGAATGGACCCTGACGCCCATGTGCATCTACGGCCTGCCGGCCATTTTGTTTGCCTTCGTGTTCTACAACATGAAGCTGCCGTTTTCCATCGGCGCCATGCTGGCCCCGGCCCTGGGAAACCGGTGGGCCAAACGGCTGATGCCGGTGGTGGATGTAATCTGCCTGTTTGCCCTCTGCACGGGCATGGCCGCCTCCCTGGGACAGGGGGTGCTGCTGCTGGGCGGCGGCATAGAGGACTACAGCGGCGGCCTGCTCCAGTCCGGCATGGCGATTCGGTTTATCAGCACCGTGGTGATTGTGGTTATGTTTGTGGTGGCGGCGGTCACCGGCGTTGCCAGGGGCATCCGGAAGCTGTCCAACATCAATTCCGTCCTCTACCTGATCCTGGGGATCCTGGTGCTGCTGTTCGGGCCCACGGTCTTTATCCTGAATTTCGGCCTGGAGAGCCTGGGAAACTTTCTGGCAGATTTCTTTCGGATCAGCCTGTTCACCGGCGCCACCGGCGGCAGCGAATGGGTCCAGAGCTGGCCGGGCTTTTACTGGTGCAACTGGTTGGCCTGGATGCCGGTTACCGCGGTGTTTTTGGGGAAGATCTCCAAAGGCTATACCATCCGGCAGATGATCCGCACCATTGTGTTTATTCCGGCGCTTTTCAGCATGGCCTGGATTATGCTGTTCTCCGGGATGGCGGTTTACCGGCAGCTGCAGGACGGAAGCGTCTACGCCGCCATGCAGGCCGGCGGGACGGAGGCGGCCACCTATTCGGTGCTCAACGCCCTGCCCCTTTCCCGGATCATCATCCTACTGTTTCTGGCCGTCCTGCTGATCTCCTTTGTGACGGCGGCGGACTCTAACACCAACGCCATGAGCAGCCTGTGCACCGAAGGGTTGACGGCGGATGACACCGAATCCCCGGTGATCCTGAAGGTAATCTGGGGCGTGACCATTGGGGCGGTGTGCTTCATTATGCTCATGTCCTACGGGGTGGATGGCATTAAAAAGCTGTCCAACCTGGGAGGCTTTCCGGACGCCTTCCTGATGATTGTGTTTATGGCCAGCTGGATCCGGATCCTGCGGCACCCGGAAAAATATACCAAAGTGTGACATCTACACGGAAATCCATCCGTTCTGGTAGATATAGAAATTCATTTATGAGGAGGAACCATCATGACAAAGCAACAGGAAGCAGCCCGCGACCAGGAGATTGTGGAACTGATCCACAAGAACACCCTGCGGATTCTGGAGGAGATCGGCATTGGTTTTCTGTCGGAGGAGGCGCTGGAGCTGCTGCGCTCCAACGGTGTCCGCGTGGAGGGCAACCGGGCCTATTTCACGGAAAAGCAGGTGATGGACGCGCTGGATGCGGCCACCAAGGAGTTCACCGTGTACGCCCGGAACAGCAAGTACAATGTGAAGATGAACACAGAGGACATTTACATGACGCCCGGCTACGGCAGCGCCATGGTCTGCGAGCTGGACGGCACCGTGCGCCCCGGCACCTTTGACGATTTCCTGAAGCTGGCTGAGATTGTGCAGGCAAGCGAAGAGTTCTCCATCAACGGCGGCATTCTGGTGCAGCCGGCGGATATTGAGGCGGAGAGCTCCGCGGAGGTGATGGTGTACACCACCCTTTGCCGTTCGGACAAGGCGCTGTTTTCCGTGTGCGGCGGCCGGAAGGAAGCGGAGAACATCATGAAGATGATGCGAATCGTCTTTGGCGGCGACATTACCGAGATCCCCTGCACCTTCAACCTGATTTCCCCTCTGAGCCCGCTGGCGGCCACCAAGAATACGCTGGATACCATGGAGGTCTGCGCCCGCAACGGCCAGCCGCTGGTCATTGCCCCCGGCAACATGGCAGGCGCCACCGGCCCCATCTCCCTGGCGGGAAACATTTCCCAGGCCAATGCGGAGTTCCTGGGCCTGAATGTGTTCGCCCAGATGGTGCGCCCCGGCACGCCCATTGTCTACGGCTTTGCCTCCACCGTCAGCGATATGAAGAACATGCAGGCCTCCAACGCCACTCCGGGCTTTGTGAAGGAAGCCAAGTACGGCGCCCTGCTGGCCAAAAAGTACGGTGTGCCCTGCCGCAGCGGCGGCGGCATGTCCGATGCCAGCGGCCTGACGGCCCAGGCGGGTGTGGAGAGCGCCATGAGCATGTTTGAATCCTTCAACGAGCGGGCCAACCTGATGATGCACGCCACCGGTTCCCTGCACTCCTTCAACACCGTGAGCGTGGAGAAGTTCCTTCTGGACATTGAGACCTTTACCAGAATGAAATATTATTTCTCCGATATGCCCACGGACGAGGATGCCCTGGCCTTTGACGCCATCAAGGAGGCTATTGAGGGAGATGGGACCTTTGTAACCCTGGACCACACCTTTGACCGGTGCCGCCTGGATCCCTGGAACAGCCAGGTTTCCGTACACACCAACACCACCGGCGATCCCAACCAGGCCCTCTATGATTCTATTCACAAGAGGCTGGAAAAGCTGCTGGCTTCCTACCAGTGCCCCAAGCTGCCGGAGGAACAGCGCAAGGCCCTGGATGAGCTGATGCTTTCCATCGGCATGAAGGCAGAAGACATTGCAAGAGTGTAACAGGCGGGGAGAGACATGAAGAAATCATTTGTAAAAAAATACGGTACGTTGCTGCTGCTGGCCTGCGGCGCCGGATTTATCTTTCAGCTTCCGTTTATCCGGGAAACCTTTTACATTCCCATCCAGACGGCCATGGGGCTCACCAATTCCCAGATGGGCTCCCTGAACAGCTGGTATGCCATTGTGGCCACCCCCGCCTACTTCCTGGGCGGGATTGTGGCGGACCGGTTTTCGCCCAAGATCATGCTGACCTTCTCCTTTGTGTCCACCGGGCTGCTGGGGCTTTGGTTCTCCATGTTCCCGGGGTACGGGGCCAGCCAGCTGATCTTTGCCCTTATGGGCTTTACCACGGTTATGACCTACTGGAGCTCCGTGATCAAGGCGGTGCGGATGCTGGGCACCTCTGAGGAGCAGGGAAGGCTTTTCGGCCTTCAGGAAGGCCTGCGGGGCTTCCTCAATGCCGGCCTGGTCTTTGTGATGGCGGCGGTGTACGCCAGCTTTGCCGACCAGATTGTGGGAGCGGCCTGGGCCATCCGCCTCTGCGCAGTGCTGCTGCTGGTCATCGGCATCCTTTGCTGGTTTGTCATTGACAACCCGGAAAAGGGGACTCAGACGGAATCCTTCAAGGATCTGCTGGTGGGAACCTTCCGCTGCCTGAAAATCCCCCGGGTGTGGCTGCTCACCGGTATTGTGTTTACCGCTTACTGCGTGTACGGCCTGATGAGCTATATCAACACGTATGCGGTGAACGTCTGCGGCATGTCGGAGACTGCCGCTGCCAATCTGGGCGGCATCCGCTACCTGCTCCAGGGTGTCGGCGGCGTGGTGGGCGGCTTCCTGGCCGATAAGATCCACTCCCGGCTGAAGGTGATCAGCATCTCCGGCGGACTGCTGGCGGTGAGCTGGGCGGCTTTCCTGCTGATTCCGGGGGATGCCTCCGCACTGGGGGCGGTGATCGTCAACTTCTTTATCGGCGTCATCCTGGTCTACGCCATCCGCAGCCAGTATTTTGCGGACATAGATGACGCGGGGCTGGATGTGCAGATCACCGGCCGGGTGTCCGGAATCCTTTCCACCTTTGGCTACCTGCCGGATGTGTTTATGTTCACCCTGGTGGGCAGCTGGCTGGACGGTGCGGCGGGCAAGGCCGGATACAACAAGGTGTTCATCTGCGCGGCGGTGATGGGCGCCCTGTGCATGGTTATTTCGGCGGCGCTGTACCGGGTGGTGAAGAAAGACAAAAAGACTGCGTAAACATAGAAAGGACGAATAGCGTGGCCGCTGCAGAAGACTGCGGGAAGCGGGAAAAGAAAAAGGCACCCTGCGTTGCGCTTGGCAGGGTGCCTTTTGGAATACGTCCGGCGGGCGCAGATTTTTACGTGATCTGCTTTCTCAGGGACCTCACTGCCGGTTGTACGGGTCCTGGGAAGCGGAATCGTTGGCGTGTAAGAATTCCCCTGGGAATAAGTGGGGTTCTGCGGCATATAGGCGTTCCCCTGGGGATAGACCGGCGCCCCCTGCAGCGGCTCCTGCGTGCTCTTGGCGCTGCGGAAGACATTGACCAGCGTGGGAACCGCGCCGATCAGCGTAAACAGGTACAGCATGCCCAGATTGCTCCAGTAGGCGCTGACATTGAGGATTTCCTCCTCCAGCAGATCGTCCACGGCCCGGAAGGCGGTAAAAATATCCACCTCAAAATATTGGGCGGTCGCAATGGCAAAGTCCAGCTTGTTGCCTATGTAGGTCATCAGGATGGTCAGCAGGCAGGCGATAACGGCCCCCTTCCGGCTGATTCTGCCGCCCAGCAGCTCGTAGCCCTTGATGGAGCACACCGCCATCACCAGGCCGCTGATGGCGGTCACATAGCCCAGCTGCCCTACAATGACAATGCAGGCCACCCCCAGCAGGGAGCCCAGAAAGGCGCCGACCAGGCCGGCCAGTACGTTTTCCTGTCTTTGTTTTACTTCCCCTTGCACATTTTCTCATTTCCTGGATTGTACCATATACCGCGGCTTTGGACAAGCTGTTTATGTGGGAAACTACCGTTTGCAGGCTTGCAATTTTGCCGGGAAGAATGTATAATTATACTTAAATGCCGAATAAATTTTCTTTCGGTGATGTGAGAAAGAATCGAATGAGCAGGAGGTTTGCCCCATGGCTTCCAGAGAAAAGAAAGATGTCCGGGAAACCGGAAACGCCAAGGCCACACGGCGGGAGGCAATTTTGCGGCTGATTACCAGTGAACGGATTTCCACGCAGAATGAGCTTTCCCGGCGTCTGGAGGAGGAGGGCTTCCCAGTGACCCAGGCTACCATCTCCCGGGACATCCGGGAGCTCCGCCTGGTCAAGACTGCCGGAAACGGCGGGTATTACTATGAGGTGGGAAAGCCGGCGGAAAAGTATCATGCGCCGCATAAATTTTACTCCCTCTACCAGGCAATGGTGCGGGATGTGGATTATGCCCAGAATCTGGTGGTAATCCACAGCGATACGGGCATGGCCCAGGCCGTCTGCGCTGCCATGGACTCCATGGACTGGCCGGGGGTCTTGGGAACCATTGCCGGGGATGACACGGTGCTGGTGGTGACCCGGGATGAATCCTGCGCCGCGGAGCTGGTGCAGTCCCTGCGGGAAATCCGCCAGAGCCCCTGAAGGCGTTTCGGGTTGGAGAGCGGTGCCGGGCACAGGCACCGCTTTTTTCCTGGTGTGCCCGGCGGGCACACGTCCTGACGGGAAATATTTTGACATTTCCAGGGGGATACGCTAGAATAGGAGAGAAAAATCGGAAATACGGCGCCCGGGGCCTTGGGTTCAGGGAAGCGCGGAAAAGGAGCAGACAATATGAATGACGCATTGATACGGGCGGAGCACGTCTCCGTCTCCTTTGGCGGGGGGACAACCTGGTCTCTCCGGGATCTTTCGCTGTCCATTGGACGGGGGAAAAAGGTGGCAGTGATGGGAGCCAACGGTTCGGGAAAGACCACCTTTCTCCTTGCCTGCCAGGGGCTCTGTCCCCTGACGGAGGGCACGCTGTACCTGGACGGAAAGCCGGTGGAACTAGTGGGAGATGAGATTCCGGACGGGCCGGTGCGCCTGATCTCTTCCTCCACGGCCCGGGAGCTGGAGCAGGCGGCCCGGGAGCTGGAGCAGGATGCACCGCAGCTGGTCATCCTGGATGGGCCGGCGGCCTGGGACCGGCCGCACCGGGCGCTGGTCTCCCGACTTTCAGACCAGCTGACAGCCCGGGGTACCACGGTGCTGCTGACCACTTATGAGGAGAACCTGGCCATGGAGTGGGCAGACGAGGTGCTGGTGTTTCACCAGGGCCAGGTGCTGATCCAGGGCACGCCGGAGCAGGTGTTTGCCAACTCCTCGGCTCTGGCGTTGGCCAACCTGGAGAAGCCTGCCTGCCTGCGGATTTTTGACTGCCTGTGCCGCAAGGGCATTCTCAGCTCCGCCCTGCCGGTTCCCCGGACGCTGGAGGAGCTGGAGGCGGCGGTGGATCAGCTGCACGACCGGTCTTACCGGGGCGGAGCCGCAGGAAAGCTGGGGAAAAAGGAGGCCATTCTAGCCGTCAGCTTTGGCACTTCCTTTGCGGAGGCCCGGGTGTCCGCCATTGAGGCCATTGAGAAGGCTTTTGAGGAGGCTTTTCCGGAAATCCCCGTGTACCGGGCCTGGACCAGCGGCATGATCCGCCGGAAGCTGCTGCGGACCGAAGGCATGGAGATTGACGGGGTACCGGAGGCCATGGAGCGGATGCTGCGGGATGGCGTCACGGATGTGCTGATTCAGCCCACCCATATTGTCAATGGCATTGAGAATGAGCAGATGAAGGCGGACGCCCTGGCTTGGCAGGACCAGTTCCACTCCATCACCTTTGGCACGCCGCTGCTCACCAGCCAGGAGGACTGCCGCCAGGTCATTGAGGCGGTGGCCCAGGAGTTTGCGGGCCTGGGGCCGGAGGAGGCCCTGGTTCTCATGGGCCACGGCACCACCCACTACGCCAACTCGGTCTATGCGGCTCTGGATTATCAATTTAAGGACAGCGGTCATCCCAACATCTACCTGGGAACCGTGGAGGCCTACCCGTCCATGGAATCGCTGCTGAGCATGCTCCGGGTAGCCCGTCCGTCCCGGGTGGTGTTGGCTCCCTTTATGGTTGTAGCCGGAGATCATGCCCGGAATGATATGGCCGGTGAGGAGGAGGATTCCTGGAAGCACCGGCTGGAAAGCCAGGGCTTTTCCGTGTCCTGCGTCCTGAAAGGGCTGGGCGAGTACCCGGCCATCCGCCGGATTTTGGTGGAGCATCTCCGGGATGCCAAGGAGCGGGCGGAGGAGCCGGAGAGAGGGTAGATTTTTTATCTGAAAGAAATATCCCCCTGTAGAAATCATGGGCATTCTTGCCTGGTTTCCGCAGGGGGATCAAAAATAGTACATTCTTCTATCTGAGAAGTGTATTCTCAGAAAGGTCTGAGACAGCCTATTTCTTTGTCCCTTTCATGGTGATCGAATATGGGTGCTTTATAAAAGAACCATCTTCTTTCATGATCTCGCCATTGGGGCCCTCATAGATCCGTCCCCATCCGGAAAGGATGGAAAAGATGAGTACGGCAAAGAGCAGGAACGTGTAGACCATACCGCTGCTCACCTGGTAGGTGGAGAGTGGCGCAACAAAATCATAGCCGGAGGTCAGTGCGGTAGTCAAGAATACGTAGCAGCTGATAAAGGGAAGGCTTACGGGCAGGGAGTTGGAAAAACCATCCAACATTTCTGCTCTGCGGTAAGGATGGATGTTTTTCTTACGCCCCACTTCATCAAAAACAGGTCCCATGGCGATCAGGGCAGGATCCTGCGCGCCGCCCATAATACTGGTGACTAAAGTCATGGAAAGGGCCAGAAGAAGTTCCGCACCTCGGGTAGTATTGGCAAGCTTACTATTCAAGATCGCATTGATGACGGCATCCAAGGCGCCGGACTCCTTCATAATCCCCATGACGCCATTGAGGCAGAGGATAATGAGAACAACACCGATCATACCGCTGAATCCAGAGTATAAGAAGCCATCTACAACGCCGTCGGTACAGTTTAGAATGCTGGATGGCGTAATCAGCCCAAATGCCAGGCCAATAACGGTTCCCAAAAGGATACCGGTTACAATGGCTTTGAAAATGTTGCGGGTTTTAATGGCAATTACAAGCATAATAGTCACCGGGATCAGCATGACCAAAGGTCTGGGGTCCATGCTGGCCGTCAGAATTTCCTCTGCGCCTTCGCCAATGCTGTAGCCTCCTGCGATCAGCCCGTAAATCACACAGGAGATGATGCCGGCCACCAGGGAATATTTAAAACGAGTGGCCACACAGCCTCCAATATCGGCGGCCTCATGGGGTCTGCAATTATACTTCTGTACGGAGGCGGACAGAATGGTAGTGTCCGAGATTGGCGCCAGGTTGTCGCCAAAAATTGCGCCGGCAATGATAATGCCTGCCACGATAGGAGGTTTGCAGCCCAGCAGAACGGCGGAGGGATAAAAGATCGGGAAGCAGCTGTATAGAGCTGCAAAAGAGGAGCCGGTGGCAGTGGATACAATGCAGGTGGCCAGGAATGCAAATACGGCAAAGCCTCCTCCGTTCAAGTCAAGCTGTGTAGCCAGCCATACAAAACCATTGGATACATTGCACGCCTTAATCAGCGCGCCAAACATGCCGACTACAAAAAGGATTAACAGCGTGTAAACACAGATTTCATCGGCCATGCCTCTTCCGGCGGCCTCCCAGTATTCCGAAAAAGTCTTGGAGAACAGACTGCCGATCAAGAGGCCGATGATTGCCATCATGGCAATGGCATTAAAATCCAGGGCCATCCAGACAACACAGATAAAAATGGTGCCGACACAGTACACAATCAACGGGATAAATGCTGCTGCAATACCGCCGTGGAACTTTAAAGTGGGTTCTCTCTTTTCGTTTGCCATACATTCTCTCCTTTCTGTTACTTGCCGTATTTCTCACGACACCCAGCTTGTATTTACACAGGATTTTGGAAACAACATAATCAGCAGAAAAAATCGATGTAATCGCGGATGCTTTCCTCCCAGAAAAGCCAATTGTGCACACCTGGCCATGTATAGAAGGAATAAGGAATACCCAGTTGTGTGAATTTTTGGGTGTATTCCTGGTTTACAGAAAATAAGAAGTCTTCGGTTCCACAGGTGAAAAGAAATTCGGGCAGTTTTTTTCCGGATTTTACAAGCTGCTCCGCCAGGTAAGAAAGATCATGGGAGGGGGTATAGGCAAAGTCCTCACCGAAAGCGCCTTTGGCTCCGTAATACATAGAACGGTTGATTTCCTCCATTTCTATGTAAGCTTCCCCGCGTCCGGGATCCTTCCATTCCCGCAGAGTCTTTAAATGTTCCTGGCTGCCAATCATCAGCGCGCCGCTGAAGGAAGCGCAGCGCCCGAAGGTTTCCGGATACTGGAGTGCAAACTTGACAGCACCATAGCCTCCCATGGACAGACCGCCAATGGAGAAATGATCCCGATCTGTGTCCAACTGGAACATCTGCCGGATCCGTTCCGGGAGTTCCTGCCCAATGTACTCCCCATACCGCTGTCCGCAGCGCATGTCAGCATACATACTCATCTCGGCATCCGGCATAATCAGCGCAAGATTCCGGGTTTGGGCATAGCGTTCTACCGACGTATATCGGCTCCAGTAACTGTAGTTTCCTTCCAAGCCGTGTAACAAGATAACCGTATGCTGCGGATTGTTAACCAGGAAACGCCGATTGTCATCGTGGGGAAGATAGACGTCTATAGGTGTCATCTTATCCAGCGCATAAGAATAAATCTCTCCCCGAAAAAAACCCATATTTTTACCTTCTCTCTATAAACATCCAAAGGAAGGATGTTTGGATGTTTTGAATATACCATAATTTCAGAGAATGTCAAGAAAAATGTTTGAAATTTATGAAAAACGGTGATATACTTTCCAGAAACAGAGAGGAAATTATTTATAAAATGAGCAATCCAAAGAAAATGTTTCGAAAAACATTGTCAACACAATTAGCAGAGATGTTGGAGACCGCCATTCAGGAGGAAGAGTGGAAGGTAGGAGAAAAAATGCCCAGTGAGCCGGAACTGGCGGAAATGTATGGCGTGAGCCGGAATACCGTGCGGGAGGCAGTTCATTACCTGGCAATTTCCGGACTTATTGAAGTGCGGCAGGGGGACGGCACCTATGTGCGCAATAAGACGGCGCTGGACGCAACACTGGCAAAGCGCTTGGAAAAGGAAGAGGTAAAGCATATTATGGAGGTTCGCCAGCTGATTGAGCCGGCGGTGTCTGCAATGGCAGCGGAGCGCAAAACACCGGATGAGTCCAAACGCCTGACAGAACTTCATGATCTTATGTTAAAGAGCTTTCAGGAAAAACAGCAGGACTACCTGGAACGGGATGCAGCATTTCACGTTCAGATTGGCATTATGAGCCATAATTCGTTGTTATGTGATTTATACAAGGCGATCATAAGCCGGTATCCGGAAGTGTTCAAAAAGGGCTTCCTGTCTTTCATGGAAAATGATGATATGGAAATCTATCTCCACAGTGATCTGTTGAAAGCAATCGTAGAAGGCGATGCCGCAGCAGCCAGGGCGCTGACTGTCAAAATGCTGGAGCATGAGGCTAAGGACTTTTTGGAAGCGGAAGCGATCCGGTGTCCATAAAATGTGAAGGGGCCGTTGGATACCCAACGGCCCTCTGCCTTTCTTAACAGCGCACCTGGCGGCGTCTCTTCCTTCTTTACTTCAGGAACCCATTGACAATCTGATTTTCCGCTTCCTCCTCCGTGAGGCCCAGGGTCATCAGCTTGATGATCTGCTCTCCGGCAATCTTGCCGATGGCCGCTTCGTGGATCAGCGCCGCGTCCGGGTCATTGGCAGTGATTTCCGGGATGGAGCTGACCTTGGCGTTGTCCATGATAATGGCGTCGCACTCGGTGTGGCCGGCGCAGGGGGCATTGCCAAAGATCTTGGCCAGGAAGATCTGGTTGGAATTCTCCTTGGCCACGGAACGGGAGAGAATGTTGGCGCTGGAGCCCTCCCCGTTCAGGTTGGCAATAATCTCACTGGTGGCGTGTTGGGTGCCGTGGGTCAGAAGCCGCTCCTGAATCACCAGCTTGGCTCCGGCGGCGGCGTCCACAATGGTGCTTCTCTGGGTGGAGTCCACCCCCTTGATCTGGACCATCTCCATCTCCATATAGGAATCCTCATCCAGATGTACCTCGGTAGTAGGGTTCATAATCCGCTCCCCCTGGCCGTTTCCGCTGCCATAGTGCTTCTCCACATATTTGACCTTGGAGCCCTTGCCCACAAAGAACCGGTGGATGCCATCGTGCTGGGTGTCCGCGGTGCCGCAGTTGTCAATGCCGCAGCCGGCCACAATCACCACATCGCAGTCCTCCCCAATGTAAAAATCGTTGTACACCGTCTCTTTCAGGCCGCTTTTGCTCAGCACCACCGGAATGTGGACACTCTCCTTCTTGGTGTGGGGCTTGATGTGGATATCAATACCGGAGCCATCCTCCTTGGACACAATCTCAATATGGGCGGTACTCTGGCGGGATGCCAGCTGACCGTTGGCCCGTATGTTGAAAGCGCCTTCGGGGACCTCATGCAGTCCCGCAATCTCCTCCAGCAGGCGCAGCTGGATATCATCTATTCCCTGCATTTACTTACCCTCCTGATAAAACTTGCATGCGTCCACCGCAGAGGCGGTACCCAGGATCTCCGGCAGGATCTCCTCCTTGGGGCCGGATTTGGTCACGCGGCCATCGGCGATGACAATGATCTTGTCCGCAATGTTCAGAATTCTCTCCTGGTGGGAGA
>CAZSAF010000063.1:0-12997 GCA_964604605.1 uncultured Lachnospiraceae bacterium
TCCGCTGAACGGAGCCGACGAGAATTCCGTCTGCGCCGTGACCGTGGACTTTGCCTTGACCTACTTTGTGGTATCCGGCGAGATCGAGCGCTCCGGCGTGCCTTGCAACCTGCTGATCTCCGATGCGGGCGGATACTCCGTGCTGACCGCCTGGGCGGCCGGCAAGTTCAGCGCTTCCAGCATTGCCAAGTTCTTTGAGGAGCAGGATATTGCCGGCAAGATTAAGAACCGGACCCTGATCCTGCCCGGCAAGGTGGCCGTGCTCAAGGGCGAAGTGCAGGATAAGCTGCCCGGCTGGAACGTGGTGGTTGGCCCCAACGAGGCGGTGCAGCTGGTTCAGTTCCTGAAGGACTACAAATAAAAGAAAAGGAGAACACCACTATGGCAAAGTTTATTGTAATCGGTGAGCGAATTCACTGTATCTCCCCGTCCATCCGGGAGGCTATGGCTACCAGAAATCCGGAGCCCATCCTGAAGCGCGCCAAGGAGCAGCTGGATGCCGGCGCTACCTATCTGGATGTGAACATCGGACCGGCCGAGAACGACGGCGAGGATCTGATGAAGTGGGCCGTGACCCTGCTGCAGTCCGAGTTTGACAACGTGCCGCTGTGCTTGGATACCGCCAACATGAAGGCCATTGAGGCTGGTATCTCCGTGTACAACCGGGCCAAGGGCAAACCCATTGTCAACTCCGCAGATGCCGGCGAGCGGATTGAGTACATTGACCTGGCTGCCGCCAACGATGCCATTGTTATCGCCCTGTGCTCCGCCCATGGCATTGCCGCGGACAACGACGAGCGGATGATGCACTGCCAGAACATGCTGGAGAGAGGCATGAGCTTGGGCATGGACGAGATGGATTTGTGGTTTGACCCGCTGTTCCTGGTGGTAAAGGGCATGCAGGACAAGCAGATGGAGGTTCTGGAAGCCATCAAGATGATCAGCGATATGGGCCTGAACACCACCGGCGGCCTGTCCAACAACTCCAACGGAATGCCCAAGAACATCCGTCCGATTATGGATTCCGCCATGGTTGCCATGGCCATGATGCAAGGCCTGACCTCTGCCATTGTGAACCCTTGCGACCAGCGGCTGATGGAGACCATCAAGTCCTGTGATGTTCTGAAGAACAACACGTTGTATGCGGACTCCTATCTGGAGCTGTAAGATTTTTGGAAAGGCTGCTGTGAAATGTCTCTCTGCCGACCGGAGGCCGCCAGACGGTCTCCGGCGGAGGCGGCATTTTGTGGCAGCCTTTTGCACAAAATAGAATTGTATTTTGCTGACGGCAAAACGGCAGCAGGAACAGGAGGAATTGAGATGAGCGCGTTAACAGATCTGATTTACGGCGGTTCCCATGCAGTCATTGGCTTGACAGAAGAGGCGGTGCAGGACGCAATCAGCAAGATGGGAGCGGACACCAAGGTGGCGTTCCCGGATACGGCCTACTTCCTTCCCACCATCTATGCCGCCACCGGGGTGAAGGTAAAAACCCTGGGTGACCTGCCTGCCTGCGTGGATGTGATGAAGAGCCTGGTGACGGACAAGGAGGAGCTGGGCGATGCCCTGAACGCCGGACTTGCCACGGCCGTGGGCGCGGAAATTCTGGAAGCCCTGAAATATGTGCAGGATCCGGAGCCCTACGCCAATGAGGCGGGCATCGGCTTTGTGCCGGACCCGGTGATCCGTTCCCTGGGTGTGCCGTTGGTAACCGGCGATATCCCCGGCGTGGCCGTGGTGCTGGGCAAGGCGGATAACCCGGAGGATGTGGTGAACGCCGTGAAGGATTACCAGAGCAAGGGCATTCTCACCTTCCTGGTGGGGGATGTCATTGACCAGTGTGTGGAAGGCGGCGTCAAGATGGGCCTGGAACTGCGTGTGGTGCCCCTGGGCCATGATGTGACCGCTGTGACCCACGTGGTGACGGTGGCCATCCGGGCGGCCCTGATCTTCGGCGCCCTGGAGCCCGGCAACCTGCCGGCGCTGCTCCAGTACACCAAGGACCGTGTGCCGGCCTTTGTCAACACCTACGGTGCCATTGACCAGGTGGTGGTCTCCGCCGGTGCCGGCGCCATTGCCCTTGGCTTCCCGGTGGTGGTGGACATTGACCTGGGCGAAAACCAGGTGCCCGGCGCGTTGGAGTCGGTGACCGACCACAGCCAGACCGTCAAGAAGTCCCTGGAGCTGCGGAACATTAAGATCAAAGTCAAGGAGATGCCCATCCCGGTGGCCTTTGCAGCGGCCTTTGAGGGCGAGATCATCCGGAAAAACGACATGTACACCGAGTTCAGCTCCCACGCCAACCCTACCTGTGAGCTGGTGACTTCCGTGCCGGCGGACCAGGTGGAGGATCACAAGATCACCGTGGTGGGCCCGGACATTGATGCCGGCGGCGAGCTGGCCCTGGCTACCTGCGTGAAGGTGTACGGCGCCAAGATGCAGCCGGACTTTGAGTCGGTGATTGAGAGAAAGATCCATGCCTGGTTCAACTATATGGAAGGTGTCATGCACACCGGCCAGCGGAACCTGATCCGCATCCGTGTCAGCAAGGATGCCTTTGAGAAGGGACTGCGCCTCAACCACTTTGGCGAGGTGCTGTACAACATGATCATGGATGAGTTTGACACGGTGGTGGACAAATGTGGGGTGACCTTCTACACCGACCACGACCAGGTGCAGGAGATCCTGGAGAAGCAGGCGCTGCCCACCTACAATGCTCGGGACGATCGTCTGGCTTCCCTGACCGATGAGAGTGTGGATACCTTCTACACCTGCATCCTGTGCCAGTCCTTTGCCCCGTCCCACTGCTGCGTGGTGACCCCGGAGCGGCTGGGCCTTTGCGGCGCCGTGTCCTGGCTGGATGCCAAGGCCACCAAGGAGCTGACCCCCACCGGTCCCTGCCAGCCCATCCCCAAGGAGGGCTGCACCGATGAGCGCACCGGCCATTACACGGCGGTGGATGAGATGGTGGAGAAGATGACCCAGGGCGCCGTTTCCCAGGTGACCCTGTACTCCCTCATTGAGGATCCCATGACCAGCTGCGGCTGCTTTGAGTGTATCTGCGGCGTGGAGCCTGCCTCCAACGGCGTGGTGGTGGTGAACCGGGAATACAAGGGCATGACCCCCACCGGCATGACCTTCGGCGAGCTGGCCTCCATGACCGGCGGCGGCGTGCAGACCCCTGGCTTCATGGGCCATGGCCGTCACTTTATCTCCTCCAAGAAGTTCATCAAGGCGGAGGGCGGCATTAAGCGGATCGTCTGGATGCCCAAGGAGCTGAAGGACGATGTGGCGGAGAAGCTGAACAAGACTGCCAAGGAGCTGTACGGCATTGACAATTTCACCGATATGATCTGCGATGAGACCATCGCCACGGACACGGAGCAGGTCCTGGAATTCCTGACGGAGAAGGGACATCCGGCTCTGGAGATGGATCCCATCATGTAATACGGACCACACACGGCGTTTCCACGTAAAGAAGAGTCTGGCTCTGCCGGGCTCTTCTGTGCCGGCGCGTGATTTGAAAAAAGGAGTAGACCCATGTACACCATTCGGTTTTGTTTTGAGTCCGGAGCCCCCGTGGTGGCGGATGCCCCGGAGGGGGCAAACCTGCTGGAGCTGGCACAGCGGCACAATGTGGCCATTGACGCCCCCTGTTCCGGCAACGGCGCCTGCGGCAAATGCCGGGTGAAGCTGCTGGAGGGACAGGTACATTCCGAGAAAAACCGGCATATCACCCAGGAAGAGTATGACCAGGGCTGGCGGCTGGCCTGTGCCAGCACCGTCTGCGCCGACGCGGACATTCTGGTGCCGGACATTGCCTCGGCCTACCGCTCCCGGATGAAGGTGGCGGACCTGAGCAGCCGGGAAGAGATTGCGATTTTTGAAAATGTGGTGGCGGACATCCGGAATGCCGGCATCGAGTGGAAAAACAATTTTTCCCTGCTGGACCTGACCCTGTCGGCGCCCACCCTGGATGACACCATGCCGGACAATGAGCGGCTGCTGCGGGTGGCGCGGATTGCCACCGGCGTGAGCACCAACCATATCCACATGGCCTTCTCGGCCCTGAAGAAGCTGCCGGATTCCCTGCGGGCCAACAATTTTCAGGTGCAATGTGTCATGGAGAAGGACCATGACACACTGATCATTCACGACGTGATCCCTGCCGGGGAGCGGGCCACCATCGCCGGCATGGTGGTGGACATTGGCACCACCACGGTCTCCGCTCTGATTGTGGACATGGAGACGGGGAAGATCCTGTCCAAGGCCTCCACCGGCAACGGACAGATCCGTTACGGAGCGGACGTGATCAACCGGATCATTGAGTCCACCCGCACCGGCGGCCGGGTGCGCCTGCAGAAGGCCATTGTGGATGAGACGCTGCTGCCGCTGCTCCAGGGCCTTTGCCACGAGGCGCGGATCCCCTATGACGGGGTGTACCGGATCTGTATTGCCGGCAACACCACCATGAACCACCTGGTGGTGGGGGTCAACGCGGACCCCATCCGTATGGAGCCCTACATTCCCGCCTTCTTTGAGACCCGCTCTGTCCGGGCCATTGACCTGGGGATCGACATTTCCTCCGACGCCCGGGTGCTGATGGCACCCAATGTGGGCAGCTACGTGGGCGGGGATATCACCGCCGGCACTCTGGCCAGCGGCATCTGGCACAAGCCGGAGTTCTCCCTGTTTGTGGATCTGGGCACCAACGGGGAGCTGGTGTTCGGCAACGAGGATTTCCTGATGACCTGCGCATGCTCCGCCGGCCCGGCCTTTGAGGGCGGAGATATCAGCTGCGGTATGCGGGCCACCGACGGAGCCATTGAGGCCTGCGCCATTGACCCGGAGACCATGGAGCCCACCCTGACCATTGTGGGCGAACCGGGCACCAAGCCGGTGGGAATCTGCGGCTCCGGCCTCATTGATTCCATCTGCCAGCTGTTCCTGTGCGGCATCATCAACGCCAAGGGCAGCTTTGTCCGGGAGGGCCGCCGGGTTCGCCGGGACGTCCACGGGGTTGCCAGCTACGTGCTGGCCTTCAAAGAGGAGACCGGCACCGGCCGGGATGTGGAGATCAATGAGGTGGATATTGACAACTTCATCCGGGCCAAGGGCGCTATTTTCTCCGGCATCCACACCATGCTGACGGCCCTGGATATGGATATTTCCGTGGTGGAGAATGTGTACGTGGCCGGCGGCATCGGCAGCGGCATCAACATGAAGAATGCCGTGACCATTGGCATGCTGCCGGATATTCCCCTGGAGAAATACCACTACATTGGCAACTCCTCCCTGTCCGGGGCCTACGCCATGATCCTGTCGGATGCCGCCGCCAAGAAGGTGGTGGAGCTGTCCAAAAACATGACGTACATGGAGCTGTCCACCAACCCGGGCTATATGGGCGAGTTTGTGGCGGCCTGCTTCCTGCCCCACACGGACGCCTCCCTGTTCCCCTCGGTGGAAGCGGCACGGAAAGGATAAGAGAACATGGCAGGAGTAGATTTGGACAAGCGAAAGAACAACAAAGATGAGGTGCCCTTTGAGCACTATCTGGAGCAGTACCGGCAGCTGGATCCCCAGGAGGCGGCCCTGCGCTGCGGCCTGGAGTATGATCCGGAGCAGGGGGGCTTTGCCGTGCGGATGATGGGCATTGACTACCGAGTCAGCCATCCGGACTTTACCGTGACCACGGAGGAGCCGGGCTTTGCGGCTCTCCGGGACACCTACCCGGCCAAGACCCTGGTGGCCCGGTATCTGATCCAGGGCCGGTACACCCCCTTCGGCGGAACCTTTGTCACCTACCGGGACGTGCCCTGGGGCGAGCTGTATTTCCGCAATTTCCAGGGCCGCTGCCTGGCCCGGCTGGCCTACGGCTTCGGCTCCAAGCTGCCGGAGTTTTCCGCAGCCCTGGAGAAGATCGGCGGGAAACGGGTGAAGACCGGGGATGCCGGCTACGAATTTACCTTTATCAACCATCTGCAGATGCAGTTTCTGCTGTGGGCCGGGGATGACGAGTTCCCGCCCTCGTCCCAGATTTTGTTCGGGGACAATGTGACCTCCGCCTTTTCCGCGGAGGACATGGCCTACATTGGGGATGTGTCCATCGGCACCCTCAAGGCCATGTGCCAGAAAGCCAAGTGACAAGGAGTACAGGGAATCATGAATTATGAGGAGGCACTGAAGTATATCCACAGCGTGGAGTGGCGGGGCAGCCGGCCGGGACTGGAGCGGACCTTTGAGCTGCTGGAACGGCTGGGCAACCCTCAGCAGGGGCTGAAGTTCGTCCACATTGCCGGCACCAACGGCAAGGGCTCCACCGCCGCCATGGTGGCGTCCATTCTGGAGACCTCCGGCTACCGGACCGGCCTCTATACCTCCCCGTTCATCCACCGGTTCAACGAGCGGATGCAGGTGAACGGGCAGATGATCGGGGATCAGGAGCTGGCGGACCTGACCGAGTATGTCCGTCCCTTTGCGGAGGCCATGGCGGACCCGCCCACGGAGTTTGAGATGATTACGGCCCTGGCCATGGAATTTTTCCGGCGCCGCCAGTGCGATGTGGTGGTGCTGGAGGTGGGCATGGGCGGGGAACTGGATTCCACCAATGTCATCGATACCCCGGAGGTGGCGGTGATCACCGCCATCGGGCTGGACCACACCTGGGAGCTGGGGGATACCATCGGACAGATTGCCTCCGCCAAGGCCGGCATCATCAAGGAGAAGGGGGACGTGGTGATCTATGGCCAGGACCCGGAGGCGGAAGCGGTGCTGGAGGCCAGGGTGCGGGAGAAGCACGGCCGCCTGTACCGCCCTGCCTACGATACGCTGCGTCTGGTGTCCCGGAGCCTGAAGGGGCAGGTGTTTGACTACGGGAATGAGAGAGGGCTGCAGATCCCGCTGCTGGGGACCTACCAGCTGAACAACGCGGCGGTGGCCATCACCACCGCCCAGGTGCTGGCAGCCAAGGACTGGGCCGTGACGCCGGAGACCATCCGGGCCGGCCTGCGGCATACCCGCTGGATTGCCCGGTTTGAGCTGCTCTCCGAGCAGCCGGCGGTGCTGGTGGACGGCTCCCACAACCCCCAGGGCATGAAGGCCACAGCGGCCAGCCTGCGGGAATACTTCCCCCAGGGGGACATTCACTTTGTGGTGGGGGTGCTGGCGGACAAGGACGCCCGCACCATGATGGGGGAATTGCTGCCCCTGGCCCATGAGTTCCTGACCGTCACGCCGCCCAGCCCCCGGGCCATGAAGGCGGAAGAGCTGGCGGACCTGCTCCGCTCCCTGGGCGCCCAGAGGGTGACGGCGGCGGCGTCCATCCCGGAGGCCTGTGAGCTGGCCCTGGCGGGAGCAGGCGAGGCCGGCGTGGCCTGCGGCCTGGGATCCCTGTACATGGTGGACAACCTGACGCGGGCTTTTGAGGTGGGCCTGCGCAAACGGAAACAAATTGGATGCTGTGAAAAAGACGGCACTCAGAAAGGAGATTGTATGGAATTTACCAAAGGCAGCTGCGAAGCATTTGTGGAGGTACTGGCCTCCAAGGCTCCGGTGCCAGGGGGCGGCGGCGCGTCCTCCCTGGTGGGTGCCATTGGCACCGCCCTGGGCAACATGGTAGGGAGCCTGACCCTGGGCAAGAAGAAGTATGCGGATGTACAGGAGGACATAGTGGCTCTGAAGGCCCAGGCCGATGCGCTGCAGGCCAAGCTCCTGGAGCTGGTGCAGAAGGATGCGGCGATGTTTGAGCCCCTGTCCAAGGCTTACGGCCTTCCCAGGGAGACGGAGGAGCAGCGGGAGGAGAAGGCCCGGATTATGGAGGAGGCCCTGAAGGGCGCCTGCAGTGTGCCGCTGGAGATTATGGAGCGGTGCTGTGAGGCCATTGAGCTCCACCGGGCGTTTGCGGCCAAGGGATCGGCCCTGGCCATCAGCGATGTGGGCGTAGGGGTTGCCTGCTGCAAGGCGGCCCTGCAGGGGGCCAGCCTCAACGTGTTCATCAACACCAAATCCATGACGGACCGGGCGTATGCAGAGCAGATCAATCAGAAGGCGGAGGAGATGCTGGACAAGTACGTGCCCCTGGCGGATGAGATTTTTGCGGACGTCCGCAGACGCTTTGACTGAGGAGGGAGATTTCATGGCACAGATCCTATTGGGAAAGGAAGTCAACGCTTCCTTAAATGAGAGAATTCGCGCAAAGGCGGAGGCAATGAAGGCAGAAGGCATTTTCCCCACCTTGGGGATCATCCGGGTGGGGGAGCGGGGTGATGACATCGCCTATGAGAAGGGCGCCATGAAGCGCTGTTCCACCCTGGGGGTGGAGGTGAAGCAGTTCCTGCTTCCGGCGGATGTGACCCAGGCAAAGCTGATGGAGACCATTGAGCAGGTGAACCGGGACGCTTCCATCCACGGGGTGCTGATGTTCCGCCCCCTGCCGGATCACCTGGACGAGGAGGCGGCCTGCGCCGCCCTGGATCCGGAGAAGGATGTGGACGGCATCACCAGCGGTTCCATGGCCGGTGTGTTTGTGGGCCATGAAAAGGGATTCCCCCCCTGCACCCCCGAGGCCTGCATGGAGATTCTGGACCACTACGGGGTGGAATGCCAGGGCAAGCGGGCGGTGGTCATCGGCCGCAGCTTGGTGGTGGGCAGGCCGGCGGCTATGATGCTGCTGCGGAAGAACGCCACCGTCACTGTCTGCCACACCAAGACCGTGGACATGGCGGCTGTATGCCGGGAGGCGGACATCCTGATTGTGGCGGCGGGCCAGCCAGACATGGTGACCAAGGAGTACCTGAAGCCCGGCCAGGTGATCATTGACGTGGGCATCAACGTGGACGCGGAGGGCAAGCTTTGCGGGGACGTGGATTTTGCCCAGGCGGAACCGGTGGTGGCCGCCATCACTCCGGTGCCCGGGGGCGTGGGAACCGTCACCACCTCGGTGCTGGTGAGCCACGTGGTGGAGGCCGCCGCCCGGCAGGCAGGGGTGCGTCAGGAAGGCTTATGAAGAAAATAATGGGCAGAAAGTTTCTTACCGGATGCGCGCTGCTTTTTCTGCTATGCGCTCTGGGAAACGGCATGGCAGGCTGCCGGCAAAGCGACCGGGAGGAAGAGGATGATTTTGAGGCCTACTATCAGCCGGTCTCCGGGGAGGACGTGCGGGAAACAGAGGATGGTCTCCATTACGCGGATTCCCAGCTTCTGCTGACGGCGGAAAGCGGCGTATCCTTTGAGGAGATGGAAGCGCTGCTCCAGGAA
This sequence comes from uncultured Lachnospiraceae bacterium, assembly GCA_964604605.1. Taxonomy (GTDB): domain Bacteria; phylum Bacillota; class Clostridia; order Lachnospirales; family Lachnospiraceae; genus Pseudolachnospira. Next base: position 9,256 of record CAZSAF010000063.1, read on the forward strand.
CATGGCGGGACGATTGTGGGATACATTTCGGACACAGGGGATTATCAGGTACAGTTTGAACCGGATATGGAATACCAGACGCTGGAGACGCTGGCCGGAACCTTGTCGGAGGCGGAGGAGGTGGCTTCTGCCGGTGTTTCCTATGTCATGCAGCTGGAACTTGACTCGGTGGATTACCGGAATGATTGCTGGAAAGATTCCGAAAATCCGGACAGTACCAGCGGCTCCGAGTGGGATACGGAAAACCCCCGGGGCTTGAACTGGTGGGCGGAGGCGCTGAACCTTCCGGGGGTCTGGGATCAGGATCTGGAACTGGAAGAGGTAAAGGTCGGGATTCTGGACACCATGTTTGACGTGGAACAGAAAGATTTGGAGAATGTTTTTGTAGAGGCCTGGAACAATCCGGCAGACGAAGAGGGCAACTGCCGGGTGGCGGAACTGTACGCCTCCGATGAAGAGAATAGCAGTACCTACCATGGAACTCACGTGGCGGGAATCATTGGGGCGGAAGGCGGAAATGAGGCGGGGATTACCGGCATCAGCGCCAATGCCCGTCTGTACGGATTTTCACTCCTTTCGGAGGAGACGCAGGCGAGCGAAGAAGGGCAATGGGAGACCTGCTTCCTTTACAAATACGCCATTGCGCGGTTTTTCCATGCGGGGGTGCGGGTAATCAATATTTCCATGAGCGTGGAAGCACGAGTGATAGAGGGGAGCGCAGAGGGGAACCAGGCGGATATCGTCACGGTTCAGTTTTTCAATGACCAAATGGAAGAATTCCTGAGCTACTACATCCAGGAAAATTGGCAGTTCCTTATCGTAAAAGCGGCAGGCAACAATTATGGGCTGGATGCGGAGCTGGATATTTTGTCCGGTATCGACAATGAGGAAGTGAAAAAACGAATCCTGGTCGTTGGCGCCGCCGCACTGAAGGAGGATGGCAGCTATCGGATCGCGGACCTCAGCAACGTGGGAGATCGGGTGGATTTCTGGGCGCCGGGGGTGGATATTTTAAGCCTTATGCCGGGAGACACCACGAAAAAAAAATCCGGCACCTCTATGGCGGCGCCCATGATAACCGGCCTGTGCTCCCTGATCTGGGGGACAAATCCGGAATTGACTGCGGAGCAGGTGGTGGAGATATTGCGTCTTTCTCAGACGCTGAGCCTGTATCAGTCCGACGCAGGTCATTCCGTGCATCTTTGGGACATAAAAGAGAAGTCGGAGGATGACCAGGTTTCTTTCCCGGACGCCGCTCTCTGTGTTTCCCTGGCCCAAGAAACCGCCGGCGAGGCGGCAGAGGCCAACAACGCGGACGTCGCCCTTGTGCTGGGCGTTATTTATGGAGGGACGAATGAAGAACCGGAAGCGGTGAATTTGGAATGGATTTCTCTGGTCTCAGAGGAGGAAGATTCAGAGGAATACATAGATCTGGAACCGGTTGCCGGCGCCGGGGAGGAATCGATTCCCGACCTTCTGTATTATTCCGCGTTCCTGCCTGCCGGAGAATACAGCATAGAGGTGCAGGCGGAGGGATACCAACGGCAGCGGCAGGAGTTTTCCCTGGAGGCGGGCGACGTGCTGCAGCTGGACTTTCAGCTGAAATACGACGATCTGTCGGAGATCTACCGCGCGGTGGAAACGCTGAAGGACTTCAATCTGGCGGTAGAGGGAGAAATGTCTTATGACTGGCAGGAAGAAAGCGGCGCGGAGGGGACTACCCTATCGGCGTGGGAATACAGCGGCATGGTTCGCGGGTACGGCGGCAGCGGTATGACGGCCTCCGGCAGCGGCAGCCATACCATAACATCGGCGGCGCATGAGGGAAACAGCAGTGAAAACCAATACGCCTTTACTTACCAATATCGGGATGAAACCTTGCAGCGGACCGATACGCTGCCATTCCCGGGCACTTCCTATGCGGAGCTGACCCCGCTGGAGTACCTGGATCTGCGTCTTCCGGAGGAAGAATATGTGACGGCTTCCTCCTTTGTCCGGGATGAGGAAGGAAATTCCATCTACAGGCTTTGGCTGGATACCGCTGCGCTGAACCGGGAAAACAGCCGTATTTTGCTCCATGTCCTGGATTATACCGATTACTTTATCGACTGGACGAACGCAGATGGAAGCGGGGGCTTCGATCAGGTCAGCCTGCAAGTGGAACTGGACAGTGAGGGAAACCTGACGAAGATTTATGTGGATTATGTGGTCAACGCTTCGGTGGAACTTCCTTTTCAGGGAACCGGAACCACCCTTTTCCGGTTTGAAGAGAGCACCGCGCCGGATCTGGCTTCCGGAAACGGCTGGTGGCTCCAGCAGGACGTTTCAAACCCCTACCTGCTGATTTGCCAGGCGGACGGTTCCCTTACCTATTACGCCACCGTTACCCAGGCGGAAACCTACTATTCTTCCTATAGTCAGGAAGGCGATACCGTCTGGCTGAATCTGGTGAATCTGGATGTCAGCGGCGTGACGCCGGTAGCCTACCGGATCACCGCAGAGGAAGAAAACGTGGTCACACTGACGCTGGAAGCCGCCTCCGATCCGGAGGAGCGGGCTCTTCTGTATGGGATAGAAGAGCTGCTGGCCGGATCGTACAGGCTTTTGTGGTTTACGCAGGAACAGCTGCAGGAGATCCGGACCCGCCTTCAGGTGCCGGAGGACGCCCAGGTGGAAATCACACAGGGAGATCCGTATTACTGGCAGGCAGGGGAACGGTGGCTGATTTCCGTGGGAGTTTATGAGAACGGGGATTATGTGGCCGGCGCCGCGTTTGACCCGGTCACACAGGAAATGTGCACCAATATTTTCATTTATTCCCGGTGACAGCATCTTCCGGCGGCCACCGCGGGAGAGGAGGATACGGCAACGCCCAAAGCAGGCAGGCGCGACTCACGAGAGTCGCGCCTGCCTGCTTTGGGAACGGCTCCATTTGGGGAAATTTTACGAGAAAGACGCGGAAAAGTTTAGGGAAGGGGGTAGAAAAACTCGAACGCTGCTTGTGGCTTGCGCATTGGCTTTGAGCCTGGTAACGTCCGCGTCCGCGAATGAGGAGGCTCCCCCGGCGGAACAACTCGTGGAAGAAAGCGGAGAGGAGTTTCTGCAGGTTGAAGCTTCGGAGGAAGCGTCTGGCGAAGAAACGATGGCCTCTTCGTTGCCTCTGGATCCAGACAATGGCAGCCTTGTATTATTGAACGAGTCCACTGAGGTGCAGTCTGTCTCTATTACAAAAACTGTATCTTATGATTCTGTTAATAGGTATGCTACCTGGGTAATTACTTTAACACCGAATAATCTTGAGGCAAATTGGAAAGGTGTAAAAGTAAGAGAGTATTATGACACAGCGTTGATGAGATACTCTTATTTGCTTATCAATGGCAATGATTCTTTTAACATCGGAGTGGAGTTTCTTGAGGATGGTTTCGAGTATACATTTCTCGAAGATGCGGTTGGTGTGCAAAAAATTACCTATCGCTCAAATATAACTGATTCTTTCTATAACTCTTGAATTTATTGTTGTGGTTAACCCGAACAATTCTCTGTTATCCAATGCAAGCGTTAATCTTACTGTACCTGGTACAGAAATTCTGCTGGACACACTCATGATAAACGGTCAGTTAGCTGAAGATTATACCCAAGGCCTTATAACTACATTCGCTTCTCTTGGAGATGTGAGTGAAGTTACTACGTAACCGCCAAATAATCCTGTGGTCAGATATAAAACTACCCCAGCCCTTTGCAA
>CAZSAF010000064.1:0-12987 GCA_964604605.1 uncultured Lachnospiraceae bacterium
GTGCTGGGACAGTAGAAAAAACTTGCCAAATCCCTGTTTTCAGTGTAAAATAAAAAGAAGTACACGGAACAAAGAGGTGGCCTGCAATGAGCAAAGCAAACAATAATTCCCATACAATGAACAAATATGACCGCCGGAAAGAGCGGGAGCTGGAACAGAAGAGAGAGAAGCGAGAGCTGTTTCTGTGGAAGCTGGGCGGCGTTGTTTTTGTTTTAGCCGTGGTGGTGGCCTTGGGCGTGACGGTGGTAAACCAGTACCGGATCTATCAGGCCAGCCGTCCAGATTACAACCGCACGGAGATGGTGGTAAACGATATGGCCGGGGTTCTGGAGGAGGAAACCGAAAGCGAGACCGCAGCCGAGTAAAAAGAGAACGGGAAAACAGCAGACTGTCATTCTGAACCGAAGGGGGGAGGAATGACAGATTTTATGTTACCCAGGCATTTTTTGGAAAAAAATAAGGATAGGAAGTGGCGGCATGTATCAGATTGATTTTAACCAACCTATATGGATCCATTTTATTGGAATCGGCGGCATCAGCATGAGCGGGCTGGCGGAAGTTCTTCTGGGCAAAGGCTTCCAGGTCAGCGGTTCGGACATGGCAAAATCTCTGCTGACGGAGAAGCTGAAGGCGGACGGTGCGCAGATCTTTTACGGACAGCGGGCCGCCAATATTGTGGACGGAATCCAGGCGGTGGTGTACACAGCCGCCGTGCATCCGGAAAACGAGGAGTTCCAGGCGGCGGTGCAGAAAGGCCTGCCGATGTTGACCCGGGCGGAGCTGCTGGGGCAGATGATGCGCAACTATCCTACGGCGGTGGCAGTGGCCGGCACCCACGGAAAAACCACCACCACCTCCATGATCACAGAGATCCTGCTGGCGGGCAACTGTGACCCCACCATCTCCGTGGGGGGCATGCTGGACAGCATTGGCGGCAACATCCGGGTGGGACATTCCCCCTATTTTGTCACCGAGGCCTGTGAGTACACCAACAGCTTCCTTTCCTTTTATCCCACAGTGGGTGTGATTCTCAACGTCCGGGAGGACCATCTGGACTTCTTCAAGGACCTGGCGGATATCCGCCACTCCTTCCGCCTGTTTGCGGAGCGGATTCCGGCAGACGGCCTGCTGGTCATCAGCAGCGACATTCCGGATTACCAGGAGCTGACCCGGGGACTGCCCTGTCGGGTGATGACCGTGGGCCAGCGGGAGGAGGACGACTACCAGATGCGGGACATCTCCTACGATGACCACGCCCATCCCACGTTCACCTGGCGGGAGAAAAGCGGGCTGCAGGAGACCCTGACCCTGGAAGTGCCCGGCGAACACAACGTGTGGAATGCCCTGGCCGCGGTGGCGGTGGGGCGGGAGCTGGGGCTGGAGGTCCCGGTGATCCACCAGGGCCTGCAGAATTTTGCCGGCACCCACCGGCGTTTTGAGCACAAAGGGGATCTGGGCGGGATCACCATTGTGGACGACTATGCCCACCATCCGGATGAGATCCGGGCCACCCTTCTGGCGGCGGAAAAGTGCCAGGCCAAGCGGATTGTCTGCGTATTCCAGCCTCACACCTACACCCGCACCAAGGCGCTGATGGAGGAATTTGCCGATGCCCTGTCCCTGGCGGACGTGGTGGTGTTGGCCCCCATCTATCCGGCCCGGGAGACCGACGATCTGGGGATCTCCTCCCAGAATCTGGCGGATCGGCTGGCGGCCAGGGGGCGGGAGGTATACTGCTTCTCCTCCTTTGACGAGATTGAAAATTTTCTTCTGGGATTTTCTGTCAACGGCGATTTGTTGATAACTATGGGTGCCGGAGACATTGTAAAAGTGGGAGAAAAGCTGTTGGGCAGGTAGTTATCCACAATATCCACAATTTTATCAACATCCGAACGGTTGACAAAATTGTGGATTTTTTGTCGGAAAATGGTGGTTATCCACAGAATCCACAATATCCACAAAAGCCGGAAAACCGCGGTTTCCCGTGGTTTTTCCGGAAATTCGCTATTTTCAATGATTCGGGTTTGTGTTATAATTTCACCAGGAGAAAGATTGCGGGAGAGCACGGGAAAGCGGGGAATGCAAGGTGGTACTGTTACGAAGCGGGCGGTGGAAACAGACAGCGGTTTCCAACGCTTTTATTGACGGCTATATGGCCGATGCCAACGGGGAATTTGTCAAGGTGTATCTGTATCTGCTGCGGCTGGCGGACAGCCGGGATGGGGATTTTTCCGTTTCCTTCCTGGCGGACAAGCTGAACAATACGGAGAAGGATGTGCTGCGGGCGCTGGCCTATTGGGAGAAGCTGGGGATTCTTCGGCTGGAGCAGACAGCGGAAGGGAAGCTGTCCAGCGTGTCCATGCTGGAGGTGCCGGAGCCGGAGGGAACGGTTTCTCACGCACCGGAGCCGGCAGCAGAGGAGACGGCGGCGGAGCCCCAGGAGGAGATTTCCTGTTCCCTGGATACGCTGGAGCGCCTCCAGGAGGATGATGATTTTCAGGAAGTGGTCTTTGCGGCGGAGCGGTATCTGGGCCGCACCCTGTCTGCCAAGGATGTGGAGCTGTTTGGCTACATGCGGGAGACGCTCCGGTTCCCCAATGACCTGATTGAATACCTGATTGAGTACTGTGTGGACGGGGGGCACCGCAGCTACCGGTACATGGAAAAGGTGGCTTTGGGCTGGCATGAGGACGGCATTCGGACGCTGCGCCAGGCCAAAGAGATCAACCGGGCCTACAAGGCGGAGAATAAGGCGGTGATGAAGGCTTTTGGCATCACTGGCCGGATTCTGGCGCCGGAGGAGCGGAAGCTGTTGGAGGAATGGCTCCGGGAGGATGGTATGCCGCTGCCGGTGGTGGTAGAGGCCTGCGGGCGGACCATGAAGGCCATCCATTCCCCCAGTTTTGAGTACACGGATAAGATTATCAAGGACTGGAAAAAGGCGGGGGTTACCACGGTGGAGGCGGCCCGGTCCTACTACGAAAAGCAGAAGGCAGAGCGCCGCCGGGGCGAGAAGAAGGCAGCGGCGCCGGTCAACCGGTTCCACAATTTTACCCAGCGGGACACCGATTACGATGCCCTGTTGATGCAGGAGGAAAAGGAACTCTATGGGGCTGACAAATCCACAGTATGAGAAGATCCTGCGGGATTACGACCGGAAGCAGGCGGAGAACCGGGCGCTGCAGGAGGCTCACATCCGGGAGGCATACCGGAAAATTCCGCAGCTGCAGGAGACAGAGGAAACCCTGGCGGATCTGTCTTACCAGCGTGTGCAGTGCCGGCTCACCGGCGATGAGGAGGCATCCCGGCGGCTGGAACGCCAGGTGGCGGATTTGCGGGAGGAGCGGAAGGTGCTGCTGGCCTCCGGAGGTTTTCCGCCGGATTACCTGGAGCTTCCCAGCCACTGTCCGCTCTGCCATGACACCGGCTTTGTGGAGGGGAAGAAATGCAAGTGCTTCCAGCAGGCGGTGGTGGATCTGCTGTTTTCCCAGCATCCCATCCATGAGAAGCTGAATCAGGAAAATTTTTCCACCTTTTCTCTGGAATACTATGACCGGGAGCCCTGGGACGGCGGGGAAAGCCCTTATGAGCACATGCGGCAGGTGCTGCGCCAGTGCAGACGGTTTGTGGAGGAGTTTGAGCCGGGGAAGGAAAATCTGCTGCTGATGGGAAGCACCGGCACCGGCAAAACCTTTCTGTCCAACTGTATCGCGGAGGCGCTGATCCGCCGGGGAGTCTCCGTCATTTACCTTTCGGCCAACCAGCTTTTTGAAGCGCTGGCTGACCACGCCTACTCCCGGGAGGAACCGGAACAGGCAGAGAATTACCGGTGGATTCTGGACAGCGACCTGCTGATTGTGGATGACCTGGGAACGGAGCTGAACAACGCCCTGGTCAGTTCCGAGCTGTTTTTCTGTCTCAATGAGCGGTCCGTCCGGAGAAAATCCACCTTAATTTCCACCAACCTGTCTATGAATCAAATCCGGGCTGGCTACTCGGAACGGGTGGTCTCCCGGCTGATGGAAAATTACCGGCTGCTTCGGCTGTACAACTCAGACATCCGTCTGAAAAAGCGGGAGGAACGGCTGGGACTGGGACATACAACGAGGAGAAGCAACGCAGATGAAGGAGAAAAATGAGATGACCAATAGGAAGATGGCTGAGAACGATGAGTTTTCCCGCACCCTGCCGGTGGGCCCTCTGGGACTGGTGGCGCTTCCGGGCTGTGAGGAGCTGGCGGAACGGGTGGACGCCTACCTGGCTATGTGGCGCCGGGAGCGGGAGCTGGATTTCCGCGGGTACAAGAAGGATTCCTATATGATTGAGAACACCTTGCCCCGGTTTGGCTCCGGAGAGGCCAAGGGTGTGCTCAACTCCAGCGTCCGCGGCGATGACCTGTATATTTTGGTGGATGTGTGCAATTACAGCCTCACCTATACCATGTACGGGGAGGAGAACCCCATGTCCCCGGATGACCATTTTCAGAACCTGAAACGGATTATTGCGGCGGTGGGAGGAAAGGCCAAGCGGATTACCGTGATTATGCCTTTCCTGTATGAGAGCCGCCAGCACAAGCGGGCAGGCCGCGAGTCTCTGGACTGCGCCCTGGCCTTGCAGGAGCTGGTCTCCATGGGGGTCAGCTGTATCCTTACCTTTGACGCCCACGATCCCCGTGTTCAGAATGCCATCCCCCTCAGCGGGTTTGAGACCATTGTGCCCACCTACCAGTTTATCAAGGCGCTGCTGCGCACGGAGCGGAACCTGGAGCTGGATCCGGAACACATGATGATCATCAGCCCGGATGAAGGCGCTGTGGGGCGTGCCATCTACTTCTCCACCATGCTGGGCGGACTGGATGTGGGGATGTTCTACAAGAGACGGGATTACACCCGGGTAGTCCACGGCAAAAACCCCATTGTAGCCCATGAGTTTTTGGGCACCTCTGTGGAGGGTAAAGATGTGGTGATTGTGGATGATATGATCGCCTCCGGGGAGAGTGTCATTGAGGTGGCTCGGCAGCTGAAGAGCCGCCATGCCCGGCGGGTGTTTGTCTGCGCCACCTTCGGCCTGTTTACTGCCGGCGTGGAGATCTTTGACCAGGCCGTATCGGAGGGGCTGATCGACAAGATTCTCACCACTAACGCCATCTATCAGCCGCCGGAAATTATGGCCCGGCCCTACTATGTCAGCGTGGATTTGAGCAAGTATATTGCTTTGCTTATCGACACCATGAACCATGACATGTCTCTGGAGCCGCTGCTGAGCCCGGTGGACAAGATCCAGAACCGCCTGGCCAAGTACAAGGAGCGCCAGGAAGCGGAGAAGAATCCGGAAGAGGAAGCATAGGGGCGGACAGCCGATGGCGGAAGCATTCTTCCCATCGGGAATGAGAAAAGGGAAGGCGGAGTCCTGCGCGGGGCTCTGCCTTTTTTGCCCTTTCCGGCTGTACATCCGCCGGGGATTTTGCAGGCGGAAGGGAAACATTTAATATTTCCCGTATTTCTCCAGGGTCTCGAACATGGCTTCCAGATTTTCCGGCTTGCAGTTTTCCAGGCTGCCGTTGAAGTCGAACAGGTAGCCGCCGCCCGGCGCGCACACATCCAGCAGCCGCTTGGTCTCCTCCACCACGGTCTCTTTCTTGCCAAACTCCAGCTCGGTGACGGAAAGATTGCCGCTGATGCAGGCAATATCGCCCAGCACCCGCTTGGCCTCCTTCATATCCACCGTCTCAAAGTGGTACAGCACCTTCCCCTTAGGCACATCGGCCAGCTGCTCCAGACGGTTGTTGTAAGGGCCTTCGGTGTAAATGTACGGGGTAACGCCCATGTCAATCAACGCCATCATAATCTTCTTCAGCGGCTTCCAGTAGAACCGCTCAAACTGGGCAGGACTCATGAAGCCGTCCATGGCTTTGTGCAGCGGGAAGAAGACTCGCTTCACCGGCAGATCCACATGGCGGAAATACTGCAGGGCCTGGATCTGCTGGTCCGCAAACATCCAGCAGGCTTGCTCCACATACTCCTGGGTCTCTTCATCCAGCAGGTCCTCAAAGATGCCAATGGTGCCCCGGAAGTAGTCGCCCAGGATGTCGTAGGGGGCTTCGGATCGGCCGGTCATCATAGGCGGGAAGCCCATTTCCGTCAGCTTGGCCTGATATTTGGCGGTCATCTCCGCAGTCTTGGCATCCTCCTCGCCGATCTGGCCCATGAGCCGGAAGGCTTCCTGGGCCTGGGGGCTGTAGAAGGGAGAGAGGAAGGTGGTGCTCAGGACAATGGTGGGGGTCGGGCGGATATCCGCCGTACCGGGCAGGTTTTTGTAGGCCCGGGGAATGTATTTCCGGATCATGAAACCGGTGAAATCTTTCAGCATCTCCGGATACTCCTCCGGGGTCATGAACTCCCGCTCAATGACCTGGTGGGAGCTGTAGGGGGAGACCATGGTGCCGGGACGCCCCGGCCAGTCGATCATCTGGGATCCGGCCAGCTCATTGGCTTTGCCGCTGGTAAAACCGGAGAACATGTTCACATCCATCTGGGGATGATTCCGGTAAAACTGAATGGCGGCGTCTCCCGCTTTTTCATAATTGTAATAAAGATCCGCATAGCAGGAACCATAAGCCCGCTGCGCATAAGAGGCAATGAACGGGACCACCGGCACCCGGTCCGGCTCCTGCAGGGAGATGGCCGTTTCCACCCGGTTCAGCCGCTGCTGATACGCTTCCTGCTCCGGTGTCAATTTGTTGTTTCCTTCCATGATGGTTTCCTCCTTCCAAAACAATTGGGATACCTTGATCTTACGGCATTTTTCCGATTCTGTACAGACGCCGCCTGTTGATTTTTTGTGTGCGATACGCTACAATTTGTAGCATGGAGGGATAGCCCATGGAAATGACGTTTGATATTCTTCAGTATCTTCTTCAGAGAAAACCGGGAATCCGGATGGCGTGCGGCCCGGAGGAACCGGAGAAAAGAGGCGTAATCCGCAGGCTCCGCTGCCTGCAGGCAGACCGGCTGCGGCCATACCCCCTGGAGCCGGATACGCTTTATTTGGCCCCGGCGGAGGAAGGCGAAGGGGTGGAGCTTTTTGTGCCGGAGGAACCGGCGGGGCCCGGCGGATGCTGCCGGGTCTGTGGAGGACTGACACCGGAGCAGGTGCTGGAACAGGCGGCGGATTGCTGGCAGGAGTTGGATGCCTGGGAAAATCGGCTGGCTTCCATGATCCTGCGGCACGAGCCCTTTGAACAGATTCTGGATCAGGGCCGGCAGTATTTTGACCGCGAGTATGCGCTGGTTGACAGTGAGCTGCGGGTATCCTTTGCCACGCCCGGATACCTGCTGGAGGGGATGGCGGAGAAGCAGGGGGAGGGAAGCTTTGGGCAGCGCCTTTCCTCCGAGCTGAGCCAGTCCCTGCTTCTTCGAAAGGATTTTCATGAGGCGGCCCGGAAAAGAGAAGGCTTCTACTTTTTGCCCGACTATACGGCGGCGAAGCTGTACTGCCGGAATGTTTTTGTCCATGGGCAGTATTATGCCCGGCTGCTCTGCCGGCTGAACTCAGGCGAAAACGTTCTTTCCCGGGGAGAGGAGCAGCTGATTGAACTCTTTGGCCGGTATGTGGAGCTCCTGTTCCAGAACAGCCTGCAGAGCCTGAAGCGGCATCAGAACGATACCATGCATCAGCTCTGCCGGGCCCTGTATGCAGGGGAAAAGCCGGATACGGCCCGGCTAGACATGGCGCTGCACGCCTACCACTGGAAGCTGTCCCATTCATTTCGGGCGGTGCTGGTGACTGCCTACGGGCAGGAAGGGTGGCAGACCCAGATGGAGATTACCTTGCCGTTCCTGATCCGGGAGCTGGAGGCCCAGTGGCAGGAGTCCTGCGCCATTGCCGTGGGAGACCGGATCCTCTGGCTGGTCAACCTTTCCCGGACAGACCGGGAACCCTTCTTCTCCCGGTTTTCCCTGTTTGTGCGGGAGCATGTGTGCCGGGCCGGAATCAGCGGGGAATTTTCACCCCTCTCGCTGCTGGGCACGGCAGCGGTGGAGGCAGAGGCGGCTCTGCGGCTGGGAAGCCGGAGCCACCAGACGCTCTGGTATTACCTGTTTGAGGATTATCGCCTGGCGTATTGCCTGGAGGCCATGCAGCGGGAGCTTCCCGCCTCCCGGCTGCTGCATCCCGCGGTGCGGCTTTTGCGGGACTGGGATCAGAAAAAGGGGACCGAGTATGTGGCAACGCTGCGGACATACCTGGAATCCCGGATGAATATGACCCGGGCGGCGGAAAAGCTGTATGTCCACCGCACCACCTTCTGCCGGCGAATGGATCAGATCCACCGGCTTACCGGTATCTATGAGGCCTCCGGCGAACAACTGCTGGCTATCGGCCTGTCTTTGCGGTTACTGGAGGAAAACGAATAAAATAATACTCAAAAAGAATATAAAAACGAAAAAACATATAATTTTGACAGAAAAACAGGGAAAAATCTGTGTAAAAATATTTAGAAAATATTATATAAGAGAAATAATAAAGTTGACATATATGATAAACGGTGCTATTCTATATCACGTAAAGAGAAGAAAAAAGAAACGATTCCAAGTGGAATCCGAAAGACAAGAAGGAGGTCCTTACGATGGCAAAGAAAGAGAGCTTTTGGCAGCGTTACATGCGGAGAATGCAGGAAGAGGCAGAGCAGGAGATTGAGCAGTACTTTGATTGCCTGAAATAAAAAACGGACTATACGAAGAGATCAAGAAGGAGGTTTGCGCCATGAAAAATCAGAAAACACGTTGGGAAAAGCTGGCGGCTCGGATTTACAAAGAAAAACTGGAGCAGCCTTATGTAAAAGAATATCTGGATCTGATTCATCTGGGCTGATGGAAGCCCATAGAAAGAATAAAAGCCCGGGGCGTGGAAGCTCCGGGCTTTTATTCTTGAAAAGTATCATATCATATCTATCCGGATATTGATAGAAAAAACAGATTGAGTTATATTTTTTTTTTTTTTTTTTAAGAGAAACCGGATGATACAGAGAAACAGAGCGTTCCGGAAAGACAGGAGGAAGCAGAATGGATAAGTTGGAAAAAATGAAAATGACACACCGCGGGACGGATGATCCCTCTCTCTATGAAACCATTGAGCCGGTGCAGATGTTTGACGACTTGTTCTATGTGGGCAATCAGCGTCAGGGTATTTTTATTTTGAAAACCAGCGAGGGCCTGGTGCTGATGGACACCACCGATGATGTGGATGCCTGCGAGGAGATGCTGGATCCGGGTCTTCAAAAGCTGGGCCTGAGGGAAGAAAAAATAAACGCGGTGCTGATCACCCACGGCCATCTGGACCACTATCTGGGCGCTCCCGGCATTCGGGAGAAGTATGGCTGCCCGGTTTGCATGAGCCCGGCGGACACGGAATACATGTCCTGGAGCCATGAAAATATGGGACCGGGCAAACCGCAGGTGCTGCCCCGGGTGGACCGGCTGATCCGTCCAGGGGATGTCCTGACGTTTGGGGATCATGCGGTGGAGATTCTGGATGGCGCCGGCCATACTCCCGGCTGCCTGAACTTTGCCTTTGATGTACACGATCACGGAGAACGGCACCACGCCGTGATGATGGGTGGTTTCGGTATTTTTGGGCCCAAGCGCTATCCGGGGGAGGATTATCCCTATGGGACACAGTGGAGTGTGGACCAGGCGCTGGCCTATGCCTCTTCCTGTGTGCGCCTGTGGGAGCACTGCAAGGAGAAAGGTGCGGACGTGTTCTACAATCCGCATCCGCATCTGTGCGACCTTCTGAAACATGCCGAGGAGAACGAAAGCCGAAAGGAAGGGGAACCCAACGCTTTTGTCATTGGCCTGGAAGGGGTTCGGATCTGGATTGTGGATCGGTTTAACGCCAGTCTGGAGTCGGTGCAGGCCTTTACGGATCTGCAGAAGCCGCTGACATAACCGCAGAACTGCACTCGCCGAAAGCGGGGATGCAGCGTACAAAAGAAAAGGATTCATACCGGGGGGAGGCGTTTTCAGACGCCTCCCTTTACGTTGGCCTTTCTACCGCTCGGCAAGTTCCCCCTGCTGAACATTTTCTTCACGGAAATAGCGCTGGATTGCATTGAGCACCCGCTTTTTGTCACCGCTCCACAAGGGGGCGATCAGCAGCCGTTTGGGACCATCCCCGGTGAGGCGGTGAATGACCGTGGAGGGAGCCAGGCGCCGGACGCACCCGGCCAAAAGCGGCAGATATTCCTCCAGGGAAAGGGCGGCAAAAGCGCCCTGGCGGTACAGCTCGGCCAGATCGGTACCCCGGAGTACATGGAGCAGCTGCAGCTTTACGCCGTCTGCCGGAAAGCCGGTTTCCCGGCCGGCCAGATAGCGGATGGTGGCAAAGGCATCCTCCGGTGTCTCCCCGGGAAGCCCCAGGATCACGTGGGCAATCATGGGAATCCCCCGCGCATGAAGCTGCTGCCATGCCTGGGTAAAGCAGTCCAGGGAATAGCCACGCCGAATCAGCCGGGCCGTAGCCTCCCGGGTGGTCTGAAGGCCCAGCTCCACCCAGACCGGTTTCCGGCGGTTCAGCCGCTCCAGCAGATCCAGCACGGCTGGCGGCAGGCAGTCCGGCCGGGTGGCAATGGACAGGGCGGCCACCTCCGGGCAGATCAGGGCGTCGGTGAATATTTTTTCCAGATATTCCGCCGGGCCGTAGGTGTTGGTGTAGGCCTGGAAATAGGCTACATACCGGTGGCCGGAAAACTTCCCGGCCACCTTTTCTTTGGCCTGCTCCAGCTGCTCCGGAATAGACAGGGCAGCCGGGGCGGCAAAATCACCGGAACCGCCGGTGCTGCAGAACAGGCAGCCCCGGCTGTCCAGCGTGCCGTCCCGGTTGGGGCAGGTGAGCCCAGCATTCAGGCTGAGCCGGTACAGTTTTTCCCCAAAGGTATCCAGGCAGTATTGATGGAAAGAATAATACGGTGTGTGGTTCTTCATGCCTTTCATTATAGCAGGAAGGCAGCGGTTCAGCAATTCTTAAGCGATTCCCGTCATCCCCACTCTTGCATAACGCGCCAAAATCTTCTATAATACGAAGTGGAACAATAGTTTCATGCCACGCAAAAAAAATGCGATGCCGGGGGCTGCGCAGAAGCGGTGCAGGGAGGTAGAGGATGACACTTACACAGATGCAATATTTTGCGGCTGTCTGCCAGTACCAGAATATATCCATGGCGGCCAAAGTGCTGTATATTTCTCAGCCTGCCCTTTCCTCGTCCTTGTCAGACCTGGAGCGGGAGGTAGGGTTCAAGCTGTTTGACCGAAGGAGCAAGGGGATCCAGCCCACAGAGGAAGCGCTTCTTTTTTTGAAAAACGTGGAAGCGGTGTTGAAGCGGTATGACCTGCTGCAGCGGGAGATCCCGCTGATTTCCCGGAACCAGAATACCATCAAGGTGGGCTTTCGGCCTTTTGCCGGGGAAAATGGGTTCCTGCGTGTGTATAAGAATTTTGAGCAGCAGCACCAGGAGGTGCTGCTCCATGTCAACGAGATGAGCAACAACACGCCCAGCATTTACCTGGACGAGGGGCAGATTGATTTTCTGGTGACAGCCAGCTCCATGATGCCGCCGGATTGGAAGAAGAAGTATGAGTACCATTTTATTGGGGAAGAACATGTGCAGCTGTACTGCCATGCCCAGTGCCCCCTGAACGGCAAAACCAGCATCTCGCTGGAAGAGTTTGCCCGCTATCCGCTGGCTGTATGGGAGGGGCAGCCCATGCTGGTCACCCGGCTGAGCAACGTCTTTTCCCAGGCGGGCCTGTCCCTGAACATAGCGGCCATGCTGCCTCAGATCAGCGGAATCCTGCAGTTTATCTGCCATAACCTGGCGATCGGCTTTTTGACGGGGGATTACCTGCAGAGTATCTCCTCCATCCGCGGTATTCCTCTGCCCATGATTGACGGGGAGCCGATCCTAGACCCTACGGCGCAGGTCTATGTGTTCTGGAAGAAAGAAATTGAACGTTTCAGCGTCAAAAAACGGTTTATTGATTATGTGAGAAGCCTTTAAAAGAGAGCTTCCGACGGCACCGGGAACGGTGCAGGAGGAATTTGCATGACATTTACGCAGATGCAGTATTTTTCATCGGTCTGCCAGTACCAGAATATATCCATGGCGGCCAAAGTGCTGTATATTTCTCAGCCGGCCTTGTCTGCTTCCCTGGCAGAGCTGGAGCGGGAGGTGGGCTTTAAGCTGTTTGAGCGAAAGAGTAAGGGGATACGCCCCACAGAGGAGGGGCTGCTGCTTTTGGAGCATGTGGATGCGGTGATCCGCCGCTATAACCTGATGCAGCGGGAGATTCCCCTGATCTCCCGGAACCAAAATACCATCAAGGTGGGGTTCCGCCCCTTCGCCGGGGAAAATGAGTTTTTACGGATTTACAAGGATTTTGAAAAACAGCATCAGGATGTGCTGCTCCATGTCAATGAGATGAGCAACAATACGCCCAGTATTTACTTGGATGAAGGGCAGATTGATTTTCTGGTGGCGGCCAACACCATGATGCCCGCCGGCTGGATGAACAAGTATGAATACCATCAGATTGGAGAGGACGTCCGGCAGCTGTACTGCCATGTGGACTGTCCCCTGAACGGGAAAACGGAAATTCCGCTGGAGGAATTTGTTCAGTATCCGCTGGTGATGTGGGAAGGGCAGCCGCAGCTGCTGTCTAAAATCAGCGGCATTCTGTCACAGGAAGGGCTGCAGCTGAACCTGGCGGCGGTGCTCTCGCAGCTGACGGGGATCCTGCAGTTTATCTGTAACAACCTGGCCATCGGATTTCTGACGGGGGATTTTCTGAACAGCATTCCGCAGCTGGTCCGGCTGCCCATGCCGAAGCTGCGGGACGGCACCCCCCTGATGGATTCCGAGGCACGGGTGTACGTGTATTGGAAAAAGGAAATTGAGCGGTTTCAGGTGAAAAAGCTCTTTGTGGATTACGT
>CAZSAF010000065.1:0-584 GCA_964604605.1 uncultured Lachnospiraceae bacterium
TGGAGAAGGCCCATCCGGATGTGTTCAACATTCTGCTGCAGGTGCTGGACGACGGCCGAATCACCGACTCCCAGGGGCGGACAGTGGACTTTAAGAACACCATCATCATCCTGACCTCCAACCTGGGCTCCAACTATCTGCTGGAGGGCATTCAGCCCGACGGCACCATCCGTCAGGAGTCCCTGGACGCAGTGGATGCCCTGCTGAAGCAGAGCTTCCGCCCGGAGTTTTTGAACCGGCTGGATGAGATTGTGTACTACAAACCGCTGCAGAGGACGGAGATCCACCAGATTGTGGACCTGATGCTGAAGAATCTGCAGGAGCGGCTGAAGGCCCGGGAGCTAAGCGTCCAGGTCACCGATACCGCCAAGGATTATATCATTGACCAGAGCTACGATCCGGCCTACGGCGCACGGCCACTGAAGCGGTTTATCCAGCGGAAGGTGGAGACCCTGGTGGCCAAGCGGATCATTGCCGGGGATGTGGAGCCCGGCCAGACCCTGAACGTGGACTGCGTGGACGGGGAGCTGCGGATTACCAACTGATGGGAATCGGTCACCCGCTGACCGTAAAGGAGGAGGCTG
>CAZSAF010000065.1:594-9757 GCA_964604605.1 uncultured Lachnospiraceae bacterium
AAAATGTTCCGCCCGCTGCCTTCACAGGGAAAGCCCCAGCAGTTCCGCCAACTCCGCCGTGGGCACATACCGCTCTCCTAGCCCCTGCCGGTACAGCTCCTCCATGCAGCGGTACAGGCATTTCTGCTTTTCCGGAGGCAGGCTGCCGTCTGCCCGGTATTCCGCCGCCAGCTGCCGCACCTGGCGGATCTGGGGATACAGAAGGAAGTATCGCAGCCGGTCCTCCGGGGCAACGCGCCGCAGGTGCGCGTCCACATAGCGCCGGAAGTAAGGCCTGGTCTCCCCTTCCCGGATGCCATTCTCCCACAGGAACAGCCGGATCCCCCGCTCCAGCTGTTGCTGCTCCTCCCGGTTTCTCCCATAAGCGCCGCTCTGCTCCAGGCAGTCCAGCAGATAATCTTCGATCCGTTCTTCCCTCATGCCATCTTGCTCCTCTCACTCATTCTGGCCAAAATTTCCTGGGCCTCCCGCATGGCCGCCACGCTCTTCGCCGGATCCCGGGACAGCGTCCGGTCCATGCAGTCCCGGAGCCGCCCATATTCCTTCTCCCCTGCCAGGGCATTAACCTGGGCCTCCAGCTTCTGCTGATTTCCCCCGTAGTAAGCCTCCCGCAGAGAATCTTTTCCCACAAGGGATTCCAGCTGTTCACAGAGCTCCACAGTCCGGGAATAGATCTGCGCCCGCTCCGCCGCCTCCCCCTTTTCCTTGCTCAGCTCCGTCAGCTGCTGGTTGGTGAACAGGGTGGTCAGCCCTTCATTCATCCCCCTTCCCCGCTCCTGATACCCCGACTCCTGGCCGGTGCGGGTGGAGTGGAACCAGCTGGACTGCCGGGTCCCCACGGTCTTGTAGACGGTATACCCGTGCTTGTCCGGCTCCGGCACCAGAATTTCCCGGTGCTTGCTGGCAAAGTGGTTGGTCTCATGCTTGGTGGACCGCTCCATCTGGAGAGGGCTGATCCGGGATACCTCTATGCGGCCGGACCGGTAGCCGCCGGTGCGGTCTCTGGCCGGGTTATGGGCCACCAGCGCAACGCGGTCTGCCCCGGCAGCCACCCGCTCCCGATCCGCCGCCGTCATATATTTTCCGTTTGCCTCCAAAATCTGGTCGATGGACTGCCGGTGATACGCCTCCACCGCCTTCTGGTCCCGGTTCCACTCCAGGCTGGCCGGCGTCTCCAGAATCTGGCTCCGGCCCGGGGTGGTCTCCCCCGGGTTCACCGAAATCTCCCGGGAGAGGCCGCTGCTCTCCCATCCGGAGGCACTTTCCCCGATTTCCAGGGAATCGCCGCCGGCGGGAGCCATCTCGCCGGCGGCCGAGGAAATCTCCGGACCGCCGGGGGATATCCCGCCGTTTCCGGCAGAGACCTCCCCGCCGCCGTGGGTCATCTCGCCGTTTCCGGATGTGACTTCCCCGCTGCCGTGGGTCATCTCGCCGTTTCCGGATGTGACCTCCCCGCTGCCGTGGGAGGTCTCTCCCCCGATGGAAGGACCGCCGGAGGAAATTTCCGAGCCGCCGCCTGTGTCCATGCTGTCGTGGGAGCCGCTATCGATCTCGCTCATGGGGTTACCTCCTGATATAGTTTGTGTATGCCGTGAGAATTACCCGGCTTTCCTGGAAGGAAAGCCCCCGGGTCCGGGATAGGATTTCCCCCAGAAGACAGCACCGGGTTGCCGCAGCCGCCGTCACCTGCAGATCCCGGAGCATCTGGTCAATCCGCCGGGCCACCTGCTCTGTGTGGTAGGGGTTCTGGCGGATGCGGGCCACATGAAACGCCACCTTTTCCGTGTCCGCCTCCTGCAGGAGCCGTTCCACCGCAGCCCTCCGGCAGCGGAACCGGCTGGTGCAGAGAAGGCAGGCGGCGGTACAGGCCTGCCCCTCCCGCCCCAGCTGAATGCGGACGTGCTGTACCCCAGGCTGCCCCCGGAGGGAAATCACACATTCGCCGGGGCGGAACTCCCGGATCCGCCGGCACTGGAAATCCGTCAGGTCCATGGGGCCGCTGACGGTTCTCTGATCCTCCTCCGACTCCATGGCGTGGACAATCTTCACTGCCGTGTTGGCCATAAGGGCCTCCGGCATCACCGAGGGCCGCTGGTCGCTGAGGATCAGCCCGGTGCCGGAGCTTCGGATTTCCGCCAGCAGCTTCTCCAGCGCCCGGTTATTCTGCCCCCTGCCGCTCTCCTCCAGAAGGGTTTTCTGGAAGATGTTGTGGGCCTCCTCCACCACAATCAGCCGCTTCAGCGCCCGGGAGGACGGCAGGTGAGAGGCATAGCACTGAAAGCGAAACAACAGCATGCTCATGAGAAAGCAGGTGGCCGGTTCGGAGAAATCTGCCAGCTCTATGACCGTGGGCACCTCCATCAGCTCCCGAGCCGTCTGTCCGGCGGCGCAGGTGAACACCTGTCCCAGGGCCCCCTCCCCCATGGTCTCACTGCGCAGCTTTAAAGCTGCCGTCAGGTTCTGACGCACCTCCGGCCCATACCGAGCATGCTCCGCTATGTAGGAATCCACGTTGGCCAGGACATCCCGGAAGGTGGGGAAGGGCTTCCGGACATCCCGGTAGGCCATCTGGCCATAGCGCCATCCCCGCTGTTGGTAGGTCTGCTTCAGCAGCCCCTCATAGGCCTCCGGAATAGGATGCTCGCCGCCGGTGGCGGCGGTCATGGCCCGGACCACCGCCGCCACATGGTTTTCAATGAGAATCCCCTCCTCCGCCTCCAGAGGGTTGAACACCAGGGGAAGCCCATCGGCCCCGGGGGTGTACACCCGCAGCTCCGGAATACTTCCCGCCAGGGATGCGTACTCCTTTTTGGCCGCCTCCAGCACCACAAAGGGGATCCGACGTTTTTGATACGCCTCCCGCAGAATCCTCTGGACGGTGGTGGTCTTTCCGGTGCCGCAGGCGCCAAAAACCGCCCCGTGGCACAGCAGGCTGTCCGCCGGAAGAGCCACCGGAAGTCCGCCCTCCTCCGTCTGTCCCAGAAGAATATCCCCCTCTGCCGGAGGCACCGCCGGAAACACCTGGAGTTCGTTTTCGTCTACATGGAAATTCCGGACATAAAAGCCCTCCCAGGAATGGAACGGTGGCAGGCAGAAGGAGGCGGCGGCGGAGACGCTCTGAAGAGTCAGCGGGTGTACCACCCGCTCTCCGTCTGCCACCAGGCCCGGAACGGCCAGCAGATCTTCCGGTCCGGAGCTGCCCACTGGAAAGCAGCGGAAGGGCTCGCAGCCCGGTTCCTCCGGGGACGACGCCGCACAGGACCGGATCCAGGCTGCCAGGGCTTTATAGGCTTCCCGATCTCCGGCGCCAAACCGGACGGCGGTGCGGACAAAGCCGGCCCCCCGGCCGGTTTCCAGAAAGCGGCGTTCCTCCTTCAGCACCCCAATGGCCTGCACCACATTCCCCAGGGAAATCTCCTCCACCCGCCGGGTGGCGTTTCCAAAGACCCGCTGGAAGGACTGGTGATGCTCCAGCCAGGCAATGCCCTGTTCCAGATCCCGCTCTCTCTGCGCCACCTGGGCAGCGGCCACCGGAACCACCACACAGGCCACATAGAAGCTGCCAAGCTCCGGCGCCCCCGCCACCAGGTCCGCCAGCCCCTCCGCCGAAAGGCTTCCCCAGATCACACCGGTATAGGGGCAGCGGTCCGGCTTCCACCGGGCGGCCTCCGTGCGGCACTCCGGCAGGTTGGCCTGGAAGGGCCGCTCACCGCCGGCGGCTTCCGCCCCGTACAGCACGGAAATCTTCCGCCCTCTCCGCTCCAGCATAAAGGCCGAGGCGCCGCCGTTTCCGGAGGAAAGCCGAAGCCATTGGGAAACCGCCCGGCGCGCCGCCTGGCCGGCTCCCTCCTCCTCCGCCGGAAGGCGGTACCCACTCAGCCGGAACCAGTGGGGAAGCTCCGGTATATAGGCATTTCCATCCATCCGCAGCTGCCCCGGGGCCACCTGGTCCAGGAACGTATTCTTCTGAAATCGCAGAACCGTGTCGGCCCAGCTTCCGGCACGGCGGATCTCCGCACAGTAGGCATCCATGGTTTACCTCCTTCTTCTCCCACGCCGGGGAAAGATGCTTCGGATCAGCAGATACAGGCCGATTCCCAGTATCAGCAGGGGAACCAGTGCCGCAGACAGGGCGGCGGCCGCCCCGACCTGAAACTGCCAGACCAGCTGGCAGATGCCACACACCACCAGCAGCAGCACCGTCAGCAGTACCCCCCGCAGCAACCCCGCGGGGATCTGCAGTCCCGGCCGGATCTCCGATCCGGTGGTCTCGTTGCGGATGGACTGGACCACCCGTCGGTCCCGGCATTCCCGGGCCTTCACCGTCACCTGATCCCCCACCTGCAGCCGCCCCAGGTAATTACCGTAGAGGCAGAAATCCGTCACCTCCGTAGGCAGCCCGTCGGCTAGGTTCTCCACCCGGATGGTGTATTCCACGCTTTGCATGGACAGCTGATAGGGCTCTCCCCGGAACAGGGTGTGCAGCAGCTTGTGCCGGCCATCGGTGAACAGCTCCTGGTGGTCAATTTCCGTGACACGGCCCCGGCACTGGATGCGGCTGCCCACCAGCGGGATCCAGCGGGTGCGGCGCTGTACCAGCTGCTCCGCCCGGCCGGGACCGGGCATAGACTCTGCCGCCAGCATGTCCGCCGGGACCACCGGCCGGGCAGTTCCAGCCTGGCCGCTCTCCGCCAGCGGCTGATGGCAAAAAGGGCACACCGTCTCCGTGCTGTGGAACAGATAGGTGGAACGGCATTCGGGATTGACGCATCTCTTCATAGCTCCTCCCTCCTCACCAGTGCTGTTCCTCAAAGGGAACGCCGGTGGCAATATACTCCAGCTCCCGGTCCGCCCAGGCGCGGGTGACGGCCTGGGCATCCTTCAGGGTCCGGGGCTCCGGATCGTAGCAGATCCAGTGACGAACGCCGTCCGTATGCCGGTGGGTCCGGTGCAGGCTGCCGCTGCGGCCTCCCAGGCTGGGCATCCGCAGAATGTAGATCCTCCAGACACCGCCCACCTTCTGGAACCGGAACTGGAACCAGTTGTCCTTCTGCCGGTGCCGGGTGTTAGCATAGTAGTTGACCGGCCCGTACTCTCCTCCGCCGCTTCCGGCTGCCTCCTGTCGGGGGCTTCCGCCTCTTCTCCTTCCGCCGGCCTCCCGTTGCCCCTCCTGCACAGCCCGCACCAGCAGCTTCAGAACCAGCACCAAGCCGATCACCGACGCAATCAGCAAAAGCCATACCGTCATTGCCGTTCCTCCTCTCTCAGTAAAGGAACTTCAGGCTGCGGAAAAAATCCCGCACATCGTTGAAGTCCAGGAAACGGATCTCCCCGTTTTCCAGCCACTGGCGAAACTGCTTCATGGGACGGCTGAACGTGTTCCGGGAGCAGGTGATCCCGTAGTCAATGAGCACCACATACATGCCGTCCGTCTTCTCAAAGCCGATCCGGCAGGCCCGGCGGCTGCAGCAGGAGGGCAGCTGGCAGTTGTGGTAGACCTGAAGCATGCCGCCCTCCAGGGATTTTTTCAGATTGTCAAACTGTTCCTGGGTACCTTCCACAAACTCCCGCATACGCTCCTCCTCTCACAGCATCCGGTTACACCCGCAGGGTGTTTCCTAGCTGCCGTGCCTTTCACGGCATCCGGCTACACCGCCGGTTCCAGGCCACCGGGCACCCGGCGGGTATCCGGCCATCTCCCCCGGAGACTCCGGAGATCCCCGGTACCACCGCAGAGCCGGCAGGTTTCCTCCCCGTATTGGGGGGAATCCGGATGCTGCGGAATCCACAGGGTCTCATCCATAAAGGTGTAGGAGGATACCTCCGGCCCCTGGAACACCCGGTCAAAGAGGCCAATGCCCAGCTCGGAGCTGCCCAGATCCGGGCTCAGGCGGATCCAGGCAAAATTCCGGTCCCGCACCCTGTCCAGCATGGTGTGGTACGGGCTCCCCGGCGCCTCCCGGTACAGGAGGATCATCAGGGAGAGATAGCCCAGCAGGGTGTTCAGCCGCTCGGTGGCAAAGGTGGTGCAACCGGCGGAGGTCACCTGGTTGGTGTAGCCCTTTTCGTAAGCCTCAAAGCGGCTCCGGAGCAGGCACCGGGGACAGCTGGCAGTGACACCGGGGTAGGTGAAGATCACCTCCGCGGCCAGGCCGTTCTGGTACATGCCGGCCCCCAGATAGGGAATGCCGTACTTGAGGCTCAGCAGGGCGCTGCGGGTGTTGGCGGCAAAGCTGTCAGTGCACCCCAGGATCAGATAGTCCGTGGGCTTTCTCCCGGGGAACCGGTTCAGATAGCCTTGAAACTCCGAATCCGTCATCCGGTCGTCCAGGAACCGGTTGACGCACAGGACCCGGGCCCGGGGATTGATATCCAGAATCCGCCGCCGGATGGCTTCCGGTTTGGGCATGCCCATCTCAGATCGAAACACCCCCTGGGTGGCCACATTGGAGGGGGCCACCGTGTCCCCGTCCAGGAGGATATAGTTGCGGAAGCCGTTGCGGGCCATGTTTTCCAGATAGTTTCGGGCGCCGCCGGTGCCCACGCACACAATCACCTTCTCCCGCACATGCTCCGGGTACATGCCCTCCAGCCGCTGGAAGTACGGCTCCTCCGAATCCGTGGCCTGCCCTTGCGGGAAGTATGGCTCCTCCGATTTTGCGGCCTGCCCCGCACCCGGATCCGTTTCCGTCTCCGCCGCCTCCCCTTCCGGGTTGGCCTGCCGGTAATAGCGCTCCAGCCGGTCCACGTCAAAGGTCCTGGTCCAGCGGGCAAAGGGCTTCTGCACGTAGCCCTCCTTCAGCGCCTGCAGCACATATTCCCGGTTCACCTCCAGGCAGCTTTCTGCTACCCGGATCACGTAGCAGTACAGGGTAAAGCGGCCATCCTGCCGGCTCATGAGAATGGGCAGATAGAAAAAGTCATTCTGGAAAAACTTCATCAGCGCCCAGGCCGTGGCAATGTCCTCGTAGGAGGGGGTGGTGACGCCCGGCGGATGGGAGTGGACAAAGCCGGTGCTCCGGTAGCCTTTGGCCTTCCACTCCCGGAATTTGGCGGACATGTCCTCCACGTCATAGGAGTAGGAAGCGCAGGTGTTCCGGGATTTCTTGTCAAAATACCAGACATCCACCAGCTCCAGGTCCCGGCTGCAGGCCAGCATGCCGCCGGTCTCCGCCGGGAAAGCGCCTACCGTCTCCCGGAACGCATCCAGCACCTGCCGGGAAAAACGGGGAATCCGAGCATTCCGGCCACCGGTGGCTCCCGCCTCCCGGCTCTTTGCCCCGTTCTCCGCGGCCTCCTGTTTTTTCCGCCTTCCGCGGAGCCGTCTAAAACACCTCAGGATCCATGTCCGTATTCTTCTCATGCCTTCTCTCCTCCCACAATCGCAAACTCCATATCCTGTATGGTTCCTCTAAGCAGCAGCCGCTTTCCCCGGACCAGATCCAGCTCCCGGTTTTGAAGCATTTGGCGGCCAATGGCCCGGCTCACCCGGTTTCCCAGCTCCGCCGCACCGTATTTGGTCTGATTCTCCAGGAATTCAGCCATCAGCCCCGGGGCAATCCGGTCCAGCTCTGCATCGTAATTGTGCAGGGCCTTGCGGGCAAATTTGACAATCACCCGGATCTGGGCCTCCTCCGACAGGGGAACAAACACCAGAAAATCCTGGATTCGACGGCTGATCTCCGGCTTGCCGCAATGGCGGGTAAACAGATCCCGGCACATTTCGGCGCGTTCAAACTCCGAGGCTGCCCGATAGGCTCTTTCATCCACTCGTATATTGGAGGTGAACAGCAGAATGCAGTGCTGCAGGCAGATGGGCTCCGAATTGTCTGCCATGCCCAGCAGCCCCGTATCCATGGCCTCCATCAGCGCCACCAGGACCTTGGGATGGGCTTTCTCAATCTCATCCATAAGGATCACATGGTAGGGGTTGGAGCGCACCGGCTCTAGAATGGTTTTGCTGGTGCCGTGGCCCACGTAGCCGGGAGGGGCTCCCAGGAACCGCTGCACCATGTGCTCCTCCTGAAACTCACTGGCCGCCACGTTGATAAAGCCATAGGTCTGGCCGTACACCCGGGAGAGAACCTCCGCCAGGGAGCGCCCTGTTTCGGACTTGCCGGTGGCCGTGGGCCCCAGAAGGAGTGCCACCAGCATGTTGGCCTCTTTGTTCATCCGGTTGAGGACGATGGCGTCCGCCAGGGCATCGATGGCCTCGTCCTGTCCAAACACCCGCTGCTTCAGCGGGCCAGCTATCTCATGGGGCCAAATCATTTGGGGACGGCTCCGCTTTTCCTGAATGGCCCGGAGCGCTTCCCGGTCCACCACCCGGTAGTCCTCAGGTTCCGCCGTCCGGCAGTCCCCGGGGACCACCGTTCCCTCTTTCTGGCAGCCCTCCTCTGACGGTATCTCCGGTATGCGTTCCGGCCGGTCCGTTTCCCGGAACAGAGGCTTCAGGGAGTGGAAGAAGCTCATCAGATCCTCCAGGGAGAGAAAGCGGGTTTCCCCCTTTTCCAGCCAGAAGGCAACGTCCGGATGGTCCGTTGTGGTCTGAATGACTGCGTCCACCAGCAGAACGTACCCGTCCGAATGCTTTTCAAAGCCAATCCGGGCCCTTCCAGGCACGCAGCCGGGAGGGAGCTCCCGGTTGGGAAAGACATGCAGCTGTCCGTCAGAAAGGATTTGATCCAGATCCAGAAAATCTGCCTCCGAAGCACAGGCAAAGCTTTTCATGGCATATACCTCCTTTTTCTCACACAACTCATCCCAGTATGGCGCCGATCAGCCACAGAATGACCAGAATCACCACAGCCCAGCAGAGAAAGGTGGCAACGGCCTCCGCCACCGGCACAACCAAAAGGCCGCCGCAGAGAAATCCGGCAGATACCGCAGCGGATCCAGCCAGCGTCCTCCGGGTCCAGATTACCCAGACCGCCACGCCGATGTAGGCAAAAATAATGATTCCGGCAACCATTCCAATGATTCCATTCACGGTCCTCTCTCCTCTCTCTTGTTCTGCCTCTGCTCTCTGGCACAGGGGGACATGGCCATGCAGGCGCCCCAGCGCCTGCATGGTCCGTCCGCCTCCGGGTTACCGGAAGGTTCCGGCAGGCAGGGTCTCCTTCCCGGTCTGTTCCCCTCCCCGGAAAGTCCCGGCGGGCAAGGT
>CAZSAF010000065.1:9857-12877 GCA_964604605.1 uncultured Lachnospiraceae bacterium
TCCTTCCCGGTCTGTTCCCCTCCCCGGAAAGTCCCGGCGGGCAAGGTCTCATAGGTACGGATGTTGTTCTTTTTCATGGTTGTCCTCCTCTTTTCTTTGGGAATTCTATGCTTGGAAATTTGGTGTGTCTTTGCGAATTCCCTATGCTTGTCTGCGGGTTTCTATCTACATCATAGGTCGGAACGGCCCATGCTGCAATGCTTTCATCTGAAAAAACGGTTACCGGATATTTTTTCGCCGCTGCCGGGGAACCGGCTTCCTTTCCGGATCCTGCTCCTGGGCCTGCAGGTACCGCTGGTACTCCGGGCTGTTCAGGGTATCATACCGGGGCACAATCACCGGTTTTTCCCCGGAGCGCATGACGAACACGTTTCCCACCGGCGCGTACAGGACATCCGCAAGGGGAAGGTCAAAGCGGATGGACACGTTCCGGCAAGTGGTCAGATCCATTCCCCCAGGGAAGTATGCGTAGGCGGAGCAGTTGTTCAGGATGGTGGTGGCCTGTTCCTCCCCATACAGGCTGCGTAGCTGGCTCTCGCTCTGAAGGCAGAGCATGGCGCTGATGCCGGCGGCCCGAAAAATGGAGATGTGCTGGGGAAAATCCCGGATGGGGGCGGAGCAGGCAAAATCGTCAAAGGCCAGCTTCACCGGCCTGGGAAGCCGCTGATGGGGGCACTCCTCCGAGTACTCCAGCAGATCCTTGATCCCGTGGAACATCATCAGGTTGGCAAAATAGTGCAGGGAGGTGTTCACCGGGCTGGAGATGATGATCAGCGCCATCCGGCGGTTGGCCAGCCTCCGGAAATCCACCATGCTTTTCCGGCGCATCAGCGGCCGGATGGACTCCGGGAAGGTGGCGCTGAGGGCCGTGGCCAAGGTGTTCCGGATGCAGGAGGCGGTGCGGTAGGGCAGCGACCGCCAGCTGGTAAAGGCCCGGGTGGCATAGCTTCTGGGCGCCAGCTCCTTCATCTGGTCAAAGAAGTCATCCAACGGGGTAAAAAAGCCGTCCCGCTTCTCAATGACGTCGCACTGGTCCAGCAGTTCCAGCACATCGGCAAAGGTACCGTCCTTTTTGGTCATCTTCACCGCTGCCTCAAAGCCTCCCAGCAGGTCTATGGCCCCCTGGTTCCAATACTCATCCTTGGTGACGCCCAGGGTTGCCTGGACAATCTGGTTGGCCTGGCCCCGGATGTCATCGTAGTTTCTCACGTAGTGGAGGGGGTCAAAGCCATCGCTCTTTTCCGGATGAACCAGGTCAAAGATCTGTGTCTCAAAGCCCTCGGCGCGCAGAAAGACCTCCAGCTTTCTGGCCTCCCCCTCCTTGGAATACAAGGTCAGCAGGCTTCTCTCCTTCTGGTTCAGCAGCGTAGGCAGCAGGCCGGACAGGCTCTTGCCGGACCCGCTGGCCCCCACCAGCACCTGATTATCGTTGGGCCTGGCACTGCCCAGCTCATCCTCCAGATAGCATCCCTGACCTAAAATCACTCGATCCATAGAAACCTCCTTACTGTATTTCTGAGACCACCGCATCACAGAGGCCAAACTTTACCGCCTCCTCCGCATTCATATAGTTATCAAAGGAAATGGCCTGCTCTACCGCTTTCTGGCTTTTGCCGGTATCCGCCGCCAGCAACTTCACCGCCAGCCGCTTGGTTTCCAGAATGGACTCTGCGGTCCGCTGGATGGAGGTGGCGCTGCCGCCCACCCCGCCGGTAATCAGCGGCTCATGGATCATGACCCGGGAGTGGGGGAGAATGAACCGGCGCCCCTTCTGTCCCCCGGCCAGCAGAATGGCAGCCATGGAGGCGGCCATGCCGGTACACCAGGTAGTCACCTCCATTCGCAAGCTCTTCAGCAGGTCATACATCCGCAGCCCGGAGTCCACCTGTCCGCCTATGGAATCAATGTACAAATGCACCGGCTTTTCCGGATCCTCCAGCACCAGGTACTGGAGCTGCTGCTGCAGGAAGCAGGCGGACTGATCGTTGATCTCCCCCTGGATGTAGATCTTCCGCTCCATCAGGAGGCGGGTCTCCAGCGGCACCAGGGTGATGCCGTTGGAGCTCTTCATGGGAATGTACAGGGACATTATTCTCCTCCTTCCGTCTTCTCGCATTCTTCGTCCGCCTCCTCTTCCCGGCAGGCTTCCAGGTCTTCCGGATCTTCCAAATCTTCCAGCTCCTCCAAATCTTCCAGCTCTTCCGGATCTTCTTCCTCCTCGTCGTTCAGCCCCAGCTGCCGAAGCAGTTTCTCCATTTCTTCCAGAGAGGCCTTGCCGGGGTGCTCCAGGGCGTCCGCCGGCTCAGTCCCCCGGAAGATCACGTCCATCAGGCCCTTGCAGTAGCGCTCGGTGGCAAATGCCACACAGCCCATGCTGTTCTGGATCACCGCCTGGGAGAGCTCGGTGTCCTCGCAGTCCACATACACCCGGAAGCGGATCTCGCCGTCCTCCCAGCTCATCTCAAAGCAGCCGTTTTTCAGCTTGTAATTGACCCGGGAAAGGTACTCGGCCACCCGGCGCATCTGCTGCGGGGAATCGCTGTCCGGCCCCACCGGCAGAATGCCAAAGATCATAAAGTGATTGCTGAACACGTCCAGGACATACGGAATGGCCTTGACATTTGCCTCCATCCCCATGTTCAGATGGAAACGTCCGTTTTGCTCGTCAAAGTGTACCGACCGGAACCCTTCCTCATGGAGATATGTCTGGATGGCGTCGGTGATTTCCTGGGAATAGCATTTTCTCATGGTTGCTTCTCCTTTCCTGCCCCAAGGCGTCGCTGTCTCTTTCGGATGACTCTATTCTGCCATAAATCCCCCGGCCCTGCCGCAGGCAATCGGAAAAAAGAGTTCCGGCTTATCGAACAAACCTGTATGCCCGCTAGCGCGGGCATCACCAACCATGAAAGCCCTTCGGATTGCTCCGTGTTGCTCACTCCCGCAACCCTACCTGTATTCGCAATCCGGCCTGCCGGCCTTCTTGCTCATACAGGTTAGCGTCGCTAAAGCATAAGCGGGCT
>CAZSAF010000066.1:0-12591 GCA_964604605.1 uncultured Lachnospiraceae bacterium
ACGAGAAGGAAGCTCACTACGCTGCGGAAGGCGGCCGGTGAGCTTCCTTTTTCCTTCATTTTGCGGGAATCACCGGATTGCGATGAGGAGTTGTTGTAAAATTTGCCGTAAAAGCGAAAATAGTGTTTCTGTTTTTGGTATTATGTGGTATACTAAATATAGAACAAATCTCCTTATCATGCAATTGTTTTCGTAATTCCAGTGAGTGAGTAGACCCTTTACCTTCCGGCCTGTCTGGCTCCGGAAGGTATTCCCGTATTCAGGAGGAGACCGTATGAATATTTTATTTGTGGGGAACAGCTTTACCTATTTCCATGAGATGCCGAAAATGGTGCAGGAGTTGGCTCAGGCCAACGGCCGGGATGTGCAGGCCTATACGTTTGCCAAAGGGGGCCATAAGCTGCTCCAGTATACGGAGGACCGAGAGAAATTTGCGGAATTCCGGAGGCTTTACAGCGCCAGGCAGTATGACCTGTGTGTGCTCCAGGAGTACAGCACCCTTCCAATGGGAGACTTTGATGCTTTTCAGCGCGGGGTCCAGGCGGTGATGCAGGTGACCCGGGCCTATGTCCGACAATATATGCTTTATGAGACCTGGGGCTTTCGGAAAGGCCAGCCGCAAATGAAGGCTCTGGGGCTCAGCCAAAATGAATTGACGGAAAAACTCCAGGAGGCCTATAAGCGGCTGGGGGAGGAGCTGGGGCTTCCGGTAGCCCATGTGGGTACGGCGTTTCGCTGGATGACGCAGACCGCTCCGGAACTGGGACTTTTCGCCGACGATGGCAAGCATCCTTCCTATAGGGGCAGTGTATTGGCGGCGTTGGTGATCTACCGGACCATCTTCCATGAGTTTCCGGCGGATTGCAGTCCCCTGAAAGTGCTCCCTCGAACCCTGGAAGCGCTGCGGGGGGCGGCGGTGATTGCCAACGGGTAACGCAAAGCCAGATCCTCTTGGCCAATTGGCAGATATTCCCCGGGCTGTGTGCGGCCCGGGGGCTTTTTGCGTGATGGCGGGCATGGGCTGCCGGGAAAATATAGAAATTGTTTATCCAAAATCAAATCAAAACCTTATTTACAAATTTTGGGGATGTGCCTATAATACTATCATGGTGGAAAGTGCCTGTTCCCAGGATGCTTGGGGATGGGGACAATCGGAATATCCATCGGGTTAGAGGCGGTTTCGCCGGATGGCGGGACATGCGATGAAGGAGCAGAATATGACAAAGGAAGAGCGGGCACTGGCAGTGGTTGCGCTTTTGAAGAAAGAGTATCCGGAGGCCAGCTGTACCCTGGATTACGATCAGGCCTGGAAATTGCTGGTCAGCGTGCGGCTGGCAGCCCAGTGCACCGATGCCCGGGTGAACGTGGTGGTACAGGATCTGTATGCCAAATATCCCAGCGTGGAGGCACTGGCGGCAGCAGAGCCGGAGGAGATTGAGGCCATTGTGAAACCCTGCGGGCTGGGGCGCAGCAAGGCCCGGGACATCAGCGCCTGCATGCGGGTGCTGCGGGACCAGTATGGCGGAAAAGTACCGGATGATTTTGACGCGCTGCTGAAGCTGCCGGGGGTGGGACGAAAAAGTGCCAACCTGATTATGGGGGATGTGTTTGGCAAGCCAGCCATTGTCACGGATACCCACTGTATCCGCCTCAGCAACCGGATTGGCCTGGTGGATGGAATCAAGGATCCCCAAAAGGTGGAGATGGAGCTGTGGAAGCTGATCCCGCCGGAGGAGGGAAACGATTTTTGCCACCGGTTGGTTCTCCACGGGAGAGACGTATGTACGGCAAGAACCCAGCCTCACTGTGACCGGTGCTGCCTGCAGGAAATCTGTCTGCGGGCAGGGGTAAAAGAATAGGAGGAAGATAGTATATGCTGACACCAAAAGAAAATTTTCTGGAGGCAATCAAGAAAGACGGAAAGCCCCAGTGCCTTGCCAATGGCTTTACCGCGCTGCGGTCCATCCCGGGCGATCCGGTTTTCCAGTATGTCCGGGGCAACCGGGTGCGAGGGACCAATTCCATTGACCGGTGGGGAACGGAGATCCTGTTTCCGGAAGACGCGCCGGCGGCGATCCCCCATGTGACCGAGGAAAATCAGATCATTCCGGATATCACCCACTGGCGGGATTATGTGAAGGTGCCGGATCTGGCCGCGGCCTGCAAGGACGGCTGGGAGGCTTCCATAGAGGCTAACGCCCAGATTGACCATGACAAGTATCTGACCATGACGGTGATGGGCACCGGTATTTTTGAGCAGCTGCACATGCTGATGACCTTCGAGGACACGCTGGTGAACATGCTGACGGAGCCGGAGGCCATGGCGGAGCTGATTGACGTGATTGCCGATTACCGGCTGACCTATATGAAGCTGATTGTGGAGCATCTGCATCCGGATGTGATTGTCTCCCACGATGACTGGGGTTCCAAGAACAGCCTGTTCATGTCCCCGGAGGTATGGCGGGATCTGTTCAAAGAGCCCTACCGCCGCCTGTACCAGTATCTCCACGACAATGGGGTGATTGTCATGCACCATGCGGACTCCTACCTGGCTCCCATTGTGGAGGATATGGCGGAGATCGGCGTGGATATCTGGCAGGGGGTATTGCCCACCAATCCCATTACGGAGATTTCGGAGCAGCTGCAGGGCCGCATGGCGCTGATGGGCGGCATTGACTCCGTGGTGGACCGGGAGGATGCCACCGAGGAGGAAATCCGGAAGGAAACCCGCCGGGCGTGCCAGGAGTACGGTCACCTGGGCCATTTCATCCCCAGCATTACGTATGGCGGAACCGGCTCCCTGTATCCCCATGTGGAGGAGATTGTCATTGACGAGATCAACCGGTATAATCAGGAAACCTACGGAGTCGCAATTAACTAGTGTAGAAAAAAGGACAGGTCGGCGTATCGGAAGGATGTGCCGGCCTGCCATGTAGCAGGGAAGGGGCATTCTGGCAGGAAGGTAGGAAAAGAATTGAGGTGTCACAAATGTGGATGGCCTGTGGAACCGGACATGCGGTTCTGCGGACATTGCGGGGCGCCGGTACGGCGTGGGGCAATGCGGAAATGGGTGGTCGGCGGCCTGGCGGCGGTCTGTGCACTGGCCGTTGCGGTGAGTGCCTTCTTTTCACTTCCCCTTCGTCCGAAGCTGCTTCCCTCCGGGAAAGTACGGCGGCAGAACCCGCTGAGGGAGAGTCCCCTGCAGCGGAGAGCTCCGCAACCGAAGCTCCTGTAACCGAAGCCCCTGCAACGGAGGCACCAGGAATCGAATCCTCTGCCGCTGAGACCTCTGCAGCGGGGGGCTTCTGCAACCGAACCCTCTGCGGCGGAGGCCCCGTTGACGGAAAAACCCACGGAAACAGCAGGCTTTTCTTCCGCAGGAAGTGGAGGCACGGAGGAAATTGACCTGGAGGAGGAGATTGCCCAGATCCGGGAGCTGTATTATGGCATCCCGTACAATCTGGACGATTATGAGGTGTAGGAGGCGGAGCCGGCACCACCCGCTATCTGGATGCGGAAGGCCATATCTGCAAAATTTCCGCTCCGCGGGGGGGGGGAGCTATGAGGAGCCTCTCTCGGATACCTACGGAGCCGAATACTATTATGAGACCGATCCGGAAACCGGCTCCTATTCGCTGCGGTTTGTGTTTGTTTTCGGGTCAGGGGAAGAATATCGTTTCTATTTCTTGCGGGATGGACGCTGCATCCTCTACATTGGTTCGGATGGGGAGATACAGGACTATCTGCCGCTGGTGGAATCCCTGGAGGACGTAACCGAAACCTGGCGGTTCTGCTCGCTGGCCAAAATGGAGATTGCATGGGCGTATGGCGGCTGAACCATGGGTGTGTTGAAAGAAAATGGGAAAGAAGGTTTGCATGAAAGAAAAATGGCTGAGACATAGTGTACTGTTATCGGTGACGGTTTCCCTTTTGCTGGGGCTGGCAGCCGCTGTGGTGTGGTACGACCCCTCCGAGGCTATTGGGACAGGGCTGCTTCTGGGAATCTTCTTTGTCTATCCGCTGGTTCTCACACTGCTGAACCTCTTTTTCCTGTTTGCCGAGACCCGGCATGCCCTTTTGTTGAAAAAAAGTCGGCATTTTGAGTGGATTACCCTGGGAGTGGGGACATGCTATTCCATGCTGCTGCTCTCCTTTTCGAATATTACAACAGAGGATTGGAGGACCCAGCTGGTCAATCAGGAGCTCCATACGCCCATTGGATCTACAGGAGCGCTGACGGTTTTTGTATTGGCGGCGGTGGGGATCGGCGGCTATCTGATTTTGTCGGAGGGCTCTCTCCGGAAGCGCCCGCCGCTGGTCACCGTCCTTGCCATAGCGGCCATGTATCTGGGAATGGCGGAATGCGTGCTCTGGATTGTACAGGTGTTTTCACTGGATTGGGTGATGGCTTATCTCTGCCTGCTTCCGGCTAATTGCATTCTGATTGGAGCTAAGGTGATCCGAAGAAAAGTAGTGGAATGGCGGCAGGTGCCGTCGGAGGAAGTGCCTGCCTTTCGCCACGCATGGCTGGAGGCAATCAACCGGAAATTGACCGATTCCTCCCGATGGCCGGCGGCAGCATTTCTGCTGGCATGGCCGCTTTTGGGAGTCCTAATCGGTATTCTTCTCCTTTTCGGGCAGGAGCCGGACCGTGTGATCCGGGCCTGGACTGAGACCAGTGACTGGAGGCTTTCCGCCCGGGAAGCACCGCCCAATCTTTACCAGGATCAGCATTATCTCTGTACCGTAGCGGCGGGAGGGCATCGCCGTCTGGTGAAGCCTCTCCGGAAGGGTGTCCGCCATGGGCATACGGTGATCGTAAACCGCCAGCTCTGCATTGCCAATGCCTTTGAGCAGGTGCTGGAGGAGCGCATGCCCCGGTTCCACCGGTGTATCCGGAGCTTTTATGACCGGTATGGCTTTCCGCTGGCTAGGTGCATCCGTTCCCCATATGCGGCGGATGTGGTGTATCTGCTCATGAAGCCTTTGGAGTGGCTGTTTCTGTTGGTTTTGTACGCTGTGGATGTGAAGCCGGAGAACCGGATTGCGGTGCAGTATCTGCCCGCTGAAACGAAGGGGACATCCCCATCATTGCGGGAATGATTCTCCCTCCGACTGCATCAGCGCCAGTTCCCGAACCCGCTCCAGGGAAAGCCCGGTGAGAGCCGCCACTTTGTTCAGATCCTTTTCTTTCCGGAGCATGAAGGCAATAATTTCCCCCTGTCCTTCCAGTCGTCCTTCCAGTCGTCCTTCTTGTCGTCCTTCCTGTAGCCCTTTCAGCCGCCCTTTCTGGATTCCTTTCTGGGCCTCCCGCTCCAGCAGTTCGGTCATAAACGATTTCATGGTGAGTCCTCCTTCCTGTTGCTCTTTTTCCAACAGCTGCTGCCGCAGGGCAGTATCTACAGCTTTGCTTTCCCCGGAAAAATTAGCCAGAAAATCCAGCAGTGCCTCCGCATGCCGGATCTTTTGAGGCTGACGCTGAAGATCCTGCTCCAGCCCGTCTCGGTCTTCCCGGAACCATTCTGCCACCAGACGGAAATCTGACTGGAATTGGCTGCGGATTTCCGCTGGAAGCCGGCTGATCTCCACCACGTTGAGGTGGGGATTGGAGACCTTTCACATCAGGGTCTCCCGGTAAGGGATATCCTGTAAGTTCAGAGCGTCCAGCAGCTGCCGTGGCTGCCGCCAGACTCCGGGCCCCAGATAGATGACCGAGGTAAACACCGGGCTGCGCCGGGGATCCTCAGAGGAAAGCTGTTTTTGATAGGCAGCAAAATCATAGCCCATTACGCGGAATACCATGTCCTTGTCCTGCTTCACCTGGTTTTCCAGGGAGATGAGGGCGAGGGTAACGCCGTTGCGCCGGTCGGCCATGGCCACATCCCGGCGATGTTCATGCCAGGCGGAGCCGGTGTCCCGGTAATACGCATTGGTGGAGCTGTCAGCCAGGAATTCCGGTCGCAGCATCGGCTCTCCCTGGAAGGCCAGCACGTTGAGAATGTCCGCAAAGACATCTGGGTATTCCTCCAAACGCTTGGAAGTAATGTCTTTTTGTAAATGTGGTGTGGATGTCAAAGATTTACCTTTCCGCTAGTATAGCAAGGAAGGAAAAAGCTTCCGGGAAGTGTACGAGGGTTTTACCCATTCCAATGAGGGGCGGAGGCACTTTGTGGAAGAACTGTACCTGCATCTGCTGGGGCGCATGCCCAAGGACGGCGAGGAGCAGGCCTGGATTGACGCTTTGGCAAACGGCTCCAGCAAGACCGCGGTCTATGAAGGCTTTGTGGGAAGCGAAGAGTACAAGAGAAAGCAGGAACAGGCTTGACAGTGCCGAAGGTAGAGCATACAATAAAGTTGGCCCCGCAGGTGCGGGGCCGAAACTTTTGCGGAAGCCATCCATCACAGGCGGAAAATGCAAAGTTTATCGCAAGGGACAAAAAAGAGAGGGACAAGCAGTATGAAAAAGGGGATTATTCTGGCGGGATCTGTGCTGTGCCTGCTTCTGGCGGGCTGTGCCGGGGAAACAGTCACGGCAACGGAAGCGGATTCCACGGCAGAAGTGGCAGAGACAACCACGGCGGAAGCAACAATGGAAAACGCGGAGTCGATTGCGGAGACTACAGCGGCGGTGGAAACCAGCGAGGTGGAAATCTCTGCAGAGCCGCAGAATCCTTACCGGGATTTGGCAGGAATTGTGAACGGTACCGTGGAGCTGACCTGGGCAAACGGAACCACGGTGGATGGTATTTACCTGACGGAGCCGGAGGATGGAAGATGGAATGTTTGAGGCATCTACCCAGGTAGTGCGGGGCAAAACCTTTATGCAGTTTACGGAGGAAGAAGAAGGGGCTCTGCAGGTCCGGTTCCCTGCTTCCCCGGCGGGAAGTGACGGAGTGTACAGCAGAGAGTAAAAGCCCCCTGCTTCCTTTTCCATTTGCTGGAAAAATTCATTTCCATGCGATTACCCCCCACCCCGGAAATTGTCTGGAAAAACGCCGGATTTTGCGGGAAAGAAAGATGTCGAAGAACCAAAAAAATTCGTGACAAGAAATAGGGAAAATGTTATACTAAAACGAGTAGGTAAATGAAAGTATGAAAATAAACGTATGGAGGGAGATCAATGGGAAAGAGAACAGACATCCATAAGGTCATGATCATCGGGTCCGGCCCGATCATCATTGGCCAGGCGTGTGAGTTCGACTATTCAGGCACCCAGGCCTGCAAGGCGCTGCGCTCTCTGGGTTACCAGATTGTTCTGGTCAACTCCAACCCGGCCACCATTATGACGGACCCCGGCATTGCGGATGTGACGTACATTGAGCCGCTGAATGTGGAGCGGCTGGAGCAGATCATCGCCGCGGAGCGGCCGGATGCCCTGCTGCCCAACCTGGGCGGACAGTCCGGCCTGAACCTTTGCTCGGAGCTGAACAGCGCCGGCATTCTGGACAAGTACAACGTGAAGGTCATCGGCGTGCAGGTGGATGCCATTGAGCGGGGCGAGGACCGGATTGAGTTCAAGAATACCATGAACAAGCTGGGCATTGAGATGGCCCGCAGCCAGGTGGCCTACTCGGTGGAGGAGGCCCTGAAAATTGCGGATGAGCTGGGCTATCCGGTGGTCATCCGGCCGGCCTATACCATGGGCGGCGCCGGCGGCGGCCTGGTGTACAATAAGGAAGAACTGACCACCGTTGTCTCCCGGGGCCTTCAGGCCAGCCTGGTGGGCCAGGTTCTGGTGGAAGAGTCGGTGATGGGCTGGGAAGAACTGGAACTGGAGGTGGTCCGGGATGCCAAGGGTCAGATGATCACCGTCTGCTTCATTGAAAATATTGACCCCATGGGCGTCCACACCGGAGATTCCTTCTGCTCGGCTCCCATGCTGACCATCTCGGAGGAGACCCAGAAGCGGCTCCAGGAGCAGGCCTACAAGATTGTAAACGAGGTGCAGGTCATTGGCGGCACCAACGTCCAGTTTGCCCATGACCCGGTTTCCGACCGGATTGTGGTCATTGAGATCAACCCCCGGACCTCCCGTTCCTCGGCCCTGGCTTCCAAGGCCACCGGCTTCCCCATTGCCCTGGTATCCTCCATGCTGGCCTCCGGCCTGACTTTGGACGAGATCCCCTGCGGCAAGCACGGCACCCTGGCGGACTATGTGCCGGGAGGCGACTACGTTGTCATCAAGTTTGCCCGCTGGGCCTTTGAGAAATTCAAAGGGGTGGAGGACAAGCTGGGCACCCAGATGCGGGCAGTAGGCGAGGTCATGAGCATTGGCAAAACCTATAAGGAGGCGTTCCAGAAGGCCATCCGCAGCCTGGAGACCGGCCGCTACGGCCTGGGCTTTGCCAGGGATTTCCATGAAAAGACCAAAGAGGAGCTGCTGCGGATGCTGACCACTCCTACCAGCGAGCGCCAGTTCATTATGTATGAAGCACTCCGCAAGGGAGCCACTGTGGAAGAACTCCATGATCTGACCAAGATCAAAGCTTACTTTATTGAGCAGATGAAGGAGCTGGTGGAAGAGGAAGAGCAGATTTTGACCTACCAGGGCCAGGCGCTGCCGGATGCGGTGCTGACCCGGGCCAAGAAGGACGGCTTTTCCGACCGGTATCTGGCCAAGCTGCTGGACCGGGAAGAGCAGGAGATCCGGGAGCAGCGCACGAGGCTGGGCGTGGTGGAAGCCTGGGAGGGCATCCACGTCAGCGGCACCCAGGACAACGCCTACTATTTTTCCAGCTATAATCTGCCGGAGGATAAGAGCCCGGTAAACCATGACCGGCAGAAGATCATGATTCTGGGCGGCGGTCCCAACCGGATCGGCCAGGGCATTGAGTTTGACTACTGCTGCGTCCATGCGGCTCTGGCCCTGAAGGATCTGGGTTTTGAGACCATTATCGTCAACTGCAACCCGGAGACCGTGTCCACGGACTACGACACTTCGGATAAACTGTACTTTGAGCCCCTGACCCTGGAGGATGTCCTGAGCATCCATGAGAAAGAAAAGCCGGCCGGCGTCATCGCCCAGTTTGGCGGCCAGACCCCTCTGAATCTGGCGGCGGATCTGGAGAAAGCCGGCGTGGAGATTTTGGGCACTTCCCCGGAGGTCATTGATCTGGCGGAGGACCGGGATCATTTCCGGGCCATGATGGACCGTCTGGGAATCCCCATGCCCGAGTCCGGCATGGCCGTGACCGTGGACGACGCCTTGGCCATTGCGGAGAAGATCGGCTACCCGGTGATGGTGCGCCCGTCTTACGTGCTGGGCGGCCGCGGCATGGAAGTGGTTCACGACCCGGAAACCTTGGTGGAGTACATGAAGGCGGCTGTGGGCGTGACCCCGGACCGGCCTATTCTCATTGACCGGTTCCTGCACCACGCCATGGAGTGCGAGGCGGACGCCATTGCGGACGGCGAACATGCCTTTGTGCCGGCGGTGATGGAGCACATTGAACTGGCCGGTATCCATTCGGGAGACTCCGCCTGCATTATTCCGTCCCAGCATATCTCTCCGGAGAACCTGGCCACCATCAAGGAGTACACCAAGAAGATCGCGGAGGAGATGCACGTCTGCGGCCTGATGAACATGCAGTACGCCATTGAGGGCGGTAAGGTCTTTGTGCTGGAGGCCAACCCCCGGGCGTCCCGGACGGTGCCGCTGGTCTCCAAGGTCTGCAACATCCAGATGGTGCGGCTGGCCACCCAGATCATTACCTCGGATCTCACCGGGAAGCCTTCGCCGGTGAAGGACCTGAAGGAGAAGAAGTTCAAGCACTGCGGCGTCAAGGAGTCGGTGTTCCCCTTCAACATGTTCCCGGAGGTGGATCCGGTCCTGGGACCGGAGATGCGTTCCACCGGCGAGGTGCTGGGCCTCGGCCCCAACTTCGGAGAGGCCTTCTATAAGGCGGAGGAAGCCACCCAGACCAAGCTGCCCCTGTCCGGCACGGTGCTGATCAGCGTCAACGACGAGGACAAGCCGGAGGTGGCAGAGGTTGCCCGCCAGTTCCACGAGGCCGGCTTCCGGCTTCTGGCCACCGGCCGCACCTGTGACCTGATTCAGGCGGCGGGAATCCCGGCGGAGAAGATCAAGAAGCTGTACCAGGGACGCCCCAACGTGCTGGATGCCATCAAGAACGGGGATGTGCAGATTGTGCTGAACACGCCCATCGGCAAGGAGGGCAACCACGACGACAGCTATATCCGGAAGGCGTCCATCAAGGCCCGGATTCCGTATATGACCACCATGGCCGCTGCCGTTGCCTCCATCAGCGGAATCCGCACAGTGCAGAAGGAAGGGCAGATCGGCGTCAAGTCCCTGCAGCAGATCCACAGCGAGATTGAGGACGCGGAGTAAGGGAAACAAGAGGACCTGCTGACAGCAGGGAACCCATAAAAAAGGAAGCTCACACCCCAGAGCGGGTGTGGGCTTCCTTTTTTCAGTCAAACCGCATCGCGTTTACTCTGCCTCCTGGTACCGGCTGCTGTAGTGATGGGCTTCCTCCAGCATCATATCCTTTACCTTCATCAGCCGGGTCTGGGAGCTGCGCTCGTTCTCGTCCAGCTTCATGGTAATGTAGCGGATGTTCTCCTGGGTCTCCGGGATCACCACGTGCTCCAGGGCGTTGACCCGGCGCCTTGTCTTTTCAATCTCCGATGCCATCAGCTGGCAGGATTTCTCGCACTCGGCCAGCCGCAGCATATCCGGCAGCACATCCGCCAGCCGCTTCACCGCCCCGTCCAGGTCTGCGGAGGTAAAGGCGAAGCCGTAGGAGTAAATATCGTTGGGGTCCGGGGTCCGGGTGCTGTACCGGAAGACCGGAATGTCCACGCTCATGACGTTCTTGGTGTCCGCCTCCAGGTAGACCTCCTGCTTGGGCGTCATCAGCGCCACATTCAGGGCCTCCTGGGACATGCCGGCCCGGGCCAGCACAAAGTGCTGGTTGGCCTCCCGGATGCCGGCCTCCACCTTTTCCCGCAGAGCCTTATTTTCCCGCACCAGAATTAGAAACTGCCGCATCAGCTCATCCCGCTTGTCCTTTAACAGCTTGTGCCCTTTGGTAGCGGTGGCCAGCTTCTTTTTCAGCCGGGTCAGCTCCATCCGGGTGGGGTTTACATGTTTTGCACTCATTGGCAGTCTGCCCCTTTCTATTCTGCGCTGTAATACTGGTCCAGGAACTGGTCTTTAATCCGTTTTAGCTCGCTCCGGGGCAGAATCCGCAGCAGCTTCCAGCCGATCTCCATGGTCTCCTCAATGTCCCGGTTGGTGTAGTAGCCCTGGGAAACGTATTCCTTCTCAAACGCATCGGCAAACTGGGCGTACAGCTTATCCATATCCGTCAGCGCCGCCTCGCCCAGGATCACCATCAGCTCCTTGGCCTCCTTGCCCCGGGCGTAGGCGGAGAACAGCTGGTTCATCACATCCGCATGGTCTGCCCGGGTCTTCCCTTCGCCAATGCCCTTGTCCTTCAGACGGGACAGGGAGGGCAGTACGTCAATGGGCGGGGTCACATTCTTCCGGTACAGCTCGCGGCTCAGGATAATCTGGCCCTCGGTAATATAGCCGGTCAGGTCGGGGATGGGTTGGGTCTTGTCATCCTCCGGCATGGTCAGGATGGGAATCAGGGTGATGGAGCCGGGCTTCCCTTTCTGACGGCCAGCCCGCTCGTACATGCTGGCCAGATCCGTGTACATATATCCCGGATAGCCCCGGCGACCCGGCACCTCCTTGCGGGCGGCGGAAACCTCCCGGAGGGCATCGGCGTAGTTGGTGATGTCCGTGAGGATGACCAGCACGTGCATATCCTTCTCAAAGGCCAGGTACTCCGCAGCGGTCAGGGCCATCCGCGGGGTGGCAATCCGTTCCACCGCCGGGTCGTTGGCCAGGTTGATGAACATGACGCTGCGGTCAATGGCCCCGGTCTCCCGGAAGCTCTCCATAAAGAAGTTGGCTTCCTCAAAGGTGATGCCCATGGCGGCAAACACCACCGCAAAGGGCTCGTCGGTGCCCCGGACCTTGGCCTGCCGGGCAATCTGGGCGGCCAGGTTGGCGTGGGGCAGGCCGGAAGCGGAGAAAATGGGCAGCTTCTGGCCCCGGACCAGGGTGTTCAGCCCGTCAATGGCGGAGATGCCCGTCTGGATAAACTCCTGGGGATAGCTGCGGGCCGCCGGGTTCATGGGCAAGCCGTTGACGTTCATCCGCTTCTCCGGCAGAATCTCCGGGCCGCCGTCAATGGGGCGTCCCAGGCCGTCAAAGATCCGGCTCAGCATGTCCTCGGACACGCCCAGCTCCATGGCCCGGCCCAGGAAGCGGACCTTGCTGGACTCCAGGTTGATGCCGGTGGAAGCCTCAAACAGCTGGACCAGGGCGTTGCCCCCGTCAATCTCCAGCACCTTGCACCGGCGCTTTTCCCCGTCAGCCAGCTCAATCTCCCCCAGCTCATCGTAGGTGACGTTTTGTACGCCGCGCACCAGCATCAAGGGGCCTGCTACCTCTTCGATTGTTCTGTATTCCTTGGGCATCAGAAGTCCTCCTTTCTGCGCAGCTCTTCCTGAATCTGGGATGCCAGCATTTCCCGGGTCTTCTGGAATTCTTCA
>CAZSAF010000067.1:0-12546 GCA_964604605.1 uncultured Lachnospiraceae bacterium
CCCCAGGTGCCGCTCCCGGATCTCCGGCTCCCCCTCCAGGTCCGCAACGGTGCGGGCCACCCTGAGAATCCGGTGATAGCCCCGGGCGCTGAGCCCCAGGTTCCGAAAGACCTGCTCCATCAGCGCCGCCTCCCCGGCCCCCAGCCGGCAGAATTGCTCCAGCTGCGCGCCGGACATCTGGGAGTTGAAGAAGATTCCCGTGCCAGCAAACCGCTCCGCCTGCCGCTGCCAGGCCGCCTCCACCCGGCGCCGGATGGCCGCGGAGGCCTCCCCCGGCGGTCCCTGCCGGACCGAGTGGTAATCCACCGCCGGCGCCTCCACGCACAGGTCCATCCGGTCCAGCAGCGGCCGGCTGATCCGGTTCAGGTACCGGCGCACATCCGCCTCACTGCACTGGCAACGGGAGCGGTCCGGATAATAGCCGCACCGGCAGGGGTTCATGGCCGCCGCCACCATACAGTCCGCCGGGAACACGTAGGAGCCGTGGACCCGGGAGATGGTCACCTGCCGGTCCTCCAGCGGCTGCCGCAGCACTTCCAGGGCGTTTTGTGGGAATTCCGGCAGCTCATCCAGGAACAGCACACCCCGGTGGGCCAGGGAGATCTCCCCAGGCCGGGGCGTCCGTCCCCCTCCCACCAGGGCCTGGGGCGAGCAGGTATGGTGGGGGGAGCGGAACGGGCGGGCTGTCAAAAGCGGCGTGTCCGCCGGCAACAGGCCACAGACGCTGTAAATCTGGGTGATCTCCAGGCTTTCCTGCCGGGAAAGGGCCGGAAGAATGGTGGGAAGCCGCCGGGCAATCATGGTCTTGCCGGCCCCCGGGGGGCCTACCATCAGCAGGTTGTGCATACCGGCGGCTGCCACCTCCGCCGCCCGGCGCAGCGCCGCCTGCCCCTTCACCTCCGAAAAATCCACTGTGTACCCGGGGTTCCCCTGTCCGGCGGCAACCTCCGGCACGCTCCGCCCTGTCCAGAACCCGGGCCGGGCCGCCAGCTCCGCCGCCTCCGCCAGGGAAGAAACACCCACCACCGGCATACCCTCCGCCAGCGCCCCCTCCGCCTCATTGGCCTTGGGGACCAGGCAGGCCTTCACGCCCGCCTGCCGGGCCGCCAGCACCATGGGCAGAATCCCCGGCACCGGCCGCACGCCGCCATCCAGCCCCAGCTCCCCCATCACCGCCAGCCCCTCCAGGCAGCCGGGAGGCAGGCAGCCGTAGGAGGCCAGAATGCCCAGGGCCACCGCCAGGTCAAAGGCTGTTCCCTCCTTCCGGATGTCCGCCGGGGACAGGTTGACGGTAATGCGCCGTGGGGCCAGGGAGAATCCGGAATTGCGTATGGAGATCCGCACCCGCTCCCGGGCCTCCTTCACCTCGGATGATAAAAAACCTACCATGGAAAACTCCGGTAGCCCCAGGGATACGTCCGCCTCCACGGACACCAGAAAACCGTCAATGCCCCGGACTGCCACACTGTTCACTTTTGTGTACAATGGCATCCTCCTTGAAATTCTCCCGGAAAAATGGAAAAAACAATCTCCGGGCGCGGAATCGCGTCAGAAAAACAGAATGCTTCGATAGAAGGATTGTAACACACAGAACGCCTTCTGTAAAGCAAAATTTCCTCTTTACATCGAACAAACGTACTGCTATACTGAAACCATCCAGAGGAAATACCCTACGGGTATAACCGGATGCCGTGAGGGATACGGCAATCATAAGGGAAGGGGGAGGGACATGCCGAAAACCATCATCTTCCATGTGGATGTCAATTCCGCTTTCCTCAGCTGGAAAGCGGTTTATCAGATTCAGGAGCAGGGCTCTCTGGTGGATCTGCGGGAAATCCCCTCCGCCGTGGGCGGGGATGAGGACAGCCGTCACGGCATTGTGCTGGCCAAGTCCCTGCCCGCCAAAAAATTCGGCATCCGCACCGGGGAACCCCTGGCCCAGGCCCGGCGCAAATGCCCGCAGCTGGTGGTGGTGCCGCCGGACTTTCCCCTGTACGTCCGCCTCTCCCAGGCCTTCCTGCAGATCCTCCGGCGCTACGCCCCGGTGGTGGAGCCGGTGTCCATTGACGAGGCCTTCTGCGACATGACCGGCACGGAGCTGCTGTACGGGCCACCGGTGCCCTTTGCCCACCAGCTGAAGGACACCATCCGGGAGGAGCTGGGCTTTACGGTCAACGTGGGCGTCTCCACCAACAAGCTGCTGGCCAAAATGGCCTCGGACTTTGAAAAGCCGGACAAGGTCCACACCCTATTTCCGGAGGAAATCCAGGCCAAAATGTGGCCGCTGCCGGTGGAGAGCCTGTTTCTGGTAGGGGGCTCCGCCGCCCGGAAGCTCCGCTCCCTGGGCATCCGCACCATTGGGGATCTGGCCCAGGCGGATCCGGAGCTGCTGCGGGCCCACCTGAAAAAGCACGGGGA
The DNA here is from genome assembly GCA_964604605.1 of uncultured Lachnospiraceae bacterium. GTDB lineage: Bacteria > Bacillota > Clostridia > Lachnospirales > Lachnospiraceae > Pseudolachnospira. Next base: position 2,419 of record CAZSAF010000067.1, read on the forward strand.
GACCATCTGGCGCTACGCCAACGGCCAAGGGGACACGGTGGTGCGGGCGGAGCCGGAGGAGGCCAAGTGCTGCGGCAATTCCACCACCCTCTCCCATGACGTGACGGACGCCGAAGAGGCCCGGCAGATTCTTCTGGCCCTCACGGAGACGGTGGCCGCCCGGCTGCGGGCAGACGGCAAGCAGGCCTCCCGCATCTCCGTGGGCATCCGCTCGGCGGATTTTGTCAACGTATCCCACCAGACCACCCTGGACAGCCCCACCAACGTGACGGAGGAAATCTACCGGATTGTCTGCACCCTCTTTGAGCAGCTGTGGGATCACAGCCCCATCCGGCTGCTCAGCGTCCAGACCTCCCAGCTGGACGGCGGGGAGGTCCGCCAGCTGAACCTGTTTGAGGATCCCCGGAAGCGGGAAAAACTGGAAAAACTGGACAGCGCCGTGGATGCCATCCGCAGCCGCTTTGGGGAGAATTCCATTAAGCGGGCCTGTTTTCTGGACGGCAGCCCCCACATGACCGGCGGGCTGGGCGCCGCCAAGCGGCGGCAGAAAGGCAAGGGGCGGTCGGAATAAACATAAAAGCGAAGATTCCCGGAAAGAAAAAACCTGGAGACGGCAATCCAAACGCCGTCTCCAGGCTTTTCTCTTTCTCTCCCGTTTTTTCTCTTTCCGCTTTCTTCCAGGGAAATCAGAAGGTCAGGTTTTCCACAAACGGGGCCAGGAACTCCTCCACTGTCTGGCCGGTCTGGTCCCCGTCGGTCTCAATCTCGCAGATCGCGGTGCCGGTGTCCACCCAGGCATAGTATTCCTGGTAGTCCAGGCCGTAAGCGTTGTAGGTCAGCAGGCGGTAGGAGACCTCCCTTCCCGCCACGGTGGCAGTCTGCAGATCCGTGATCACAATATCCTTGTAATTTTCCGTATCCGCCTGCATGTACTCCACCCAGCTGTCCGGGTCTTCCGCCAGCTCCTCAATGGTCCACAGTTCCTTGTCCATCAGGGTGTAGGTGACATTGTTGCTGTCGTCCTCCGCATACAGCCACACCATGTTTTCCGTACCGTAGCCACAGGTATAGCCGGCAGGAAGGGTACCGTTGATCGTCAGCCCGCCGCTGTAGCTGGTCAGGGTAAACTGGCCCGCCGCATTAATGGCCGCCGCCCCCGCCTCATAGTCCGGGATGGTCTCCTCCCCGGCCTCGATGGCGGCCTCTGTGGTGGCTTCGGTGGCCGACTGGGTGACCTCACCCAGGAAAGAATCGGTGGACTCCTCGGTCTCCGTTTCCGTCTCCGGCTCCACGCCGCCGGCTGCTGCCAGAGCCTCCTCCGGGATTTTAATCTCCTCCACCGAATCATAGGACATATCCGTCAGCTCAAAGGAGATCTCCACCTCTACACCGGCCAAGGGCGTATCCGCCAGCAGGTCCGTCAGGGAGCTGCCAAAGTCAAGCTCCATTCCCAGAGGCAGCCGCTCCTCCTGGTCCACATACCACACCAGGCCCAGGTTCAGCTTGCTGAAATCCACGCCGGACTCCTCCGCCAGGGCATCCAGATCCACTTCCTCACCGCTGGCGCCGGCCGCATCCTGCGCAATCTGCAGCAGCTCCTCCCCGGAAAGGTCCGCCGTCAGCACGTAAGCCTCTTTTCCACTTACTTCTTCCGTATCTTCCTCCAGGACCCAATCCATGCCGTCATCCAGCAGCTGGTTCATGAAATCCATGGCGGTGTCGCTTTCCACCTCGGACTCGCTGTAGGTCCATTCGCCGTCCGTGGCGGCGTAAGCCTTCAGGGTATCCCCTTCCTGTACCAGGTAGGCTTCCAGGGGCATGGCCTGCATCATGCCGGCGGCGGAAACTTCCAAATCCAGATTCAGATACGTGGTATCATCACGGATGGCCTGGATTTCTCCATCCAACGTCACCTCCGCCTCCACATCCGCCGTGGCCGTGGCCGAAGAGCCGGAACTGCCCAGGAGGGAGGACAGCAGATCCGCCGGCACCTTGGCGCTGATCCGAACGGACAAAGACGCCTCCATGGAGTCTGCGTCCTGGGCGTTCTCCTGCACCTCCGGTACCAGCTCTTCCACGGTTACCTTCTCCCCGCAGCCCGCCAGGCCGGAAGCCGCCAGTGCCCCTGCCATGAAAATGGCCAAGTACGTTTTGCTCTTTCTCATTGTTCCTATTCCCCTTTTTATGCTTTTTATGATTGATGATAGTGGCTCAGGAAATCCCGCAGGCGGCCCGCCGCAATCTTCAACTCATCCACCCGCGGCAGGTAGACAATCCGGAAGTGATCCGGCTGGGGCCAGTTAAAGCCGGTGCCCTGGACAATCAGCACTTTTTTCTCCCGCAGAAAATCCAAGGCAAACTGCTCGTCATTGAGGATTCCAAACCGCTTTACATCCAGCTTTGGAAAGATATAAAACGCCGCTTTGGGCTTCTTTGCCGAAACCCCTGGAATGTCGTTGAGGGCCTGGGTAATGTACTCCCGCTGCTCGTAGATCCGCCCGCCGGGCAGCAGCAGCTCATCCACGCTCTGGTAGCCGCCCAGGGCTGTCTGGACAATCATCTGGGCCGGCACGTTGGAGCACAGCCGCATGGAGGCCAGCATGTTCAAGCCCTCAATATAGCCCTTGGCGTAGGATTTGTCCCCGGAAAGGCACATCCAGCCGCTGCGAAACCCGGCAATCCGGTGGGATTTGGAGAGGCCGTTCATGGTCACGCACAGCAGGTCCGGCGCCAGGGAGGCAATGGATACATGCTGGGCGTCGTCCATCACCAGCCGGTCATAGATCTCATCCGCAAAAATGATCAGCTGGTGCCGCCGGGCAATCTCCACAATCCGCTCCAGCAGGTCTTTGGGATACAGGGCGCCGGTGGGGTTGTTGGGGTTGATGATCACAATGCCCTTGGTCCGGTCCGTGATCTTGTTCTCCATATCCTCCAGGTCCGGGTACCAGTCCGCTTCCTCATCACAGATATAGTGGACCGGCTTCCCCCCGGCCAGGTTGGCCGCCGCCGTCCACAACGGATAGTCCGGGGCCGGGATCAGGATCTCATCCCCGTCGTTGAGCAGCCCCTGCATGGCCATGGTGATCATCTCGCTGACACCGTTGCCAATGTAAATGTCCTCCATTCCCACGTTGGGGATTTTCTTCAGCTGGCAGTACTGCATAATGGCCTTCCGGGCGCTGAAGACGCCCTTGGAATCCGAGTAGCCCTCGGCATTCCGCAGGCTGGCCTGCATATCCTGGATGATCTCCTCCGGCGAGTGGAACCCAAAGGGCGCCGGATTGCCAATGTTCAGCTTCAGCACGTCAATGTTGTGGGCGCTCATCCGGTTGGCCTCGTCCACCACCGGCCCCCGGACGTCATAGCAGACGTGGTCCAGCTTATGGGATTTGTCAAAGGTTCTCATGATTCACTCCTTACTGGCGGCAATGGCCTGGTCAATGTCCGCGATAATATCCTCCGCTGCCTCCAGGCCCACGGAAAACCGGATCATCTCCGGCTGTACGCCGGCCTCCACCAGCTGCTCCTCCGTCAGCTGCCGGTGGGTATGGCTGGCCGGATGCAGTACCGAGGTACGGGCATCCGCCACATGGGTCACAATGGCCCCCAGCTTCAGCTGGTCCATAAACCGGCTGGCCCGTTCCCTTCCGCCGGTGAGGCCGAAGGAGATGACGCCGCAGGTGCCGCCCGGCATATACTTTTTCGCCAGTTCATAATACTTGTTGTCCGGCAGCCCCGGATAGTTGACCCAGGCCACCTCCGGCGAGGCGGCCAGATGCTCCGCCACCTTCTGGGCGTTCTCACAGTGGCGGGGGACCCGCAGGTGCAGGGTCTCCAGGCCCAGGTTCAGCAGAAACGCGTTCATGGGGGACTGGCAGGTGCCCAGGTCCCGCATCATCTGGGCCGTGGCCTTCTCAATGTAGGCCAGCTTGCCGAACCGCTCCGCGTACACAATGCCGTGGTAGGACTCATCCGGGGTGGTCAGGCCCGGGAACAGCTCCTTGTGGGCCATCCAGTCAAAATTGCCGCTGTCCACAATGCAGCCGCCCACGGTAGCCGCATGGCCGTCCATGTACTTGGTGGTGGAGTGGGTGACAATGTCCGCCCCCCACTCGAAGGGACGGCAGTTGATGGGGGTGGCAAAGGTGTTGTCCACAATCAGCGGCACCCCATGCTTGTGGGCCAGCCGGGCAAACTTTTCAATGTCCAGCACCACCAGGGATGGGTTGGCAATGGTCTCCCCAAACACCGCCCGGGTGTTGGGCCGGAAGGCCTTCTCCAGCTCCTCCTCACTGGCATCCGGGTCCACCAGGGTCACCTCAATGCCCATCTTCTTCATGGTCACCGCCATCAGGTTGGTGCTGCCGCCGTAGATGGTGGCGGAGCTAACAATGTGGCTGCCCGCCTCACAGATATTGAACAGGGCCAGGAAGTTGGCCGCCTGGCCGGAGGAGGTGAGCATGGCCGCCGCGCCGCCCTCCAGGACGCAGATTTTGGCTGCCACTGCGTCACAGGTAGGGTTCTGCAGCCGGGAGTAAAAATAACCGGTCTCCTCCAGGTCAAACAGCCTGCCCATGTAATCGCTGTCGCTGTACTTAAACGTAGTGCTCTGGTAAATGGGAAGGATTCTGGCCTCGCCGTTTTTGGGCTGCCAACCCCCCTGGATACAAATGGTTTCCGGACGCATATTCTGCATAGTATCTCCTCCTGAAAAACCGTTGCTGCGGTATTTTTCTCCATAAGCCTTTCGCGGCTTTTTTCGCCTGGTATCAGTATACGAAATTTCCGGACAGCCGTCAATCCTTTTGTATTTTCCCCGTTCTTCCGACGAAAATAGAATAGCCATTTCTGAAAACTTATGGTAAAATGAAATCAAATTACATCCAATTTGGGAGGAGTATTTTATGACACACGAAGACAAGAAATATCTGGAAGCATTGTCCTACCGCTTCCCCTCCATTGCCAAGGCCAGCACAGAGATCATCAACCTGTCCTCCATCCTGCAGCTGCCCAAGGGCACGGAGCACTTCATGACCGACATCCATGGAGAGTACGAGCAATTCATCCACATTCTGAAAAACGGATCCGGAACTGTCCGCAGCAAGATTGACGATGTATTTGGCTTTGAGCTCTCCCAGGAGGACAAGACGGACCTGGCCACCCTGATCTATTACCCGGAAGAAAAAATGAAGCTGGTAAAAGCCGCCGGCACCAACATGCACGACTGGTACCGTACCATGCTCCTGCGGCTGATCCGCATGACCCGGCGGGCTTCCATGAAATACACCCGTTCCAAGGTCCGGAAATCCATTGACCCGTCCTTTGCCTATATTATTGAAGAGCTGGTAACCGTCAACGAATCCACCGCCAAAGATCACTACTACGAGAGCATCCTGGAGGCCATCATCCGCACCGGCCGGGCCAAGGAGTGCGTCTGCGCTTTTGCCCACGCCATCCAGCGGCTAGTGGTCAACCACCTGCACATTGTGGGGGACATTTACGACCGGGGCCCCGGCCCCCATATCATCATGGACACCCTGATGAACTACCATTCAGTGGACATTCAATGGGGCAACCACGACGTGGTGTGGATGGGCGCCGCCTGCGGGAACCTGGCCTGCATTGCCACGGTGCTGCGGCTCTCCGCCCGGTACGGTAACCTGGATATCCTGGAGGACGGCTACGGCATCAACCTGATCCCGCTGATGCGCTTTGCCCTGGAGACCTACGGGGAGGACGACTGCGCCTGCTTCAAGGTCAAATATGACCCGGCCACCTACGATGAGACCAACCTGGCCACGGACACCAAGATGCACAAGGCGGTGGCAATTCTCCAGTTTAAGCTGGAGGGCCAGCTGATCAAGCGGCATCCGGAGTTCCAGCTGGACGACCGGCTGCTGTTGGACAAGATTGATTACGAAAACAAGAAGATCACCCTGTACGGCAACACCTACGACCTGGAGGACGTGTACCTGCCCACGGTGGATCCCAAGGACCCTTACAAGCTCAGCGAGGCTGAAGAAATCCTCATGGAGAAGCTCCACGCTTCCTTCCTCAGCTGCTCCAAGCTCCAGTCCCATGTCCGCTTCCTGTTAAGCAAGGGCAGTCTGTACCTGATTTACGACTCCAACCTGCTCTTCCATGGCAGCATCCCGCTGAACGCCGATGGCAGCTTTCGCTCCGTGACCCTGGAGGGCAAGACCTACCGGGGCAAAGAGCTGATGGACGTGCTGGACAACTACGTACGCCGCGGCTACTACCTGGCGCCGGGTCCGGAGAAGGAATACTCCACCGATGTGATCTATTACCTGTGGACCGGAGCCTCCTCCCCCCTGTTCGGCAAGGAGCGGATGACCACCTTTGAGCGGTATTTCATCAAGGACAAGAAGGCCCACGAGGAGCCCAAGACGCCTTATTACAAGCTGTACAACGATGAGGATGTCATTGACCGGATCTTTGAGGAGTTTGGCCTGGATCCCAAGACCTCCCACATCATCAACGGCCATGTGCCGGTGAAGCAGAAAAAGGGGGAATCCCCCATCAAGTGCGGCGGCAAGCTGCTGGTCATTGACGGCGGCTTCTCCCGGGCCTACCAGTCCACCACCGGCATTGCCGGCTACACCCTGATCTCCAACTCCTACGGGCTAAAGCTGATATATCACGAGCCTTTCACCTCCACGGAGGACGCCATCCGCACCGGCAAGGACATCCACTCGGAGCTCTTTGTGGTGGAGGAGGTCACCAAGCGCCAGCTGGTCAGCGATACGGACACCGGCCGGCTGCTGAAGGAACAGATTGCGGATCTGGAAAAACTGCTGGCCGCCTACCGTTCCGGGGAGCTACGGGAGAGAGAATAGGCCCCTGTCCGACATAAACGCGCGCCTGACGGCGCGCGTTTCCCTCTCCCATGTTCATGGGAACGGCATACGTGGAAAATTTGACGTTCTGACTCACATCAAAATTGTCAATGGCCTTGATCAGGCCAATGCACCCGATCTGGAACAGGTCATCCATATTGTCCCCGTTTCCGGCAAAGCGCTGCGGGAGATATTTTTCACCTCCAGACGCAACTGCCCTCCCGTCTCCTCCAGGGACACAAAGACCCTGGTTTCCGGCACGCTGTACTTGGCCGCGTTGCCCAGCAGGTTTTCCAGAATACGGAAGGTTTTGCCGCTGTCCAGCAGCGCTGTCACCTTGTGGTCCGGCACCTGCACCCGGCAGGTCAGCTCCGCGGCGGACAGGGAGTCCTCCATCTCAAACACCGCCTGGCGCACCAGCTCCGCCAGATCCACCGGCTCCCTCTCCACCTTCAGGTTTCCGCTGGCGGCCTTGCTCACCTCAAACAGGTCCTCAATGAGCCGCTTCAGCCGGGCGGCCTTCTGATCCAGGGTTTCCAGATAGCCCTGCCGCTCCTCCGGAGTGCCGGTTCCCTCCTTCAGGAGATCAATGTAGGTGATGATGGCGGTCAACGGTGTTTTCAGGTCGTGGGACACGTTGGTGAACAGCTCCGTTTTCATCTGCTGGCTGCGGGCCTCCTCCTCCACCGCCCGCTGGAATTCTTCCTGGATCCGGGCCAGCTCCTGCTTCAGGGACTCAAAGCCCCCCCCAGCTCCTCCTCTGGGATCCGGGCCTCCAGATTCCCCTCCGCCATCTCCCGGGCGGCGCGAAACAGCAGGCCGTACTGCCGTTGCAGCCGGCCCAGGAACTTCCGGGCCAGCACAAACAGCCCCACCGAGTAGATCAGCACGCCGAAGGCGCCAAAGAACCGGGCGCTGCAGAAAACCACCAGCAGCACCGCGTTGATCCCCAGAAGCTTCAGCAGCTTGCCGGTTCCCGGCTCCGTCCAGTCGATCTGCAGCAGCCGCGCAGCTCCTCCCTGGATTTTCCGCTTGGTCCAGCAGCACAGCCACACCGTCCAGCACTGGTGCCGCAGATAATGCCCCAGGCCGTCGGTGAACACCCGCCGCAGGGAGAGCATCAGGCAGAACCAGAGGCCAAAAATCAGCGCCCACATGAGGACATGGAAGGCCAGGATTCCCCGGGAAACCAGCGTTTCCCGTCCGCTCATCCCCATGGCCGCCGCAGCCTCCGCCGCCAGCGTGCCGTCCAGGGATTCCCCCACAAAGATCACCCAGTGGCTGCCCAGATCCAGCATCCCCAGGTACAGGAGAATGCCCAGGATGGTCACCTCCAGGGACAGATGGTCCAGCCGGCCCTCCCCCACGCCCAGCCGCCGCCACAGAGGCAGCACCAGGGCCAGCACCGTGGCAATGCCCTGGGCAATGAGCATGCCCAGGCCGCTGGCAATGGTCAGGTGGTACATCTCATAGTCCCCGCCCAGGTAGGTGAGGACGCGGAGGGGATTTTCCGGGAAAGTCACCACAAAGAGGATATCCTCCGGCAGGGAAAACAGACTCTCATAGCTGCGTAAGTCCACATAGTCAATGGCTTCCAGGAAGTTCTGGGGCGTGCAGCCGGCCAGGTACTCCCGGCTCTGCCCCAGATACCACTCCCCCTCCGCCACCTGCTCCAGAGGCTCTGTGCTGTTGGTCAGCTTCTCCCCGGTGCTCTCCCGCATCAGCAGATACCGGCCGCCCCGGGAGGAAATCCACTCCTGGAACTGGCCGTAAAACCACTGGGTCTGCTGATCCAGGTACTCCCGGGCATCGCTGCTCAGCTCCCAGCCCTGGTCCGGAAAGAACAGTTCCGTGGGAGACAGCACCTGCCCCCGCTCCCTCTGGGCCAGCTGCCAGTACAGGCAGAGGGCGCCGACGTACACCTGCTCCCCCTAGTCCTCCGCCGCCTCCTCCTGCATCTCCTGCTCCTGCCGGGCGTTCTCCTCCGCCGAGGCCTCTCGGGCGGCCAGCATCCGCTGCCGGAACACCGGGTACAATCCCACCAGTGCCGCCGCCAGCAAAACCATCAGCCCGCAGCAGACCAGCCCCCGCAATCCTTTGTTACTGTTTTTCAATCTTGTATCCCACTCCCCATACAACCTTCAGGTATTTGGGCTCCTTCGGGTTGACTTCAATCTTCTCCCGGATGTTCCGGACGTGGACCATAATGGTCTCCGTGGCAATGGCCTTCTCATTCCAGACCCGCTCATAGATCTCGTCCGCCGAGAACACGCGTCCGGGAGACTGGATCAACAGTGCCAGAATCTTGAACTCCAGCAGGGTCAGCCGCACCGGGCGGCCGTCGGAGAACACCTCCTTGGTCTCATCGTTGAGCTCCAGGCCTCCCACGGCATATTGGTGGCTGTTCTCCTCTCCCCTGGACTGCTTCAGATACCGGGCATACCGCCGCAGCTGGGCGTTGACCCGGGCCAGCAGCTCCATGGGGGCAAAGGGCTTGGTCACATAGTCGTCCGCCCCCACGTTGAGTCCCGTTACCTTGTCAATCCCCTCCCGGATTTCCTTGTCGTCCTCTGCCACCAAAATGTGATACTGTTCCATATTCTCACTCCTACTGTCCAATCTTTCCTGGAAAATATAGCATTTGGGAAGTTCCGGATGCAAGGAGTTTTTCCCCTATCTGTTTTTTCCAGTTTCAGTATACCAGGGAAACCGGAAAAACATCCGCCTGCGGAAAAAAAGAAAGCGGGAAGAACTTCGAAAGAAATTCGAAAGATCCTCCCGCGGGCATCCGTTATTCAAAGCGCACGATCTCCTTTTTCAGACGCTTGATAATCTTTTTCTCCAGCCGGGAGATGTAGGACTGGGAGATCCCCAGCATATCCGCCACCTCCTTCTGGGTCATCTCGCTGCCTTCCTCCTGCTCCAGCCCAAACCGCAGCTCAATGATGGTCCGCTCCCGGGCCGTCAGGGTAGAGATGGCATTCTTGAGTAGCCGCCGCTCCACCTCATCCTCCATGTCCCGGGTGATCACGTCCTCATCCGTGCCCAGGATGTCGGACAGCAGCAGCTCGTTGCCGTCCCAGTCCACGTTCAGCGGCTCGTCAATGGACACCTCCAGGCGCAGGTTGTGCTCAATGAGCCGGGACTTTGCCTCCTGGTTCCCCTCCATCAGCCCCTGGATGGACGTCTGCTCCTGCTCCGCCGGCAGCGGTACCGGCAGGATGTCGCTTCCCCCAATGTAGTGGACCTCCCCCTGGGACTGGAGGAA
>CAZSAF010000068.1:0-12449 GCA_964604605.1 uncultured Lachnospiraceae bacterium
ATGTAACTATTAACCTGTAGTCATTATTGATTACACCATTATTATACTAGGAGGCCCGGCTCTGCGATTACGAGTGGATTTTGGACACCCGCAGCCAGTGTATCCGCTTTGGCACCGCCTTCCATTTTAAACAGACCGGCGCCCGGTTCCGGAAGGACGGAAAGGTTTACCGGATTGAACGGCGGCTTCAGGAAAGCCAGGCCCGGCGGAGCCGGCCCACGATGGCAAGCAGACGCCCATGAAAGGCCATCCGGTGTTTCTGGCCCAGCATGCCACCGGCACCTGCTGCCGGGGCTGCCTGTACAAATGGCACCGGTTCCCCAAGGGAAGGGAGCTGTACCCGGCGGAGCAGGATTATATGGTGGAGATTCTCCTGGAATGGATCCGCCGCCAGCAAAAATCTGGTTGACAGGGAATAGTAATAGGTTTAAAATATACGGCGTGCTTTATATTGGAGGGGATCAAGTGAACGAAAAGGAGTATACCTTGGCCCGGCAGCCGCCGGTCCGCTCCTGGTTCTCACAGATACCAGATACAGAGGATGGTCACGTTGGGGGAACCGCCCCCCAGTCCGCCGGCAGGAAGAAATCCGAAGTCATGCAGGCGTACACCGGCTCCTCCCGGGACAGCTTCCAGGAGCCGTCCCGGTTTTTCCGCAGGGGCAGATCAAAGATTGCCTCTATACTGGAGGAAAGAAAGGGAGAGACAACCAACCTTGCCGAAAAGAATTTCCTCTCAGAAACTGCATCTGTTGCTGCTGGCAGCCGGAACGCTTTATCTTGCTTCCGGCGCATTTCACACGGCTCTCTGGTTTGATGAAAGCTATACCGTAGGGCTGATCCGCCAGAATGTTCCGGATCTGTGCCGGATTGCCGTATACGATGTGCACCCACACCTCTATTACCTTCTCCTGAAGCTCTTTACCTGGATCGCAGGGGACGGAATTGTGGAGTTGCGGCTGTTTTCCGTAGCCGGCGGCGCGGTGCTGGCCGCCCTGGGGTATACGCACATCCGCCGGGATTTTGGCCCTTCCGTGGGGATCTGGTTTACGTTTCTGGCGTTTTTTCTGCCGGCAATGCTCAAATACGCCCTGCAGATCCGTATGTACACCTGGGCGCCGGTGTTTGTCACGCTGGCGGCCATTTATGCCTGGAGATCTGCGATACAGGAAGGCTCCGGGCGGAAAAATCTCCTTTGGATGATCGTCTTCAGCCTGGCCTCCGCCTACACACACTATTTTGGCCTTCTGGCCATGGCCTGCCTGAACCTGTTTCTGCTGGTACATAACCGGTGGGAGAAGCGTCCGCTGCGCCGCTGGCTGATTCCGGCTGTCCTCCAGCTGGCTGCCTACCTTCCGGGCTTTCTGATTCTGCTCTTTCAGGTTTCCCTGGATGGCGCTTCCTGGATCCGCGTGGAGTATCCCGGTGTGCTAGCGGATACCCTCAGCTTTTTCCTGATCGGGGATACCCCGGAGGATGCGGTGGGAATCAGCGATGGGGGAAGGATGGCTCTCACGGTTTTATCCGTATGCCTGTGGGGACTCCTGCTGCTGTCTCTTCTGCGCCTTCGAAAGAGGGATAAGGCAAAGGCCCGCCCTCCGCTGCTGGCCGCCGGGCTTTGCGCGTCTGTGATTGGGCTAGGGCTTGTCGTATCCATCTTTCGTCCGGTCTACTATGTCCGGTATACCATGATCCTCTATGGCTTGGCCGTCTTTGCCTTTGCCTGGATGGCCGCCCGGCTGTCCCAGCGCTGGCTACGGATTCTGGTTATACTGGGTGTCCTTGCCCTGGCAGCCATCCGGGCCATTCCCCTGTACCAGGTCAATTACGACCCATCCTCCTCCGCGGTGGAGGATGCCCTGGATGGACGCATGCAGGCGGGAGATCTATTCCTGCTGGAGGACATTACCTGCGCATTTATCGCCGTCAAATACCCGGATGTGGAGCTGTATTACTATAACCAGTATGGCTGGAATGTGGAGACAACCTACCAGGCTTTCGGCCACAATGCCCATGTGGCGGATTCCCTGGAGGAAATCCGGGAGGCGCTTGCCCATCACACTGGAAACATCTGGGTTCAAGGAGATACGCTCCTCTCCCTGACCGCCACGCTGGACGGCGTGCGGGAGGTGGAAACCATCGCCATCGAGACCGCCTACTATGAATATTCCTTTTCCTTGGTGTTGTTTGAAAAGAAATAGCTTCCGGAGCTTTGCCGGCAAAAGAAATGAGAGGTTTAGGTATGAAACTGCTGTCTGTGATTGTGCCCTGCCACAATGAGGAATCCACCCTTCCCGTTTTTTATCAGGAACTGATCCGTGTTCTGCCGCAGGTTCCGGCACGGCTGGAGCTGATTCTGGTGGATGACGGGTCCCGGGATGGCACATTGGCCTGTATGCGCCGCCTGGCCCAGGAGGACAACCGTGTACACTATCTTTCCTTTACCCGGAACTTTGGGAAGGAAGCGGCTATGCTGGCCGGGCTTCGGGCAGCTTCCGGGGACTGGGTTTGTATAATGGATGCGGATTTGCAGGATCCCCCAGAACTGCTTCCCCAAATGCTGCGGGAATTGGAGGCCACCGGAGCAGACTGTGCCGCAGCCCGGCGGATTTCCCGGGAAGGAGAGCCTCCGCTCCGCTCCCTGTGTAGCCGACTGTTTTACCGGCTGTTTCACCGGATTTCCTCTATCCAACTGAACCAGGGGGAGCGGGATTTCCGGCTGATGAACCGCCCGATGGTAGACGCGGTACTTTCTCTGGACGAACGGGTGCGCTTTACAAAAGGGATCTTTTCTTATGTGGGTTTTTCCACCTGCTGGGTGGAATATAAGCATACCAGCCGCATATCTGGAACCAGCAGCTGGTCTCTCCGGGGACTATTCGGGTATGCCCTGGATGGCATTGCCTCCTTCTCCTCCGCCCTGATTTTGGTTCCCTTCCTGTTTGCCCTCCTGTCACTCCTGATATTTTTCGCGGCGCTGGCTGTTCTTCTGGTGGCTGCAGCCACCTCCCGGTTCTTTCCAGGACTCACCGTTCTCTGCCTGGGAGCCTTGGTTTCCTTCTGCCTTTTTCTGACGCTGGGCACCATCAGCTATTACCTGAGCCGCATTTATCTGGAAGTAAAACGGCGTCCCCTGTATTTTATACGGGAACGCCGTTGAGAAGCGTCTGGGAACGCAACGTTTTTCCCTTGGCTACTCCGGCTGATTGACAATCCCCACAAACAGAGGCAGCCCATCCGCACCGGTGATGGCAAAGAGGAAAGGCCGGTTCAGAATAAAATCAACCTCCTCCCCCGGTGCCAGGGCACTGACCTCCTCCGTCATCATCACCGTGTAGGCTGCCGCCTCACAGCCCTCCTCGTCCATCTTTACCCTGGCCGCATGCTGGGCCTGGGTGATAATAGCCTCCTCCATCTCCGGAGCGTCCGAGATGGGCGAGAAGTCTGACCGGGCACTGTCAAACACATCCCTGATTCCCAGCTGATGCAGACCCGAGATCAGGTCCAAATCCGATGCCACGTCAAACCAAGGCACCGAAAGATTTACGGTCCGGTACGCCGCCTGTTCCCACTCTTCCCCGGAAAAAAGGAACTCCATCACCTGACTATCCGCCAGCAGTTCCTCCGGGGACACCCCTTCCTCCGGCAGCCGTCACCGTACCAGAGAAGGCACCAGCGGCCAGGAAGATCAGGCACATGGTGATCACATTGTCATCCCCGGCCCCCTCCGCCGCTATGTGGAGCTTTTTCTCAAAGCTCTGTCGGGGGTTCTGCAGAAAGGCAGCCAGCAGCGCAATCAGAAAGGCCACAATGGCCGGCATAGCCGCAAAATCCCCCGCCAGCAGGCTGACGCCCACAAAAAGCGCCAGGAACACGCCGATGGGCAAGAGTGCGGAAAGTTTTAGTTTTCCCTCCGTCTTTTTCTCTTCCATTCCATCTCCCCTTCCCCGGTTTGCTATTTCTGCTCCGGCTCCGACCGGGGCTTGACGATGTACTCCTCATAACAATATCGCATAATATCCTTCCGGGTGACAATCCCAATGAATGCCCCCCGGTCGTCCACCACCGGCACAAAGTTCTGGCCCATGGCCACAAACACTATATCCTCAATCCGCGCATTGATGTTCACCGGCTCGTAATCCCGGCGCCGCTTCACATCCAGAATAGAGATTTCCTCCGCATTTTTCAGGCTGAGATTGTACTGGTTTTTGACAGCCCACAGCAGATCCCCCTCGGTGACGGTTCCCACATACTGTCCGTAACGGTCCAGCATAGGGACACAGGTATACCGGTGATGCTCCATCTTCTCCAGCACCTGCCGGAGCGTCATATCGTCCGTCAGGTATGCCACATCCTTTTTGGGCGTCAAAAAAAACAGTATATTCACGAATTCTGTTCCTCCTTTATGTATGATCCGTCCAGGAGAAATGCCTCCAGCTCCTCCACCGTTCCTGCAATAAAATCTGCGCCGGCGGCTTCCAGCTCCCCTTCTTCCGCATAGCCAAAGCGAACCCCCACAGAGGCCAGCCCACAGGCTTTGGCGCCGGCAATATCATGCTTCCGGTCCCCAATCATCCGTGCCTGCTCCCGGTCCCCGTTGGAAAGCTCCAGGCGGCGCAGCGCCTCCTCAATGACCTCCGCCTTGGTGCCCAGGCTGCCGTCCAGCCCGCTGCCCACCGTCTGGGTGAAATATTCCGCCAGCCCGTAGCGTTCCAGGAGCTTGCAGGCGAACACCTCCGGCTTGGAGGTGGCCAGGGCCAAAACCTTCCCCGCCTGCTTTAGCCGGCTGAGCATTTCCGGAATCCCCGGCAGCACCTGGTTTTCAAAAATCCCCTTCTCCGCAAACCGCTCCCGGTATTTAGCCTGGGCCTGCCGGGCCTTCTCCCGGTCAAAGCCGTAAAACTCCATGAAGGAGTCTACCAGCGGCGGCCCGATAAAGCAGGTGAGCCGGTCCAAATCCGGCTCCTCCACCCCAAAGGACGCCAGTGCATACTGGACGCTCTTGGTGATCCCCTCCTTGGGATTCGTCAGCGTGCCGTCCAGATCAAAGAGTAAATACCTGAAGCTCATGGCCGTCCTCCAGATTTTTCCAGGTAAACACACCGTTTTCCAGGGTCATGTAGCTGTGGGCGCTGCCTTCCTTGGGGATAGAGAGGGAGCCCGGGTTCAGATACCAGATTCCGGTTTCTCCCACCTGCCGGCAGGCCGGCACATGGGTATGGCCATAGAGCAGAATATCCCCTGCCTTCAGCATAGGTAGGTTCTTCTCATGGAACACATGGCCGTGGGTGACAAAGACCATCTGCTTTCCCAGGTCCAGAATGCAGTATTCCGCCAAAATAGGGAATTCCAGCACCATTTGATCCACATCACAGTCGCAGTTGCCCCGCACGCAAAGGATTTCCTCCTTTATGCCGTTGAGCAGCGGGATCACCTCCTTGGGCTGATACTCCCGGGGCTGGTCGTTCCGGGGGCCGTGGTACAAAATATCCCCCAGCAAAAGCAGCTTGTCTGCTTTCTCTCTCTGGTAGGCTTCCAGCAGCTGGCGGCAGTAAAAGGCGGACCCGTGCAGGTCCGAGGCAATCAAATATTTCATTGGCAGAACCTCTCTTGTCTGTATGATTTTTCCAGGCAAATGCCTGTGCACACTTCCCTTTCATGATACCATGCCCACCCCATGAATTCAACCGGTTCTTTCAGTGGAGAATTGTTAACCCGCAAAATTTTCATGTTGACAATCCGGCAAAAAAAAATTATAATCGGTGCCGTGCAGCAGCCGGCAACCGTTTCCCTGCCGGCTCACATTCCACTTTTACGAGGAGGTAACTATGCAAAACCGTTCCCACACCCATTACCTGGTATTGACCGCCATGGCCGCCGCCGTCCTCTGCGTGCTGGCGCCCCTTTCCATTCCGCTCCCCATGACCCCGGTTCCCCTTTCCCTGACCAACCTGATTCTTCTTTTTGCCGTGTATCTGCTTCCCTGGAAGTGGGCCTGGGCCAGCTGCCTGGTGTACCTGCTCCTGGGAGCGGCAGGGCTCCCGGTGTTCTCCGGCTTTGGCGGCGGGTTGGGCAAGCTCACCGGGCCCACCGGCGGCTACCTCATTGGCTTTCTGCTGCAGGTTCCCATCAGCGGCCTGTTTGTGGAGCGCTTCCGCTCCCGCAAACTGCTCTGTGCTCTGGGCATGGCCCTGGGGATTGCCGCCTGCTATGCCTTGGGCACCGCCTGGCTGGCCTTTCAGATGCACATCTCCCTGGGCGCCGCCCTGCTGGCCGGCGTTATTCCCTATCTGCCCGGGGACGCGCTGAAAATAATAGCGGCGGTCTTTCTGGGGCCGGTGGTTTCCCGCTTGGTACGCCGAGCCCAGGAAGGCCGCCGCTAAAAGAGCCGTCAGTCCTTCTTTTCCTCTTCTTCGCCTTCGCTCTCCTCTGCTTCCGGGGACTCTGTCTCCGGGGCAGGTTCTGTGGCAGGTGCCTCTGTTTCTTTTTCCGGTTCGTCCGTAGAGACGTTCTCCTCCACATCTGCGCTTTCTTCTGCCTCTTCTTCCGCCGTGGCGTTTTCCTCCGCCGCGGCCTCACCGGTGCCGGCGGCCTCCACCGCTGCCCGGGGCTTTTGGCGGGAGGCAATCACCATCACCAGCACACCGGCCACAAAGATCAGCAAAGAGATAAACTGGGAGGTGGAAAAAGGTCCCACACTTCCCCGGGGGTCGTTCCGCAGCCCCTCAATGAGGAAGCGCCCGATGCTGTAGAGAATCATATACAAGCCTCCCACCTGGCCATCCTTCTTGGCACGGCGGGCAAACCACACCAGAATGAAAAAGTGCAGGAAGTTGGCCGCGCTGGAGATCAGCTGGGTAGGAATCAGCGGTATGCCCGTGGGGGCCATGGATCCCACTCCCTCCGGGAACACCAGGCAGAAGGAGCTGTCCGTCTGCCGTCCATAGCAGCAGCCGGCAAAAAAGCAGCCCAGCCGCCCAAAGCCCTGGGCCAGCGCCACCGAGGGAATAAACAGGTCAAAATATTTGACAAAGCTCTGCTTCTTGATCCGGCAGCCAATGAGCCCGCCGGCCAGGCCGCCCAGGATCCCTCCATAGATAACAAAGCCTTCCCCCACATTTTTCCACAGGGCCGGATTGGCCAGGAAGTTGGGCAGCTCCACCAGGATATACAACAGCTTGGCGCCAATAACGCCGCCCACCACCGCAAAAATTCCCAGTGTAAATCCCATATCCTTATCCAGCCCATAGCGGGGCGCCCGGCGCTCCATGACGAAAAACGCTGCCAGAATGCCGATGGCAATCATCAGTCCATAGCTGTAAAAATGTATGTTCCCGATGGAAAAAAGAATTGGCCTCATGAATATACAAATCTCCTTCTGATTTTTGACGCAGAAAAACGCTGCGCACACTGCGCCGGTATAATGTCCGCACAGCGGCCATTATACCATAGAAACGGCGGGAGCGCAATTACCCGGCTTGCTCAAACTGGGAGTTGTACAGCTGGGCATAGAAGCCATTTTTCGCCATCAATTCCTCATGATTCCCCTGCTCGATCACATCCCCGTCCTTCATCACCAGAATTCGGTCTGCATCCCGGATGGTGGAGAGCCGGTGGGCGATGATAAAGCTGGTGCGGCCTTCCATCAGGTTGTCCATGGCCTTTTGGATCAGCTGCTCGGTCCGGGTGTCCACGGAGCTGGTGGCCTCGTCCAGGATCAGGATCCGGTTGTCCGCCAGGATGGCCCGGGCAATGGTCAGCAGCTGTTTTTGCCCCTGGGAGACGTTGCTGGCCTCCTCATTCAGCTCCATCTGGTAACCTCCGGGCAGCGTCTGGATGAACCGATGGGCATGGGCCGCCTTGGCCGCGGCAATCACCTCCTCATCGGTGGCATCCAGTCGGCCATAGCGGATATTTTCCATAATGGTACCCTTGAACAGCCAGGTATCCTGGAGCACCATGCCAAAGGCCTCCCGCAGCTTGGTCCGCTCAAATTCCCGGATATCATGGCCGTCTATGAGAATCCGGCCGCTGTTCACATCGTAAAACCGCATCAGCAGCTTGACGATGGTGGTCTTGCCGGCGCCGGTGGGCCCCACAATAGCAATTTTCTGGCCCGGCTCCACCGTCTCGCTGAAGTCATGGATGACAATCTTATCCGGCGTGTAGCCGAAGCGCACATGCTCAAACTGTACCGAGCCCTGGAGCTGATCCATGGGCACCGGGCAGCCCTGCCCCTGGTCTTCTTCCTGTTCTTCCAGGAACTCAAACACCCGCTCCGCTGCCGCTGCCATGGACTGCAGCATATTGGAAACCTGCGCCATTTGATTCACCGGCTGGGTAAACTGGCGCACATACTGGATAAAGGATTGGATGTCTCCCACCTGAATGCGGCCCCGGACGGTCAGCACGCCGCCCAGAATAGCCACGCACACATAACCTAGGTTTCCCACAAAATTCATAATGGGCTGCATAAGGCCGGAGAGGAACTGGGACTTCCAGGCGGACTCGTACAGCTGCTGGTTGGTCTGGTCAAACTCCGCAATCACCTGTTCCTGATGGTTAAAGACCGCCACCACATTCTGGCCGCCAAAGGTTTCTTCAATCTGCCCATTGATGGTACCCAGGGCGTTTTGCTGCCGCCGGAAATACCGTTGGGAGCGCTTGACAATCTGCATCACCAGGAAAGCGGAAACCGGCAGAATCAGCAGGGCCACCAGGGTCATCCACGCGCTGATGGAGAGCATCATCACCAGCACCCCCACCATGGTGGTCACCGAGGTGATCAGCTGGGTAATGCTCTGGTTCAGGCTCTGGCCCAGGGTATCCACATCGTTGGTCACCCGGGAAAGCACCTCCCCGTGGGGGCGGCTTTCAAAATAGCCTAGGGGCATACGGCTGATTTTTTCAGAGATTTCCTTCCGCATCCGGTAGGTCACCCGCTGGGAAACGCCGGTCATCACCCAGCCCTGGAGGAAGCTGAGCACTGCGCTCAAAATATACAGCCCCAGGAGCAGCAACAGGATTCTTCCGATCTGGGAAAAGTCAATGCCGCCGGTGCCGGAAATTTTCCTTGTCAAGCCCTCAAAGACCGCCGTGGTGGCCTGGCCCAGAATTTTCGGGCCCACCACATTGAACACGGTGCTGCCCGCCGCCAGAATCAGCACGATCAGCACAGGAATTTTGTATCTTCCAATATAGGCCAGCAGCTTTCCGATGGTTCCCTTAAAGTCTTTGGCCTTCTCGCCGCCTCGCATGTGGCCGCCTGGCCGCCCTGCGGGCCTGGATGTGTGTTCAGCCATGGATGGCACCTCCTTTCTGTTCCTCGCGGTGTTCTGCCGCACCGGAAGGGTGTTTCACCTGATTCAGCTCCGCCTCGGAAAGCTGGCTTTCTGCAATCTGTCGGTACGCCTCGCAGGTCTGCAACAGCTCCTGGTGGGTGCCGGCCCCCACAATCCGCCCTTCGTCCAGCACCAGGATCTGCTCCGCATGGAGAATGGTGCTGATCCGCTGGGCCACAATCAAAATGGTACTGCCTGCCACCTGCTGCTTCAGGGCGCTGCGCAGCGCCGAGTCGGTCTTGTAGTCCAGGGCGGAGAAGCTGTCATCAAACAGGTAGACCTCCGGGTTCTTGGCCACCGCCCGGGCAATGGAAAGCCGTTGCTTCTGACCGCCGGACACATTGGTGCCTCCCTGGGAGATATAGGTTTCATACTTCTCTGGCTTGGCCTCTATAAATTCCGTGGCCTGGGCAATCTCCGCCGCCTTTTGCACCATCTCATCCGGCGCCTCTGGGCAGCCGTACCGCAGGTTGTCCGCGATACTGCCGGAAAACAGGATGGCCTTCTGGGGCACATAGCCCAGCCGCTCCCGCAGCGCCTCCCGGCTCATGGACCGAATATCCATTCCGTCCAGCAAAATCTGCCCCTCGGTCACATCGTAGAGCCGGGGGATCAGGTTTACCAGGGTGGATTTGCCGCTGCCGGTACTGCCGATGACAGCGGTGGTCTCCCCCGGCCGGGCGGTAAAGCTGATGTGCTCCAGCACATTTTCCTCCGCGTTGGGGTACCGGAAGGACACATCCCGGAACTCCAGCACGCCGGTTTTCTCCGCTGGCACCTGGGGATTCTCCGGATCCTGAATGCTGGATTCCGTGTCCAGCACCTCCTGGATCCGGGTGGCCGCCACAATGGCCCGAGGCAGGATAATGGACATCATGGTCAGCATCAGGAAGGCCATGATAATCTGCATGGTGTAGGTGATAAAGGCCATCAGGTCTCCCACCTGCAGCAGCCCCTGGTCAATGTGGTGGGAGCCCACCCAGACAATGAGCACCGTCATCCCGTTCATCACAAACATCATGGAGGGCATCATAAAGGTCATGACCCGGTTGGTGAACAGCATGGTTTTGGTCAGATCCCGGTTGGCTCCGTCAAAGCGCTGTTCCTCATACCGTTCCCGGCTAAAGGCACGGATCACCGGCAGGCCGGTGAGGATCTCCCGGGTTACCAGGTTCAGCCGGTCCACCAGGGTCTGCATCTTTTTAAACCGGGGCATGGCCACCGCCACCAGTACCAGCACAATGCCCATGACCAGCACCACTGCCAGGGCAATGACCCAGGTCATGGAGGTATTGGTCCGCAGCACCCGGATGACGCCGCCAATGCCGATGATGGGGGCGTACAAAACCATCCGCAGCAGGAGCATAATCACCATCTGCACCTGCTGGATGTCATTGGTGCTCCGGGTAATCAGGGAGGCGGTGGAGAACCGGTCCATCTCCGCATTGGAAAAGGAAACCACCTTCCGGAACACCTGCCCCCGGATGTTCTTGGCCGCAGAGGCCGCCACCCGGGAGGCCAGGAAGCTGCTGGAGACCGAGACCACCAGCATCAGCAGGGCCAGGCCCATCATCTTGGCACCGGTGCGCAGCAGATAGGAATTTTGTATGGAGCTGAGGCTCAAGCCGCAGGCCTCCGCCTCTCCCCGGACCCAGGCCAGGGCTGTCTGCTCCGCCATGGAATCCCCCAGCTGCTCCAGCTGTGCCTCCGCCTGCCCGCGGACAGCCTGGGCGACCTCCCGGTTCAGGGAAGCTGCCGCATCCCCCATGGCAGAACGGATGACAATGGGCAGGGTAAAGGCCTCATCTGCCTGGTCCCACTGATCCCCGTGAAGCCCCTGGAGACGGCATACGCCGTCCTCCTCCGTGTACAGGCCTTCCACATAAGAGATCTGATTCTCCTTCATAAACAATTCCAGGATATCCAACTCCGACCGGCGCACCGCCTGGGGCGTCACATGCTCAATGCCGCTGTTCTGGATTCCCACGTCCACAATGTCCGAGGTGTAGGCCGGCAGCATTAAGTCACAGTAAGCCTGGATCAGCAGAAAAACCACCACCAGGCACATGGCCTTCCAGTAAGGCCGGATAAATTTTAAAATGCTGTTCATACGGTATCCTCCTCCATCAGATCAGCCAGCTTGCGGCACAGGCGCAGCAGCTCCTCCATCTCCTCTTCCCCCATCCGGGAAACCAGGTTGTCCGCTAGCTGGGCCGCCTGTCTCCGGGCACGGTCCAAGATCTGGCTCCCCTCCGGCGAAAGAGCAATGTAGGTAATCCGCCGGTCCTCCGGATCCGGCAGCCGCCGGATATATCCTTTTTCCTCCAGTCCCCGGAGCATCTTGGATGCAGCCGGGTTGGAGATGGACAGGCGATGGGCCAGCTGAGTCACCGTGATGCCCGGCTTCTCAGCCCCCTCTCCGGCCTCCCCCTTTCCGGAAGCCTCCGTCTGCCCTGGCATTTCCGGCCGTCCCTGCGGGTCCGGCCCCTCCAGGCAGCAGCCGATGGCTGCCAACGTAAAAAAAGCGCCCGGATGAAGCCCATCAAAGGCCTGCAAATTCCGGCACGCCATCAGCATGCGATGAATCAGCCGGACCAACTCCTCCATCCGGCGTCCTCCCGTCTCTTGCACGTGGATTTCCTCCTTCCGGTTATGCAGACAGCAAATGGTAAGTCTGCAAATAGTTATACAGGTTAACAGTTGTCTATTATAACCAGTATTCCCGGAAAGTCAAGGAATCGTATGAAAACTTTTTATAAACTCACACTTTATAAACATGGGGAAATCGGTCGAGGGAACAATAACCAGAACCAGCCTCTCCGGATCCGGAAAATGAACGCTGGCAGACACGATTACGGATAAATTTAGGAAAAGCAAAATTTCCGCCGTAGGAAAAAACGAAGCTCCTTGTGCTGGCTCGTCTGTTCAACCTTTCGGATGACCAGGCAGAGTACCAAATCAATGACCGAATGAGCTTTATGCGGTTCCTCGGCCTTGGCCTCGGTGATAGAGTGCCTGACGCAAAGACAATCAGACCATCAAAGAAGGGAAAAACCCGGAAGAATGGCTGGCAGACACCCCGGAAGCCAAGCACAAGCGGGCGCAAAAG
>CAZSAF010000069.1:0-12314 GCA_964604605.1 uncultured Lachnospiraceae bacterium
GCGGCGGCCGGATCCACACCTCCACCAGCACCGTGGCGGTGATGCCGGAGGCGGAAGAGGTGGACGTGGAGATTGATATGAACGACTGCAAGTTTGACGTGTTCCGGGCCTCCGGAAACGGCGGCCAGTGCGTCAACACCACCGATTCGGCGGTGCGGCTGACCCATCTGCCCACGGGCATTGTGGTTTCCTGCCAGGATGAGAAATCCCAGCTGAAGAACAAGGAAAAGGCGCTGAAGGTGCTGCGCTCCCGGCTGCTGGATCTGGAGCGGCAGAAACAGCAGGATGCGGAGGCGGCGGAGCGCCGGAGCCAGATCGGCACCGGCGACCGGTCGGAAAAGATCCGTACCTACAATTTCCCCCAGGGGCGGGTGACGGAGCACCGGATCAAGCTGACCCTGTATAAGATTGATTCCATTATGGACGGGGATCTGGATGAGATCATTGACAGCCTGATTGCCGCGGACCAGGCGGCAAAGCTTTCCGCCATGCAGGCATCCTAAAGGGAGGGCAGAAAAATGGAAATGTCACAGTTTCTGGAAATTGCCATGTTGGTGCTGTTCGGATGTTCCTGGCCCTTTAATATTGCCAAGTCCATCCGCTCCCGGACCGCCAAGGGCCGGAGCGCGGTTTTCATGTACCTGATTATGCTGGGATACATCTGCGGAATCGCTTCTAAATTTGTGGGGGGAAATGTGACGTACGTGGTAGCGTTCTATGTGCTGGACCTGGTGCTGGTTTCCATTGACTGCTGCCTGTACTGGCGGAACCGGCGGTTGGATGCGCAGGCGGAGGCGGATGAAAAGCAAAAAGGGTGAAGCGAGAAATGGGATCCACCGGCTTCTCTGGCTGGTGTTTGTGCTGTATCTGCTGGCGCTGGTGGACCTGATTGTATTCAAATACGGGAGCCGTATGACCCGGGAGATCCTGTCCCACTGGAGCCCGGAGGCGGTGCGGGCCCATTTGGAGACGGCCAACTATGAGCCGTTCCGGATGATCCGCCTGTACCTGCGGCACTGGGAGCGGATCCCCCGGCTGGCTTTTGCCAACCTGGTGTACAATGTGGCGGCCTTCCTGCCCTTTGGGATTCTGGTGCCGCTGCTGCGCCGGGGCACCAGGTATCTGCTGATCACAGTGCTGTCCGCGGCCCTGTTCTCCCTGTTTCTGGAGGGGATCCAGCTGGTGACCCTGCTGGGAGAGTTTGATGTGGACGATATTCTGCTGAACAGCCTGGGGGCAGTGTTGGGCATGGCTGGTTTTGGGCTGGTACGGCGGCTGAGCCGGACCAAATAGAACAGACAGCCCGAACAGGCGGACAAAAGAAAACCGGAAAGCAGGCGGATGGCCATGCTTTCCGGTTTTCTTTTTACAGGTGGAGCTTACATCTTCTCCGGCGCCTCAAAGCCCAGCAGGTCAATGCAGTCCGCCAGGACTTTCAGGGTCAGGCCCAGTAGGGCGATCCATCCCTCTTTGCGGGCAACGTCCGCCTCGCCCAAAATCTTGGTCTCATGGTAGAACTTGTTGAAGGCGTTGGACACCTCGTATACATACTGGCATAGCCGGTGGGGAGCCGTCTCCACGCAGGCCGCGGCAATGCTGTCGTTGGCCCGGGCCAGGAGCAGCTGCAAGTCTTTCTCGCTGTCGCTCTGGGCCTCCCGGAGGGTGTGGGCTTCAGCGCCTCCCTCGGCCTGGTAGCGGGCCCGGATGGATTTGATCCGCACCATGGTGTACAGGATATAGGGGCCGGTGTTCCCCTCAAAGGAGGTGAAGCGGTCCACGTCAAACACATAGTCCTTGGTGGCCTGGTTGGACAGGTCACCGTATTTCAGGGCGGCCAGCCCAATGATCTGGGAGATGGACTCCGCCTCTTCCGGGGAAATCTCCCGGTTCTCCAGAATCCGCTGGTAAACCGCCTGGTTGATGTCAGAGATCAGGTTCTCCAGCCGCATGACGCCGCCCTGGCGGGTCTTGAAGGGCTTGCCGTCCTTGCCGTTCATGGTGCCGAAGCCCAGGAAGGTCAGCTTGGTCTCCGGCCGGATGATGCCGGCTTTCTTGGCGGTGCGGAACACCTGGGTAAAGTGCAGGGATTGGCGCTTGTCTACCACATAGAGCACCTCGTCCGGGTGGTACAGCTTTTCCCGCTCCACTAGCGTGGCCAGATCGGTGGTGGCGTAGAGGGAGGCGCCGTCGGACTTCTGGACAATGCAGGGGGGGATCTCTTTGGTGTCCGATTCCTCCTGGACATCCACCACTAGGGCTCCCTGGCTTTCGTGGAGCAGCCCCTGGTCCTTCATGTTCTGGATCATCTCCGGAATGTAGGGCTGTGCGTCGCTCTCGCCTTTCCACACGTCAAAGGTCACGTGCAGCCGGGCATAATTTTTCTTCAGGTCCGCAATGGATACGGACAGAATGTGGCGGAACAGGGCCTGGTAACCGGGAACGCCCTTCTGCAGTTTCACCGTGGCGTCATGGGCTGCCTGGGCAAAGGCAGCATCCTCCTTGGACCGGGCGCTGGCGGTGGGATAAATCTCCTCCAGGTCGGAGATGGTAAAGGGTGGGTCCTGGGGATATGGGCCGGTAAAGGACTCATCAAAATAGGGCAGCTCCGGATGGCGCAGCCGGGTTTCCTCCATAATCAGGCCCATCTGCAGCCCCCAGTCTCCCAGATGTACATCCCCGATCACCTGGTAGCCGTTGTACCGGTAAATCCGCTTCAGGCTTTCGCCGATGATGGCGGAGCGCAGATGGCCCACATGCAGGGGTTTTGCCACGTTGGGGCCGCCGTAGTCAATGACCACGGTTTTCCCCTGGCCCACCGGCTCACAGCCCAGATGTTCCTGGCCCTGCATCCGGTTCAGGTAGACGGCCAGAAAATCCGCGGAGAGCTTCAGGTTCAGAAAGCCGGGGTTCACCGCCGCCACCTCCGCAAACAGCGGGCTGTCCTGCAGCTGTTCCGCCACCGCGGAAGCAATCTGAATGGGGGCTTTGTGGTAGGTCTTGGCCGCCGCCAGGGCACCATTACACTGATATTCGCACAGGTCCGGCCGGTTGGAAAGGGTTACCTTTGCAAAGCGGGTTTCATAGCCGCAGGCTGCAAAGGCCTTTTCCATGGCCTCTGTGATTTGTTCTAAGATGGTATTCATGTGATTTTCGTTCCTCCCTGTCTGTCTGTGAACCAGTTTAGTACAAACATACGGAAAAAGCAAGGCTTTCCCTTCTCAAATTTTCGTGTATAGTAAAATAGGAAAAGAAGGCCAGGCTGCCGTTCTTTCCCCAAGTTTGGAGGACGAGTTTATGATACGAGTGTTTATCTGCCCGGACTGCGGGAGGGTCCGGGTGGCCTCTAAATTCTTGGAGGCCGAATGTTACCAGTGCGGAACTCCCATGGCGGTCTGTTCCCCCCCCTATGTGGAGTGGGTGGACCTGAGCGAGGAGGAGCGGGAGAGGATTCGCCTCCGCTATTGGACCAAGCGGAAGGGAGGGGAAGAGGCCGGCCGCCGGTAGCCTGCCGGCCGTTTGGTGATTTGGTCACAGATGGCCTGCCGGTTTTCTGCTATACTGTTCCCAGAATCAGGAAGGAGCAGAGAATCGTATGGAGAAGACGGAGCGAAAACCCCGGAAAAAAAGGCAGTGGTGGCCCTGGAAGAATGCGTGGTCTGCGGCTGCTGCGTGAAAGTATGTCCCCGGGATGCCATCCATGTGGTGAAGGGGCTGTTTGCCCAGGTGGAGGAACGCTGTGTGGGCTGCGGTAAATGTGTGCGGGAATGCCCGGCCTCTGTGGTGGAACTGCGGGAGGTGACAGCGTGAAGAAGCAGAAAAAATGGTATGACTATCTGTGGATTGCCTCCCTGCTTTACCTGACGCTGGGATTTTTCAATATTTTGTTTGCCTGGCTGGGGCTGCTGTGCTTTTTTATCCCGCTGGTGATGGCGGTGGCCGGAAAAGGCAAAGGCTACTGCAACCGCTACTGTGGCCGGGGCCAGCTTTTCAGCCTGCTGGGCGGACGCCTGGGACTTTCCCGGAAGAAGGACATTCCCCGCTTCCTCCGGAGCAAGTGGTTCCGGTACGGGTTCCTACTGTTCTTCCTGATTATGTTCGGGCAGATGCTCTGGAACACCTGGCTGGTGGCACGGGGAGCCCGGAGCCTGGGGGAGGCGGTGACGCTTTTGTGGACATTCCGGGTTCCCTGGCAGTGGGCCTCCGCCGGCGGCAGTGTGCCGGATTGGGTGGCGCAGTTTTCCTTTGGCTTTTACAGTGTTATGCTCACCTCCACCATTCTGGGGCTGGTGACCATGGCGCTCTGCAAGCCCCGGTCCTGGTGCGTCTACTGACCCATGGGCACCATGACCCAGCTGATCTGCCGGGCCAAAGACCGGTGGGCGGCTGACGGCGGGGCTGCAGGGAAAATGCTTAAAAAAATGTGATTTTATCACAGACAAAACGGACAGACTATGATAGGATAAGGTAAAAGGAGGTAAACAACATGGCTGTTTTAACGATTACCAAGGACAATTTTCAGAAGGAAGTGTTGGAGAACGAAAAAACCGTTTTGTTGGATTTTTGGGCATCCTGGTGCGGCCCCTGCCGTATGCTTTCCCCCATTGTGGATCAGGTGGCAGAGGAGCGGACGGACATCCAGGTGGGGAAAGTCAATGTGGATGAGCAGCCGGAGCTGGCGTCCCAGTTCCGGGTCATGAGCATTCCCACCCTGATCGTGTTCAAGGGCGGCAAGGCCGTGAACCAGTCGGTGGGCGCTGTCCCCAAGGAGCGGGTACTGTCGCTGCTGGACTGAGCCGCCGCCGGTTGTGCGGGGGAAAAGTTTGGGAAGCCCATTATAATCCGGAAAATCAAAAAGGATCCGAATCGGAAAAACGGAATAGAAAAATCAGAATAGAGAAGCCAGAATAAAAACATCAGGGTACCGCTGCCGGAGGGAGAAATCTGCCGGCAGCGGTATTTTGCGCGATACGCCCGGAGGGTGCCTATCGGGCTGGCACAAGCGGGCGCCAGGCTCCGCGGCTGAGCGTTCTGGAGCCAGGCCTCAGCACTCATCCTCACCGGCCAGCTGCCGCAGGCGGTCCGGTGCGGCCAGCCGGATAGTCCCCCGGGCCAGCTCCACCATCCCCTCGGACTGGAGATAGCGAAGCATCCGGGTGACCACCTCCCGGGCGGTGCCCAGGTGGCCGGCAATCTTTTCATGGGTGATGCGGAGCTCCCGGCTGCCCTCCAGGGCGCTCTCCTCCAGCAGGACGGCAGCCAGCCGTTTGTCCTGGCTTTTCCAAATGCAGGAGGCGGAGAACAGGCAGATATCCCGCTCCAACAGCCGGTAGACCGTGATTTCCCTCCCCTCTGGGGAGGTGAGGAAAACCCGGAGCTGGCCGGAGCGGATGACCAGCAGGCCAATGCAGTCGCCGGTGCCCTGGGTAAGCAGGGTACCGGCAGGGGCGGAACGCAGGACGGCGGCCTGCCGCAGCCTTTCCTGCTGGGCAGCGGTCAGCTGCTTCCAAAAGGGAAGATAGTCAGATAGTTCCATGGAGATACATCTTTTCTTGGTGTCGTTTTTTGTATCAGTGTTCCCGCGAGAGCGCCTTATGCGGGCGGCTGCTCCGGCCTGGGGAGCTCCCGGTCCGGCCCGGTTACCGCCTGCACAAGGGCCCGGTCCTCCGGCCGGCAGGCCAGAAAATAGGTGGCCTGGGCGTCCGGGTCTTCCAGGGGAATCTGGATCCGGTTCCCCAGGAGATACCGGGGGTCCGCAGCCAGGTCTGTGGCAAAGCAGGGCAGGGAGGATTCCCGGATCAGCTCCTGAAAGGCAAAATCGTCGGTCTGTACCAGAAAGCGGGAGGAGGGCATCCGCCGCCGGCACAGCACATCCCAGAATCCGATCTCCGAGCGGAGCAGGAAGTTAAAGCCGTTGAGGTCGGAAAAGGTGACAGAGGCTTTTCCCGCCAGCTCATGGGACGGGGGCACGCAGACCGAAAGCTTCTCCTGCAGAAAGGGTACGCAGAGATACTCCCCATCCGGCACCGGATGGGGGAGGATGGCCAGACGGCAGGCCTGGCTGCGCAGGTCCTCCCAAATCGCCGGCGTGTCCTTCAGGGAGGCGGACAGGGTCATGCCCGGGTAGGCGGTGGAAAGGGCCGGCATCACCTGCCACAGCGGCGCCGGGGCGCAGGAGGAGACCGTGATGGTGTGTAGGCGGCGGTCAAACTCCCGTACCTTGGCCAACGCCTCCGCTGCCGCATCCAGCAGCTGCCGGGCACAGGCCGCCGCCTGCCTGCCAGTTTCATTGAAAGCAATCCGGTTCTTCCCCCGGACAAACAGCGGGACGCCAAATTCCTCCTCCAGCCGCTGCATGGTCCGGGTGATGGTGGGCTGAGAAATGTGCAGCTTTTCCGCAGCCTGGGACAGGGTCCCCTCCTCCTCAAAGGCGGTGAGCTGCTGCAGCTCTTCCAGGTTCAGCATATCACTCCTCCTGATGTAGTATTCATTCTATGAAATGTGGTTTCCGATGGTCTTATTGTACAATTCTTTTTCTCTGTTGTAAAATGAAATCGTCAAAAGAAAACAAAGAAAATTTTTTGCATAGCAAGGAGGCAACAATCATGGAATATGTAACCTTGAACAATGGAGTCAAAATGCCGGTGCTGGGATATGGCGTCTATCAGACCCCGCCGGAGGAGACGGAGCGGTGCGTCCGGGAGGCCATTGAGGTGGGATACCGGAGCATAGACACGGCCCAGGCCTACGGCAACGAGGAAGGCGTGGGCAAGGCTATGGCCGGCAGCGGCCTGCCCCGGGAGGAGTTCTTCCTGACCACCAAGGTTTGGATTTCCAACGCCGGGTATGAGAAGGCCAAGGCTTCCATTGAGGAGTCCCTGAATAAGCTGCAGACCTCCTACCTGGACCTGTTGCTGATCCACCAGCCCTTCGGCGATTACTACGGCACCTACCGGGCCATGGAGGAGGCGTACAAGGCCGGCAAGGTCCGGGCCATCGGCGTTTCCAACTTTTACCCGGACCGGTTTTTGGATCTCTATCACTTTGCGGAGATCAAGCCGGCGGTTAACCAGGTGGAGACCCATGTGTTCCAGCAGCAGAAGGTGGCCAAGGAGTACATGAAGAAGAATGGAACCCAGATTGAGTCCTGGGGGCCCTTTGCCGAGGGCAAAAATGATTTCTTCTGGAATCCGGTGCTTCAGAAGATCGGCGCCTCCCACGGCAAGACGGTGGCCCAGACGGCCCTGCGGTTTTTGATCCAGAGCGGCGTGGTGGTGATCCCCAAGTCCACCCACCGGGAGCGGATGGAGGAAAATTTCCAGGTTTTTGACTTTGCGCTGAATGAGGAGGAGATGGCCCGGATTGAGGCGTTGGACGGCGGCCAGAGCCTGTTTTTCTCCCACTACGATCCCCAGACCGTGGAGTGGTTCATGACCATGGTGTAAGGAGCGGCGAAGGACTTTCCGGAATTTCAACTTGACAAAATGCGCCAAGTGTCCGATGATAGGAGGCAAGTGGAACATCAGCGTGCGTCCGTTTGAAACGGCACCGGCCGCGAGTCGCGGTCGGGACACAGCAATATCACTGATTCACGGTGTTCCGTGAAAGCTGCTCCGCTGTACATCGGCGATGCCGGGCCCACCGGGGTGGGCGACCGTACAGCTGCACAGCTTCCCAATTCCCATGGTTTTGTTCCACGCACCGCAGGAAGGGAGGAAGTTTGGGATGATCGTATACAGAGAGCTTTCCTCCCTGGCGGCGGATCTGGGGTTTTCCGGGAAAGCGCTTTACAGCCTCAGCAACCATATCGAACGCCACTATCACCGGACCGAAATCCCCAAGCCGGATGGGGAGACACGCTCTCTCCTGGTTCCGGATCCGTTTCTCAAGGCAGTCCAGCGCAGCATTCTCCGGAACCTGCTGGTGTGGGAGGAAATCTCCCCCTATGCCACGGCCTACCGGTTTGGCGGAAGCCCCCGGGCCAACGCCCGGCCCCATGTGGGGCAGCGGCAGATCCTGAAGCTGGACATCCGTAAGTTTTTTGATCATCTGTATTACCCTTTGGTAAAAGAGAAAGCATTCCCGGCGGATCGGTATTCGGAGGCCAACCGGGTACTGCTTTCTCTTCTGTGCGTGTATCGGGACGCCCTGCCCCAGGGAGCGCCCACCTCACCGTCCATCTCCAACATCATCCTGAAGGATTTTGACAACGCCCTGGGCAGCTGGTGCCGGGAGCGGCGGATTTGCTATACCCGCTACTGTGACGATATGATCTTTTCCGGCAGCCTGGATCCCGGGGAGGTGATCGCCCGGGTCCGGGCGGGGCTGGCGCCCCTGGGCCTGATCCTCAACGGCCGGAAAACCACGGTGCTGGGGCCGGGGAACCGGATGTCCGTCACCGGCCTGGTGGTCAATGAGAAGCTGGCTGTCCCCGCTTCCTATCGGAGACGGCTGCGGCAGGAGTTGTACTACTGCCGCAAATTTGGCTTGGAGGCACATCTGGAGCGGACCGGCCGGATCTGTAGTCCGGAGGAGTACCGGCAGCGCCTGCTGGGGCAGGTGCGGTATGTGCTCTCCATACAGCTGGAAGACGCAGAGATGCGGGAATACGAGGCCTGGCTGGCTTCCTTTACAGCCAACCGTCCTCCCTTGTATTCTGAACATCGGTGAGCGGCTGCACCAGATGCTGCCGGATCCTGCTGCCCGGCAGTGGCAGCATAACGGACGCGGTCAAATCCGCCAGGTTTTGATATTCTGTTCCTTTATATGTCAGGGGCCTGCCCGGATACTTCCGCAGATCCGGGTGGGTAATGTAGATGGTGGAAAGGGCTTTGCCCGCATACTCCGAACTGTAGTCAAACGAAAGCTGCCACTCCAGCTGTCCGGTCCGGTCCACATCGGAGAGAAAGTAGGCGTAGCTGCTGGGCCCGGTGGAAAACTGGACATTGCTCTCCACCACCTGCCGGACCATTTCATCGGTGACATAGTGCATGGTAACCGGCGTCCACTCCGTGCCTTCCTGGAATCCCACAACACGGA
This sequence comes from uncultured Lachnospiraceae bacterium, assembly GCA_964604605.1. GTDB lineage: Bacteria > Bacillota > Clostridia > Lachnospirales > Lachnospiraceae > Pseudolachnospira. The sequence goes on from CAZSAF010000069.1 coordinate 9,037, forward strand.
CAGCGGCGATTTCCAGGGGATAGTGAATATCTCGGTTCCATTTGCTCCGGCCCTCTCTGCGGTAATCCCCGCCGGTCTGATAGGTTTCGGAAGTGCTGCGGTCCATGGCGCTGAACAGCTGATTCTCCAGGAAATCCGGACGCTCGTACTGATATCCATAGCGGCTGTAGGAAGGGTCGTAGAATTCCGGAAGCAAACGATATTGGCTGACAGCGGCTGCGTAGTCCCGGCTTCTCTGGTACAGAATATCGTACATTTCCTGGGAAGTTACAACGGTGAGGCAGACCATGGAGAGCAGCCAGGTCCCCAGGACGGAAAGGGCCAGAAGCCCGGTGATGGCGGTCATGGATGAGATTCTCCGTTTTCTCCCCATTGCGTCATCCTCCCCTCAGATTCTGGATTTGAATTCTGAAAAAAATGAGAAAAAATGTGTATAAATTTATTATATCCGAAGGCGGCGTATAAAGCCAGTGCTTTTGTGCGCTGCCCCAAGAGGAAAGCCGTTTTCCCTTGACTTACGCCCATTCTGCGCTATAATAGGTTTGGCCTATATAGTTCACAAAAAAACGGTTTCTTTGTAAACTAAAGGAGAAGGGATTATGAGCGGGACAACCGAATTATTCATGGGAATCCGCAGTCTGTTTCGGCTGTACGACCGGATGCTGAAGCAGGTCTGCACCGAGCACAATCTGACCATTCTGGAGGCGGATGTGATCAGTTTTCTCCAAAACAATCCCCAAAAGGATACGGCGGCGGACATTGCCGAGCTGCGGATGCTCTCCAAGGGGGCGGTATCCAAGGCGGTGGAGGCTTTGATCCAGAAGAAGCTGCTGGAGCGGATTCCGGATGGGGAGGACCGGCGGAAGATTCACCTGCACCTGCTCCCCAAGGCGGGGCCGGTGACGGAGAGCGTGGATCAGGTGCGGGAAGAATTCCTGCAGGCGGTTTGGGATGGGTTTTCCCAGGAGGAATTGGAAATGCACCGGCAGTTTGTAACAAGGTTGTTTGCGAATACGAAAAAAGCAATGGAAGGCAGGGAGAAAGGATGAGACAGAACGAATCGGGGGAAGACAAAGAATTTTTGCGGACCGCACTGCTGGGAGGGCTGCTACTGAAGCTGGCATTGCCTACGGTGGCGGCCCAGCTGATCAACATGCTGTACAACATTGTGGATCGGATCTACATCGGGCATATTCCGGATATTGGCGCCACTGCCCTGACCGGGGTGGGCGTGTGTATGCCGCTGATCATGATTGTCTCCGCCTTTGCGGCCCTGGTGGGGTACGGCGGTTCGCCCCGGGCCTCCATCTTTATGGGGAAACACAACCCGGAGACGGCGGAAAAGATCCTGGGCAACTGCTTTATGCTGCAGATCCTCATCTCCATTGTGCTGACGGCGGCGCTGTTGGTGGGCAACCGGAGCTTCCTCATGGCCTTCGGCGCCAGTGAAAATACCATCGGCTACGTGGTGGACTACATGAATATCTACGCCATCGGCACCATCTTTGTGGAGCTCACCCTGGGCATGAATGCCTTTATTACCGCCCAGGGCTTTGCCAAAACCGGCATGCTTTCGGTGCTGATCGGCGCGGTGGCCAACATTATTCTGGATCCCATTTTCATCTTTGGCTTCCACATGGACGTGCGGGGGGCGGCGCTGGCCACCATCCTTTCCCAGGCGCTCTCTGGCATCTGGGTGGTCAGCTTCCTGGGCGGAAAAAAGACCTTCCTGAAACTCCGGAGAAAGATCCTGCGGATTTCTCCCCGGGTGATTCTTCCCTGCCTGGCTCTGGGGGTGGCCACCTTTATTATGCAGGCCAGCGAGAATGTGATTTCCGTGTGTTTCAACAGCTCCCTGCAGAATTAAGGCGGGGATATTGCCGTGGGGGCCATGACCATTCTGACCAGCGTCATGCAGTTTGCCATGCTGCCGCTGCAGGGCCTGGGGCAGGGGGCCCAGCCCATTATCAGCTACAGCTACGGCGCCGGGGATTTTGGACGTGTGCGGGCCGCGTTTAAGCTGCTGCTGAAAGCCAGTCTGGGCTATTCTGTTCTGCTGTGGGCGCTGGTGATGGCTTTCCCGGGAGGCTTTGCGACTCTGTTTACCTCGGATGCCCAGCTGATGGCGTACACCCGGACGGCGCTGCGGATTTATATGGGCTCCATGTTCCTGTTTGGCATCCAGATGGCCTGCCAGATGACCTTCAACGCCCTGGGACGGGCGGCGGAGTCCATTGTGGTGGCGGTGATGCAGAAGTTCGTCCTTTTAATCCCGCTGATCTATCTGATGCCCCGGGTCCTGTGGTCCAACCAGACCATGGCCGTGTACATGGCGGAGCCTATTGCGGCTCTGCTGGCCGTGACCTTCACCGCCATCCTGTTTTCCATTCAGTTCCGGAAGGCGCTGCGGAAACCGGAGGTCAGGTAGAAGGAGTACCGGGGATTCTTGACCGAATATCGGGAAATTTCCTGGGAGCACCGGGAATTCAGCGGGCCCGTGGAAGGCGAGCTGCGAAAACCATCAGGAGGAGTTGGCATGGCACTGTACGCATTGGGAGACCTGCATTTGAGCTTTCAGGCCCACAAGCCCATGGACGGCTTTGGGCGGGTCTGGAAACATCATGAGCGGAAGATTGAGAAGTATGTGGGCCAGACAGTGGGCCCGGAGGATACCCTGGTGCTCACCGGGGACCATTCCTGGGGGCGGAAGCTGCCGGAGTGCCGGGAGGATCTGGCGTTTATCGAGAGGCTGCCGGGGCGCAAGGTCCTGCTCCGGGGCAACCATGACATGTTCTGGGACGCCAAAAAGACGGAGGCTCTGAACCGGGAGTTTGCCGGGAGGCTGTTCTTTCTGCAGAACAATTTTATCCCCTACCGGGACTATGCCCTGGTGGGCACCAAGGGCTATACCTTTGAGGGGCCCTTTTACCTGGACCGGTGGGGAAACATCACCGGCTGGGATGAAGAGCGGGAGGCTCAGGCGGCGAAGCTGGTAGCTCGGGAGACCGCCCGGCTCCGGGAGTCTTTCCGGCAGGCGGAGGAGGCCGGATACCGGAAGTTTGTGATGTTTCTCCACTATCCGCCCACCAGCATTCTGGAGGAGACCTCCCCCTTTACGGAGATGGCGGAGGCGTATGGCGTGGAGTCGGTGGTTTACTCCCACTGCCATGGGGAAAGCCGGTTTGGGGACAGCATCCGCGGCAGCTTCCACGGTATCCGTTACCTGCTGGTTTCCGGCGACTATCTGAATTTTCACCCGGCGCTGGTGCTGCCGTAAG
>CAZSAF010000070.1:0-12283 GCA_964604605.1 uncultured Lachnospiraceae bacterium
CACACCTAAACCCGGCTGTCCTGTATGAAGTCAAATTTTCGTAGAGTATCTTACTCTGCGAAGCGCTCCGCAGGCCGTTTTCCGGCCCGGCGCTGCTGCCGGGCGGCAATCAGGGGGGAGAGCCGCATCATATTCTGTCGTTTCAACTCCATGGACGGGTGGACATAGCGGTTCATGGTAATGCTGACGCTGGCATGCCCCAGAATCTCGCTGAGGCTTTTAATATCAAAGCCCAGTTCCACACAGCGGGTGGCAAAGGTGTGACGAAGAGAGTGGTAGTTGGCAGGCTCAATGGTACAGGCCTGCAGCACCTGCCGGAAATGGTTCTGCATGGTCCGGGGTTCTACATATCGATCCGCCGTTCCGGTCAGAATGTACGCATTCTCCGGTCTCCGGCAGCCGGAAAGCAGCTGGAACAGCGCATCGGGTATGGGAATCGTGCGGGCGGAGCAGGTACTTTTGGGCGCTGATACCAGAATTTTTGTTTTCTTCTCCGCACTGCTTGGATCCTGAATCCGCTGCATCGTATAGTGAACACAGAGTGTCCGATCGGCAAACGAAATGTTTTCCCACTTTAATGCGCAGATTTCCCCGACACGCAGTCCCATAAACAGGCAAATCAAAAGACCCATATTCCGCTCATTAAGATGCTCGTAGAGATACCGGCACAGCCGCTCCTGCTCACTGTGGCTTAGGACCCGCATTTCGTGGGAATATTGCTTGATGGCAATGGATTTTCCGTTGCACAGAGGTGGAATGCCGCAATTGGCGGAATGCTGTAGAATACTGCGGATTAGCGTCAGGCAATCGGCTACCGTTTTGGGTGAAATGCCGGTGCCCCTGGCGCCTCCCTTCACCAGCAAATCATTGCAGACCGACTCCAGCTTTTCATGGGTAAGCGTTTGAATGGCCTGATCCCCTAGGCCGGGAAGGATGTAGCCGCTCAGGAGATTTTGATACTTTACCCGGGTGGATTCCTTCACCCGGGGCGCAATGGACAAAAACCACCGCTGTGCAGCGGTTTCAAACCGGAGTGGTGTCATACTGTCCGGATCATACAGATGTTCTTTTTGCAGATTATTATTATGTTTGTAAATATCTTTGCTATTTTGTAACATGCATTGCCTTCCTTTCTGACGAGAGTAATTTCAACAAAGAATAATAAGTTGAAAAAGTGAAATTTTTATCATTTTTACAATACTGCTGAAACAATTTAAGTTTTTTTGATGATATATTGACATACAACCGAATTTTTTGTAGAATATACCCGTTCTTACGCAAAAAAGGATGTTGTCATACGCAGAGTAAGATACTCTACGAAAATATAAACGCAAATAAAGCGGAAAGGAGAGCTGTCAAACAACGGGCGGCGGAAAGCAGGTATGATCTTAAAAAATGCAACCATCCATGTGGGAAATGGGGAAGTCTTCCAGGGTGATCTGAAGATTACCGGCGGGAAGATTGCAGAAATCGGGAAGTCCTTGTCCGACGAGGAAACGCGCGACATGACCGGAAAGGATGTTTTTCCCGGTTTTATTGATTCCGGAAACTTCCTGGGCACCCAGGACATGGCCTATGAGGCCAAGGACTACAATGAAAACTCCCATCCCATCACCCCGTATCTGGATATTTGGCATTCCCTGGATCCGGATGAGTTGTCTTTGCAAGAATTCTACAAGTCCGGGATCACCAGCGTGGTGGTAACCCCCGGCAACGAGGGAATCCTGGGCGGCACCTGTGCGGTGGTCAAATCCGTTGGCAAAAATATCAATAAGATCACGGTCCGCCGGGATGTGGCCCTGAAGGCGTCCTTCACCAGCGAGGTGCTCCGGGTGTTCCAGAGCAAAGGCGGCCCCAAGACCCCCATGGCCATGGCCAATCTTCTGCGCAAAGCCCTGGCCCGCACGGAATACGGGACGGACTACCGCAGCCAGAGAACCAAAGAGGTAATGGACGCGGTGCGCTCCGGGAAAATGCCGCTGTTGGCAGCCTGTGAGACGGCGCCGGAGATGGAGCGCTTGTTTGAGGTCACCCGGCCGTATCCGGATATGAAGATCATTCTGACCCTCTCCTATGAGGCCGACCGGGCCTGGGAGTCCATCCGGGAGAGGAACGCCGCGGTGGTGCTGGGCGATACCTCCCGCAGCTCCGTGCAGCTGGCCCGCCGCATAAACTTTGCCAAGCTGGTGGATATGGCGGAGAGCGGCATCCAATTCGGCCTGACGGTTCTGGGGCCCAACATGGCCTGGGGGCGGGAGATGCTCCTCTGGAACGCCTCCAAGCTGATGCAGACTTGCAAGAACAGCGAGACCATTGTCCAGATGCTCACCGGCAACCCGGCAGAGCTGTTCGGCGTGTCCGACCGCATCGGCCTTCTGCAGCCGGGACGGGATGCGGATTACGTGGTGTACCAGGGAAATCCCGTGGAAAAATGCGGAGCACAGCTGTTGGAAACCGTTATCAACGGTGAGACTGTTTATCAGGCATAAAAGGAGGGTGGAATCATGCTGTTACTGAAAAACGCGATGATTTTTCCGCAGACAGATGAGACTCCTTTTGTAGGGGATGTTCTCTGCGACAATGGAATTATAACCAAAATCGGTGAAAATATTACAGCGGAAGGCGCGGAGATCCTGGATCTCACCGGCCTGAATTTACTGCCGGGGCTGGTGGACTGCCATTCCCACGCCGGCCTGGGCCCCCGGGACAGTATTACGGCGCTGCCCTACGGAACGGACACGGCCAAGCCGGTGAGCCCGGAGATGGAGGCCATCCTCAGTGTGGACCCGCAGAATCCAGTATACCATTACGCGCTGGAAAACGGTGTCACTACCTTGGGAGTGATTCCGGGCAGCAGCGATATCATTGACGGAACCGGCTTTGCCACTCGCACCTGGGGGGACAACATTTTTGCCATGTGCCTGAAGCGGAAGATGTGCCTGAAGCTGTCTTTGGGTGAGAATCCCAAGCTGGTGTTTCAGAATCAGCGCATGGAGCCGGATTCCCGCATGGGCGTTACCTTTGTCCTGGAAGAGTATTTTGCCAATGCCAAGGCCTACATGGACGCCAAGGACCGGGGTGAACCGGTGGAGTACAACGAACAGTATGAGGTGGCTATTCCGGTGCTGAAGCGGGAGATCCCCGCCCGGATCCACTGCACCCACAACGATATGGCTTCCGCCATCCAATGCCTGACCAAATACAACGTGTGGTTTACCATTGAGCACGCCTGGGGCGCCGGCAACTATCTGGATGAGATTGTGGAGAGCGGCTGCGGCATTGTCTACGGCCCCATCGGCGGGCGCAAATCCTTCTTCGAGTCCCGGTTTGTGGACATTGACGCGGTGGCTAAGCTGGACGCCCGGGGAACCGAGTGCTGCCTGACGGTGGATTCTCCCCTGGAGGGCCTGGACTCCCTGCTGAGCCACATGGAGCAGGCGGTGCGGGAAGGCACAGACCCGCTGCGGGTGATGCGGATGGTGACCATCCACCCGGCCCGGGTGCTGGGGCTGCAGGACCGGCTGGGAACCATCGAGACCGGCAAAGACGCCAACTTTGCGGTGTTCAAGGGAGTCCCCGGAACCGATATGGGCGCCCATGTCATCTATACCATTGGAGAAGGGGAGTTGAAGTACCGGGCCGGAAGCGCTGTTTAGAGATCAGGAGGAACGTAAGTGGGAAAATTTGTTTTAAAGCGCCTGTTGGCGTTGATCCCGACCATTTTGATTATTGTGTTTGTGGTGTATTTTATCATGGATCTGACGCCCAGTAGCCCCGGGCAGCTGATCCTTGGCCAGATGGCTTCCCAGGAAGCCATCGAGGCCAAAAACATTGAGCTGGGTTACGATCAACCGTTTTTGATCCGCTATATCAAGTACATAGGCCAGCTCTGTCAAGGGGATCTGGGTACCAGCTGGGTTACCGGGAAAGGGGTAATGGAATCTGTGCTGGCGCGGTTCCCGGTGACGGTTACGCTGTCGGCCGGGGCCACCCTCATCGGGATTGTGGTAGGCGTGCTGCTGGGCATTCTGGCGGCGGTGAAGCAGTACAGCATCTTTGACATTGCCGGTACCACCTTCGCCATGATTCTGGCTTCCTTCCCGGCTTTCTGGATCGGTATGATGCTGATCATCCTCTTTGCCCAGGAGCTGGGCTGGCTGCCTTCCTTCGGCACCGGTAGTTTTGCCCATTACATTCTTCCCTGGTTTACCACTGCCTGTTCTTTTATTGCCTCCCAACTGCGGATGACCAGAACCTCCCTTTTGGAATCCATCCGTATGGACTACGTGCGCACTGCCCGGGCCAAGGGGCAGAAGGAGAGCATTGTGATTTTCCGCCATGCCCTTCGGAATGCGCTGATGCCGGTGGTGACCAACGCCGGTATCAATTTTGGTACCCTTCTGGGCGGCACCGTCACCGTGGAGACTGTGTTTACCCTCAATGGTGTGGGCACGCTGATCCTCACATCTATCCGCAGTAAGGATGTGCCGGTGGTGGTGGGCGCCATTGTAATTCTGGCCATCTGCTATACCCTGGTGATGCTGGTTGTGGATCTTCTGTACGGTTTCATTGATCCTCAGATCAAGGCCCGCTATGTGAAGAAGTAAGAAGGACAGGGGTGACTATGAGCAAAGAAAAAGAAGTGCATAATACGGAAGCAGTCAAGATCAAAAAGAAAAGCCGTGCCCAGGAAACCTGGCGCCGCTTCCGGAAGAACAAGCTGGCGGTGTTTGGTATGGTGCTGTTTATCCTCATCCTGCTGGTGGCCATTTTTGCGGACGTGATTATCAGCTACGATGCGGCGGTGACCCAGGTGGCCTCGGAGCGGCTCCAGAGTCCTTCGCTGAAGCATCTGTTCGGCACGGACAACTACGGCCGGGATTTGTTTGCCCGGGTGGTCCATGGCTCCCGCAACTCCCTGCTGGTGGGCTTCGGCGCCGTTATCATTGGCGTGACCCTGGGCGGCCTGCTGGGCGCGGTCTGCGGCTATGTGGGCGGAACGTTTGACGCCATTGTCATGCGGGTGCTGGACTCTATCATGTGCATCCCCAGCACCATGATGGCCCTGGCCATTGTGGCGGCCCTGGGAACCAGCCTGACCAACGTGCTGATTGCCATGACCATCTCCAGCGTGCCCCGGTACTGCCGGATCATCCGGTCCTCGGTGCTGAGCGTCACCGGCCAGACCTATATTGAGGCGGCCCATTCCTGCGGCACACCGGATTACCAGATTATTTTGAAACATGTCCTCCCCAACGCCATCGGCCCCATTATTGTACAGGCCACCATGGCGGTGGGCAGCGCCATTATCTCTGCCGCCGGCATCAGCTTTGTGGGCATGGGAATCCAGCCCCCGGCTCCGGAGTGGGGCGCTATGCTCAACGAGGCCAAGGCGTATATGACCATGTATCCTTATATGGTGATATTCCCCGGCCTTGCCATCGGCTTTACCGCGCTGTCCATGAATCTGATGGGCGACGGCCTCCGCGACGCGCTGGATCCGAAGCTGAAAGATTAAGGGAGGATTTTGATGGAAGAGAAAAGATCATTACTGGAAGTAGAAGATTTAGAGGTAGTCTACCAGACCGATGAGGCCACCATCCATGCGGTAAACGGCATCAGCTTTTCCCTGAATGAGAAGGAGACCATCGGGCTGGTGGGGGAGACCGGAGCCGGAAAGACCACCACGGCCCTGACGCTGATGCGCCTGCTGCCGGAGCGCACCGGGCGGGTGAAGGGCGGCAAGGTGCTGTTCCGGGGTGAAAATCTGTTTGACAAGTCAACGGCGGAGATGCGCCACGTCCGGGGCGCGGAAATTTCTATTATCTTTCAGGATCCCATGACGGCCCTGAACCCGGCGCTGACCGTGGGAGACCAGGTGCTGGAATCCCTGCAGATCCACAACACCGAGGGCAAGTCCAAGGAGGAGCTGAACGCCCGGGTGGACGAGCTGTTTAACCTGGTGGGCATCCACGCGGAGCGGAAGAAGGAGTACCCGCATCAGTTTTCCGGCGGTATGAAGCAGCGGATTGTCATTGCCATTGCTTTGGCCTGTGCCCCGCAGCTGCTGATTGCGGACGAGCCCACCACGGCCCTGGACGTGACCATTCAGGCCCAGGTGCTGAAGCTGATGGAGAACCTGAAGAAGGAGCTGGGCACCTCCATGATTATGATCACCCATGACCTGGGCGTGGTGGCGGAGATCTGTGACAAGGTGGCCGTTATGTACGCCGGGGAGATTGTGGAGGCCGGCACCGCGGAGGATATTTTCAACGGCAAGGTGCACCATCCCTACACGGTGGGCCTGTTCAACGCCATTCCCAATCTGGATGAGAAGACAGACCGGCTGCACCCCATTGACGGGCTGATGCCGGATCCGGCCAATCTGCCGGAGGGCTGCAACTTTGGTCCCCGGTGCCCCCACTGCACAGATGCGTGCCGGCAGGGGAAGCCCTATCTGTATGAGAAAAACAGTCATCGGATTTTGTGCAACTTATTGAAAAAGGAGGTTGACAATGAAGAACTTGGTTGAGACGGTTGACCTCAAAAAATATTTTTCGGTGAGCGGCAAGCGCCAGCTCCATGCGGTGGATGGGGTGAACCTGCAGATCCCGGAGGGAAAGACTCTGGGCGTGGTGGGGGAATCCGGTTGCGGCAAATCCACCTTGGGCCGGGTGGTTATGGGGCTGTTGCCCGCCACCTCCGGGGAAATCCACCTGGACGGGCAGGAACTGGTATCCTGCTCCAAAAAGGAATTCAAGCAGATCCGGCGGAAGGTGCAGATGATTTTCCAGGATCCCTATTCCTCCCTGGATCCACGAATGTCCATCTATGAGCTGATTGCGGAACCCCTGGTGATGAACAAGGTGTACACCCACAAGCAGGATGTGCTGAACCGCGTCCAGGAGCTGATGGAGACGGTGGGGCTGGCGGAGCGGTTTATCAATTCCTACCCCCATGAGCTGGACGGCGGCCGCCGCCAGCGGATCGGCGTGGCCCGGGCGCTGGCGCTGAATCCCAAATTCATTGTGTGCGATGAGCCGGTTTCCGCCCTGGATGTGTCCATTCAGGCGCAGATCCTGAACCTGCTGATGGATATGCAGCGGGATCTGGGGCTGACCTACATGTTTATCACTCACAACCTGGCGGTGGTGAAGCACATTTCCGATGTGATTATGGTGATGTATCTGGGCCAGTGTGTGGAGATTGCCCCGGCGGACGAGCTGTTTGCCCATCCCCAGCATCCCTATACCCAGGCCCTGCTGGACGCCATCCTAAAGCCGGTGCTGGGCTCCGGCAAGGAGCGGAAGCTGATTCAAGGAGAGGTGACCAGCCCCATTGACCCGCCGCTGGGCTGCCGCTTTGCCAAGCGGTGTGAGCACTGCCGGCCGGAGTGTACCGGGCAGGATATACCGCTGACGGATCTGGGCGGAGGCCACAAGGTGGCCTGCGTGCTGACGCGGCACTGAGGGAAAACGGATGTTATGGGGTGAAAGCCCCGTGGCTATACAAATCCATACAAGGAGGAAACAATATGAAAAGAATGAAAAAGTTCTTGGCACTGCTTCTTGCGGTCTGCATGGCAATGGCTCTGGCCGGCTGCGGAGGAGACGGACAGAGTGAGAGCGGCGGCACGGATGCCGACGGCGAAGAAGAGAGCGGAGCGACCAGCAATATAGACCATGACCGCCAGATTGTCTACGGTGGCGCAAGCATGATCGTCAACTTCAACGTGAAGTATATCACTTCCGCCAATGACATTGCGGCGGCGGACCAGGTTTATGACACCCTGATCCGGAAGATCAACGGTGAGTTTGTGGGCTACCTGGCCAAGGACTGGGAGATTTCGGAGGATGAGCTGGATTACACCTTCTATTTGCAGGAGGATGCTACCTTCAGCAACGGCGATCCTATTACAGCGGAGGATGTAAAATTCTCCTATGAGTTTATCCGGGATGAGTGCAGCCAGTGGGCCTGGGTTCATGAGGATCTGGACAACGTAGAGGTGGTGGACGAGCACACGGTGGTACTTCACTACACCACTCCGGACGCTTCTCGTCTTTCCAATTTGTGCAGTATTCAGTACGGCGGCGTGTTCTCCAAGGCGGCATACGAGGAGTACGGCGAGGATTACGGCACTTCGGTGGACACCATTGTCTCCTCCGGCCCGTATGTGGTAACCGACTGGGAGGAGAGCGTATCCGTGACCATGGAAGCTCGGGATGACTACTATGGCGATGAGGTGGATCTGAAGCACCTGCAGTATGTGGCCATTGCGGACATGAACGCGGCAGTGGTGGCCCTGCAGACCGGCGAGTTGGACCTGTATTTTAACCCCCTCACCGGCGTGGCCCTGGATACGGTGCGGGCAGCGGATAATGTGACAGTTACCGAGGCACTGACCTGCCGGAATGAGTCCATCTACATGAACTGTTCCACCGGCATCTTTACGGATGTGCGGATGCGACAAGCGGTGGCTTATGCCATCAATAAGGAGGAGGCCCTGGAGGTCTGCGGCAGTGGTCTGGGAGAGGTGGTCATCTACCCCTGCGACCTGGGAGACCGGGTAACGGCCAATCCGGACTTTGTTCCTTCCATTACATACGAATATGATGTGGAAAAGGCAAAGGCTCTGGTGGAGGAATGCGGCAACACCGGCGCTACCGTGACCATCAAGTCCTACAATACGGAGCCCTATGCCACCATGTCCGTGTGGCTCCAGGGGGTGCTGACGGCCATTGGCCTGGACGCACAGGTGGAGACCATGGAGCGGTCTGCCTTCCTGGAACAGCTGGCCCAGAATGAAGTGGAAATCTGCCCATTCAGCTGGTCCAATACGTCCTTTGATTTTGGATCTGCCGTGGGTGTGTATATGAACTCGTCAAATGCTCCCACTTCCGGCAACTACAGCCAGTACAACAATCCGGTGGCGGATGAGCTGGTACGCCTGGGCAACAGCACCAGTGACGTGGAGGTGCGGAAGGAGTACTACCGGCAACTGATAGAGCTGTTCATGGAGGATGTTCCCGCCGTGGCCATGTACGCCATGATCAATGCCATTGGTCACAGCGATCAGTTGGTGATGGAGGATGCGGGTCTTTACCAGATGGCCCTGGTACACTGGGCGGAGTAAGCGATAGACTGAAAACAGAATCGTACTTTGCCTATGCTGGGGTAGGAAAAGTGGAATCGGCAGGGCAGTTTTCCGCCCTGCCTTTTCTCTCCCGGTCAGCGGGTAAAATGGCTGGAAGGGCGGCCTTCCGAAAAGAAAAGGAGGAAAACACGATGTACAATGAACGCCTGATCCCCTGGTTTCGTCAGAGCAATCTGGAAGCCCTGTTCCTGAAAAAGGGCCCCAATATCCGGTGGGCCAGCGGTTTCAAGGGGGCGGATTCCTACGTGCTGCTGACCCTAAACGGCGGCTTTTTGATCACCGATCCCCGCTATACGGAGCAGGCTGAACAGGAAGCCCCGGATTTTACCCTGGTCAACTGGCGGGCGGTGGGCGGAACGGTTATGAGCGCCCTGGCGCATATTTTAAAGGAGCAGCACATCCAAAGCATGGGATTTGAAACGGATGCCCTGAGCTTTGGGGAATACAGCGAGCTGCAGGGGCAGACCGGCGCCAAGCTGGTCCCCACGGAAAATGTGGTGGAAAATCTGCGCAGCATCAAGACGCCGGAGGAGATCCAGTGCCTGCGGGCGGCCTGCGAGATTGCCTGCCGGGCTTTTTACCGGATCCTGGACGATATTCGGGTGGGGGTCACGGAAAAAGAGCTGGCGGCCAAGCTGTCCGCCTACATGGTGTTTGAAGGGGCGGACACCAAGCCATACGGCAACATTCTGATTTCCGGCCCCAACACCAGCCTTCTCCATGGAATCCCTTCCGACCGGGCGGTGCAGTACGGCGATTTCGTGCTGATGGATTATGGCTGCCAGTTCAACGGCTATATGAGCGATATTACCCGCACCGTGGTGGTAGGCCAGGCCAGCGAAAAGCAGAAGGAAATCTACGCCCTGGAAAAGCGGATGATTGAGGATTCCCTGGCCGTTATGAAGGCGGGGACCAAGTGCGGGGACGTTTACGAGGCGTCCATCCAGGCCATCCGGGATACGCCGTATTTGCAATACCACTACAATGGTGTGGGACACGGAATCGGCCTGTTTGTCCATGAGGTCCCCTTTATCCGTCCCGGCGCGGAGGCCGTCTATGAGGAGAACGTGGTGACCACCATTGAGCCGGGCCTCTATATCCCCGGCTGGGGCGGTGTCCGGATTGAGGACCAGGTGATTATCCATAAAAACGGCAATGAGAATCTGGTCCGCATCCCTCATGATCTGATTGAATTGTAGCCGCAAAAGGGGTACAATAAGACCGGGGCGGAGGCGGTTCCGTCCCGGTAAAATCAAAAGAAGCGCAGGAGGGGCGCGGTATGAAGACGGAGCGGGCGCGGCTTTGGACGTCGGACTATTGCCGGATTCTGGCGGCAAATTTGCTCTTGCTGGTGGCCGGCAATGCCATGGGGAGCACCTTTTCCCTGTATATTTTCTCCCGAGGAGGCACGGAGATGGATGTGGGAATCTGTTCCTATATCCAGGCTTCCGCCTGCCTTCTGATCCGACCGCTGGCGGGGTGGTTCCTGGACCACCGCAGCCGCAAGGCCATGGTGATCTGGGGGCTATTTTCCCTGGCGTTTATCCAGCTGGGCTTTATTTTTGCCGCCTCCATCCTGCTGATCTATTTTGTCCGCTTTGTCCATGCGGCGGTGAATGCAGCCGCCTCCACAGCGCTGATGACCAACGCTTACGATACGCTGTCGGCGGAAACCTTCACCGAAGGCGTGGGATATTTTGGGTTCAGCAACTCAGTGGCCAACGCCATTGCGCCGGGGGTGGGCCTTTGGCTTTGGGACCGGTTTGGCGCCGCAGGTGTATTCGGGGTCATTGGGGCAGCCATTTTTGCCGGTTTCCTGTTGTGCCGGGGCTTCCATTTCCATGATATTTCCGCAGAACTGCGGACGCCGTTCCGGCAGGAGAAAATCCGCGACCTGATCTATGAGAAGGATGCGCTGCCGGCCTCTGTGCTGGAAGGCTTTATTGCGCTGGGCAGCGGGGCGATCAATCCCTATCTGTCCGTCTTTCTGATCCAGCGGGCGGTGCTGCAGACGCCGGGGCTCTTTTATACGGCCCAGGCCGCCGGCACCTTCAGTGCCCGGCTTTTTGTGGGGCGGATCAGCCGGCGCTGGGGAGAAGCGCCCATTGTATATCTCAGTGCGGTCATGTTTGTGCTGGGCGTTCTGGCGCTGACCTTTTCCAACATTCCGGGTCTGGTGCTGGCCGGGGCGTTCCTGATGGGGATCGGCTATGGGCTGACGGTTACCGGCTTCCAGATTATGTCGGTGCGGGTGGTGGCGCCGGAACGGCGGGGGGCCGCCTCCTCCACCTATTCCTGCGGCTGGGATGTCTTTGCGGCGCTGGGGGGACTGCTCTCCGGCACCTTGATCACCGTGTTTTCCTCCTATCAGACCGCGTTCTGCCTGCTGGTTCTGATCTATCCGGTGTTTGTGCTGGTGTATGTGTGCAAGATTTCCAAACACCCCTCGGCGTTTCGGAATTACCAGCGGGCGGGACAAAGGCCGCCGTTTACCACCTGAACCTTCGGCGTACCCCAGCCGGAAACATGGGATGAATATTCGGTGAAAAAAAATTGAAGAAAAATGAAAAAAGTACTTGCATTTTTATGGAGGATACGCTATAATGTCTATCGTTCTGTTACGGACAAAACCAAACGGACCATTAGCTCAGTTGGTAGAGCACCTGACTCTTAATCAGGGTGTCTAGGGTTCGAGCCCCTAATGGTCCACTGTGAACGCCATTTTCGTAAAGCACCAGGCTTCGCGGGAGTGGCGTTTTTCTTTGATTTTGCGTGGGTCTTCTATTTGACATTTGGCGCCGGTAACAGTATAATAGACTTACCAAGACAGCCAGTAAGGGAGGTAAAGGCTCCCCGCCTGGCGAGTTTCTACGATTTAGCCGCTTCGCTTACCAGGGCAGGGCGGCTATTTCTTATGTGTATAGCTTAGAATTTGGACGACAAGTGCCGCCACGGCCAGAGGCTGGTCAAAGGTTGAAAATGCCGGTGCGGCATCCTCCTCATACCGGTAGATGGTGGTTCGCTCTTTGGCCGGGTCTACAATCCAGTATTCCCGGACGCCGGCGTCACTGTAGAGTGCATTCTTGGTGGTGTAGTCCATCCGGCGGCTGCTGGGAGAGACGATCTCGA
>CAZSAF010000071.1:0-12236 GCA_964604605.1 uncultured Lachnospiraceae bacterium
TTGCCCTCAGCGGCCCATGTACTCCAGCGCGTTCTGCGGTTTCTCAGCTTCCCCGCTCTCTGTGAGTGCTCTCTGCAGCACCTTCTCCGTCTCTATGGTTTGTGAAGTGTTCGGTTTTGATATGGGTATTATACGCAGATTGACTGGATTTGTCAACCGGTTTTTCCTTGCAAACGAAATCCCCAGAGGGTCGCATCCTCTGGGGATTTCGTTGTCCTTATGGACAGCCATTACATTTTGCCACCGTTAGAATAGCATACTTCATTGACAAAAGCAAGGAACCGCAAATCAAATTTCAGTACAGTGGAAACGCAATCGACAGCCAAACAATCTGCACAACGGAAAAAATCACTGCCGGAAGAACGGACTGTTTAAACACACTGCGCATATCGTAGCCACCGGCCGCCATAAAATAAGGAACCGTACCCGTTGCCATAGGACTCATGAATGCCGTCAGAGACGCCGCCGACACACAAATAATCGGGCCGATGGGGTTCACGCCCAGAGCCATGCTGGCCTGAATTGCAATGGGGGTTACAATCGTTCCCACCGTCTGGTTAAACATAACCTGGGTCATAAGAAACGGCACAAGGAAGAAGACCGCATAAATCAGCACGGAGCTATGCAAATGAGTAGCCACGCGGGCAATCAATTCGCCGATCATCAGCCCGGCACCTGTCAGGTTCAGCGCACTGGCCAGACAGAGAGAGCCCACAAAAAGCAGCCAAATGCTAATAGGCATAGAGGCAACCGCTTCCTTACCGGTCATAACGCCTGTAATTACTACCAGAAGCGCACCACACAGAGTAATCAGCCACGGAGGGATACCCAGCTGGTTGGAGAACAGAAGCCCAATGCTGACCCCAAAAAAGATCAGATAACCACAACGCTCATGAAACAGACTCATCTTCGGCTTATTTTCCGCACGCTCCGCAATGGCAGCTGCGTTTTCCATTGTCTTAATCGGCACCGGTGGTTTTTCCGGAGCCAGCCGGGGCGCCAGGAAGATGCTGTACAGAACGCAGGCAATCAAGACCGGAAACCGTCCGATAAACGTATCCAGAACCTGCATTTCATATCCGGTAGCTCCGTTGGCTACCAGATAACTGTTATTCTGGGCAAAAGAGGCTGCACCGCTTCCAATGGGGATGATACCCAGACAGCAAATGCAGGTCAGTCCCAGAGGGAACATAACTCTGCTCGGGCTGATTTCCATATCCTCCACCGTTCCGGCCAGAAGCGGGTACAGAATACAAAAAGGAATCAGATTGGAGCTGATCAGGCTGCAGAGCAGGGCTGCGCACAGAATATAGCCTACCATGATTTTTGTGAAGCTGCCCTTAGCAATTTTCACAATCCCTGCGGAAATATTCCGGACAAGCTGTGTTTTATTAAAGCCTGCCGCTACCACGAACATGGAAAGCATGACAATGCCGTTGACATTTCCCACAGAACTGGTAATAACACTGTCGTCAATACATCCGGTGATATAAAAGACGACTGCAGCCAGGATCGAGGTGGTAGCCAGAGATAGTTTTCCCCACAGGTAACTGAAAATTGTCAATGCGCAGATAACCAGACAGATGATTAATTGTGATGACATCTTTTTCTCCCTTCTCCTATGTTTTTACTGCTTTTCCATATCCTCCACAAAAGCAATGCGGGAATCCAGGAAAACGCCCCACTCTTTCTCATCCACCATCGGGCTGTAATCCACGGAATCCTTAGCCGGCTTTACCCTCTCAAACAGGTTCCCGTGCGCGGGATGGCTGGGCAGCGCAATATCCACATGAATTTTTTTCATATCCTGGCAGTCATTGATAAACTGCCGGCGCAGGGAATGGGGCAGGTTCAGCTCGTCCAGGGCCGCGTCCGTCATGGTCAAAACGCCCACGCCTCCGTGCATGGCCGCCATCAGCGTCCCCCCCTTATCATCCGGCATGGTGATAAAGAAAGACGTACAGCCAGGGGTGTGGCCGGGAGTCAGTTTCGTCTGGATTGTCACGGACCCAAACCGCATCGGGGTACTGTCATCGTAATAGCAGTCCACATCGTAGGGATAGCTGATAAATTCTTTTCCAAAACGCGGCGCCACTTTCCGGAAATCATCCTCCTCTTTGGACATCCAGATTTTTGCGCCGGCGTATTCCTGCACCTGTTTCGCACCGCCGTCATGATCCCCATGGGAATGACTTAAGAAAATGTGACGGATCTGGCGGGGATCAAAACCCATGGTTCGGATGGCATCCAATAGCAGATACGTGTTTTCGGCCACCGCCGTATCCACCAAAATCAAGCCTTCCTCCGTATCCACCAGGTAAATCCCTACCCATTCATTTCCCACATAGTACACCCGGGGAGCCACCCGGAACGGGGATACCGCAATCTTCCACGGTGCCTGCCAGGCATAGGTACTCATCCTCTGGAAATTGCCGGATACTGCTTCATACGTTGCCATAATAGAATCCCTCCTTCTATTTGTTTGTTGCTTCATTGTCTTTCTTCTGGATCCATGAAACAGATTAGGCACCACTATTCGTATTTGTTTCATCTGATCAATATTTGTCGTGTTTATTTCGCAATATCATTTTATTATGTTGTATTCACTTTGTCAATATTAATTTATGAAATATTTACATCATATTTTTAACTTGATTTATCAAATCACCAGAAAATTTTGAAAACACAAAAGCAGGCAGAATTTGGACTACATCCATCATCTGCCTGCACACACCTGGAAAATATTAGATTCTCCGCCCTATTCGCCCACTTTCAGCTTGCCGGCCATTTCCCGTACCAGCTCCTCCCCGGGATTCTTCCGATTCACCGCCGATACCTCCACAATCAGCCGATACAGGGATACCTGCTCCTCCTCCGCCACCTTCCGGAACAAGGGCAGGAAGTTGGAATGGCAGCCGGCAAGGCCCAGCACCAGGTCCGCCGGTTTCACCGCCACATGGTATCCCAGGGGTTCCATGGCCGGAATCAAATCCTGGTCCAGGTAGTCCAGCAGCCGGTACAGATCCACCTCCGGCAGATAGCCTGCTCGCTTCAGGGTGGCCGCCGCCAGCTCCGTGGCGCAGTTGCCGGCGCTGCGGGCCATGCCCAGCAGGCCGCAGTCAATCTCATCCGCCCCGGCATCCACCGCCGCCAGCGCGTTGGCCTGGGAAAGCCCCAGGTTGCTGTGGCCATGGAAACCGACCGGGATGGATACCGCCCCTTTCAGCGCCCGCACATAAGCCGCCGCCTCCTTCGGGAACATGGTTCCCGCCGAATCCATAATGGTAATCCGATCCACCCCGGCATCCTCCAGCATCCTGGCCTCCGCCGCCAGCTCCTCCGGCGTGGAGACATAAGCCTTCATCAGGGAATACCGGCAGGTAAGGCCGGCCTTCTTGACCATCCGCACGGCCTCCACGGAACCGGCGCCATCCCCGGCGTTGGCCCCCACCCGCAGGAAGCGCAAGCCCCCTTCGGCGGCTTTCTGAATGTTCTCCTCCCGGGCGCAGGATGCCATCTGGAACATGCCGATCCGCCCCCGGGATACATAAGGCTGCAGGGCTTTGAGATATTCCGCATCCGAGGGAGCTTTCACCACGTTCAGCTGCTCATAGGCCCCCAGCCCCTTGCAGTTTCCCACCTCCATATCCAAAATGCCCGCGGACAGCAGCCCGTTTACGATACTGGTGGTCAGCTCCAGAGAGAAACCATGGCCCACCACGTTTCCTCCGTCCCGGAGGGTATTGTCAAACAGATTCATGATATATGTTCCTCCTATATATACGTGTAGTGTTTCAACGGTTGTCCGCCACGCTTAAACCACCGGGTGCAGCGGCTTCTTCCCCGCCAGTACGTTCAGCGCCTCCTGCACCGCCTCCATGCCGGTGCGCAGCAGGGCCTCCTCCGTGTTGCCGCCGATATGGGGCGTGGCGCTGAAATTGGGCAGGGACAGCAGCTTATTGGCGGAGGTGGGCGGCTCCTGGACAAAGGTGTCACAGGCCGCTGCCTTCAGCTTACCGGACACCAGGGCCTCATACAGGTCATCCTCGCAGATCACCTCCCCCCGGGCCGCGTTGATGAATACGGCCCCCGGCTTAAAGTGATGGAACATCTCCCCGGCAATCATGTGCTCCGTGCCCTTGGTCAGGGGAACATTGATATTGACCAGATCCGACCGCTCCAGCAGCTCCTCCAGGGTATCCACCTTTTCAAAGCCCCGCTGTTCCGCCTCCTCCCGGGAGATAAAGGGATCGTATCCCAGGGCCTTGCAGCCAAAACCGTTCCGGAGGATCCGGGCGATGCGCTGCCCAATGTTCCCCATGCCGATCTGCCCCAGGGTCTTGCCGCCGATTTCCGTCCCAATCAGATCCTCCGGCGCAATATGGGTATAGCAGTCCTTCCGGCAGTTAACATTGGCCGCATACAGCTTCCGCTCCAGCATCAGGAACAGCGCCACCGTCATCTCCGCCACCGAGTCCGCATTGGTAGAGGGGGTGTGGATCACCTGGATCCCCCTCTCCTTCGCTGCTTTCACGTCAATGGTGTTGACGCCGATTCCATGCTTGGATATTACCTTCAGCTTTTTGGCCCGGTTCATCATCTCTGCCGTCACCGGAATATTCCGCAGGATAATGGCGTCAATCTCCTCAATGGCGTCAAAATTGTCCACCACCGTGGCGTGCTCCTTCAAAAGCGCCACCGCCTCCGGCGCAATGTACTCACTCAGGTAAACAACCATATCCGTCCTCCTCGTTTTCTGAAACAGACCTTTGGGAAACAGGGCCGAGACTGTTTTTCAGCATGTAATGTTTCCTACACCTTTATCATAAATGTTGCATTAATTTCTGTCAAGGCGTTTCTGAAATATCTGCGACATTTTTTTGACAGTCGCAGTCGGTCTAACAAAAGAAAAAAGCGGTTGACAGCATGTACGAAATCGGACACAATGCCGCTGGGGCTCCTATTCAGCAGCCCCGTTGCGGAACAGGTGGGCGTCCATACCTGGTTTTTCATTTCCGGAATCTCCATGGTCACGCTTACGGCGATCGTGGGAATGCGCTACCGGCTGGGGCAGAGGAGGGGAAAAAGATGATTCAGAAATTGCAAGAGTCCGATACCATGCAGGTCATGGAGATATGGCTGGGCGGGAACAAAGACGCACATCCCTATCCCCCCGGAGTATTGGGAATCGCACCGGGAGATGGTGCGTGAGCAGCTGTTGCAGGCGGAATTTTTGTCAAACCGGAATCCCGCTGCGCTGGCATCGGCAAACAGCTGCTGGATTATGCCAAGAAGAGGCACGCCGTTCTGACGCTGCAGGTGTACACAAAAAACCGGCACGCAGTGGACTTCTATAAACGGGAAGGCTTTTTCGTCATTGCAGAGGGTACAGAGGAAGAAAACGGGGAGGCGGAGGAAACCATGGGCTGGCGCTGCAGGGAATAACACCAGGCAACCCTCCTCCCCCTCTCCCTCCGGTACGTTTTGCTACAACTGCTTCGGAGATCAGATCCGGAGATCCTCCGTCAGCGCGTCCCGCTCCTCCATATTTTTCCGGTACACATCGGACCGGCTCTGGGCAATGGCCGCCACCATGTATTCCAGCAGAAAGTCCATGGAGACGGCGGAGTTGAAAAAGCTCATGTGCTGAGTCTCCGCCAGCAGCACCACGTCTCCCAGAGCGGTCAGCGGGGAAACCGCATTGTTGGTGATCAGGCACACCCGGGCCCCCTTCTGCTGGGCCAGCTGGGCCAGCTTCCGGTCTTCCTTATAATAACGGCTGACGGAAAACAGCACCAGGCAGTCCTTCTCCCCGATATCCATCAGGTTGCCGATGGCCCGGGAGCCCTCCTCCTCCATGAGGACAATATGCGGCAGCAGGTACTGGAGAAGCCAGGCAAAGCGGCCGGCAAGCCCCCGGCAGTTGCGGAACCCGGCAATGTACCGGTGCCGTGCCTGCAGCAGCATGGTGATCGCCTGCTCCAGCTGCTGGTCACTGTTCTGCTGCATGGTCCGCTCCAGATCATAGCGGAGCAGGTCCATGTATGCCTCCCGGGATACCTGGCTGCCAAACCGTTCCTGGTTGGCGTTGTACCGTTCCGAGAGGGAAAGGCTGTTGATGCCGCCGGTGGCCTGTTCCACCATGTGGTTGTAGAGGTCATTTTTCAGGTCGGTAAATCCTTCATAGCCAATGGCCCGGGCAAACCGGGTAATGGACGCGTCGCTGACGCCAATGGCCTTAGCCACCTCCATGGAGGAGCTCATACCCACCTTCTCCGGGTTGCGGATAAAATAATCCGCAATCCGCTCCTGGGCTTTGGTCAGTTTTACGTTTTTCACCCGCTCCGCAATGACATTTTCCATGGGATAATCTCCTTCATCTTACTGGATACCAGTTTAACACACGGCGGCATTCATGACAATACGCCCTGTGACGGTTTCTGTCACAGGGCGTATGAGCCGGAATTATCTTCTGGATTTCTTCTTGTTGCTGTAAAGGATGGTACCGGTAAGGGCTGCTCCGGCTGCCAGCAGGATCACAATCCAACGAACCAGATTGCTGCTGTCACCGGTCTTAGGGGTGTCTGTCGTCCCAGTGCCCGGCTGACCCTGTGTCGGATCGGCCGGACTTTCCTCCGTCCCGGAGGAATTGGAAGGCTGTTCCGGCTCGGACAGAGCCGTTGCAGGCTTCTTTTCCAGGTTGGCAATGGCATCCTCAATGGCCTGGGCCATAGCGTCAATTTTTTCCTGCTCATCCATGCTCAGATTCTCGTTTATCCCGTCCAAGATTGCCCGGAGCGCGCCAGCAGTCTCATCGGTATACAGAGACAAGTCGGCCAGCACCTTCTCCTTTGCCGCATCCAGGGCAGAATAGTCCCCCCGGATCAAATCGGTCTGGCTGGAGAAAACCGGATAACCACTCAGGCCCAATGCCCAGTGGCCGGATGTCTAGGCATTGGCATTCAGCGTCTCAATAACGCTGGGGGCAGAGAAATCCGCAATGGCCTGACCGCATTGTGTCTCGTCAAAATCCGGATCTGCAGTTGCATAGCCTGTATTGCCAACCCATTCGATAATAAGACGGACAACACCGGCTTTTCCATTGGCAGGCCACACGCAGTTCTCCGCCTGTCCGTCTTCATCCAACATTGCGATATGTACCGCATTATCCTCAGAACCTGCCGATGTGGTTATCTGTCCATAGGAGATGCATCCACTCCATTAAACGAGACGGCGGCGCCCAAAATGCCGGAAGCGGCGGTTGCGGCCTCGGCCACGCTGACTGTACCGCCAAAGTAGCAGTCAATAATCCGCGCCTGTGGCAGCATTTTCCCACTGTCCCACCAGGCCGCCTACCATAGCATTTTCATCCGGATTTGTAGTCTTCACATCTGCAGTCGACCAGCAGTTGATCAGGCTAGACCTTTCCTTAGCGGAACCAATCAATCCGCCGATGGAAGGCCACTTGCATTTTGCAGATTCGCGGTAATAGAACCGTTATGGACGCCGCAGTTTTCCACCGTGCCGCTTTGTACAAAGCCTGCCAAGATGCCCTGACTGGAGGCATGGTTCGCCTCCGGCACGATAACCTGAGCCTGTTCCAGAACAAGATTTTTTACGGTGGCACTTCTCAAAGCATCGAAAAATCCACTGTTACCTGTGTCCAGCGCCACATACATATTGGAAACGGTATGTCCGTTGCCGTTAAAGGTTCCTCCAAAATTCAGTATCGGTGTCCATGCCAGTCCGGCGAGATCTACATCCACGGTCAGATTGAGTGTTATTCCAGGGAATGTGGTATCGCTATTTGGAAACGTATTTTTTTTTCGCTCGCCAGTTTTGCTACGCCCGCCAAGGCGGCGGCAGAAGTAATGTCATATTCGGTTTCTTCTCCGGTATACCACGAAATATCTACCGATCCATCCCAAGTATCTACGGTGGCGCCTGTACTCTCCTCTTCCTCCGCCAATGCCATTGTCAGCAGCATCCCAACACACAGCAGCATACACAATAGCACGCTGATCCATTTTCTCAATTTCATTTTGCTCCTCCATTTCTTCGTTTTCCTTTTGCTCGCACGAAAAAAGGCGCATCCCTCCCGTGACAAATCGGACGAAATACGCCTTTTGCTTCGCTACTGTTTTCAAGGATTGCCGCTAAAAGGGTACAGTTATAGCTGGCTTGCCAGTGTGCCCGCTGCCGCCAACCTTGTCAACCCCTTTTCCAACAGAATTTAACTGTTATAACTTTACTACAAAACCGGCGGATTTTCAACGTTTTTCTTGCGGCGGCACAATTCCAAGGTTCCATCAGGGCCGGTAAATCCCGTCAATTACCTCAAACCCTTTGGCTTCCAGGGTTTTCTCCACCCAGCTGCGGTTGGCGGTGCCGTCCTTGGCCGCCGCCAGCTTCTTCTCATCCGCCGCCTGGAAGGCCTTGGCGTCCTCCAGGATCTTGGCCGCGTCCTTCCGGGGAATGACAATCACGCCGTCCGGGTCTGCCAGAATAATGTCCCCCGGGAACACGCTGGCGCCGCCGCAGGCGATGGGCACATTGATCTCTCCGGGCCCCTCCTTGTACGGGCCGCCGGGGGTAAAGCCGGTGCAGTACACCGGGAAATCCCACTTGCCAATCTCATCGATATCCCGGATGGGGCCGTCCAGCACAATGCCGGCAACCTTCTTGGTATACCGCAGATAGGCCATCATCACCTCGCCCATCAGGGCCCGGCTGTCATCCTCCTCGTTGGAGACCACCAGCACATCCCCCTCGTGGCAAAGGTTCAGGGCCGCATGGAGCGCCAGGTTGTCGCCAGCGCGGACCTTCACCGTATAGGCGGGCCCCACCATCATCTGGTCCTTGGGGCTGCTGACCAGGCGGATCCGCGGGTGCATGGCACAGCTACGTTCCATCACGTCCGCCACATTGGAGGCGGGGATATTTTCAAACTGCATCATCACATCGTAATCCGGCAGCTCCCGCTGCAGATAAATCCGTTTTCCCACAGGCATATTGCATTCTCCTTTTCCAATTCCGGCAAAATTTGTTTATAACAAAATGTTCCGATAGACGACCATGCCGTCCTTGACGGTCATCACCGGCTCATACACCACATGGCCCCGGCGGATTGCCTGTTCCGGGTTCCCGTTGGGGCGGTCCCCAAAAACCGCCTCCGTCTCATGCCGCCGGAACACCGCCAGAACCGCCACGCCGCCTTCCACCATGGTTCCCTGGCCATCGGCCAGCCCCAGGTGCCGCACCGGCTGAACCGTACAGCGGCGCAGCACCTCCTCAAAGGGGATTCCCAGATTTTCATACCGAGCCAGCTGCATGGCCAGGCTGAAGGTGGGCGGCTTCAGCAACATGCTGTTCCAGGTTCCGTCCGTGGCTATGAAAATCCGGCCAGAATCCCTGTTCCATGGCCGGAACCGCCGTGGAAAAGCCAAAATGGGCCCGGGCATCCGCCGTCTCAAACAGCACGCCCCGCTTCCGGGCCTCCCAGGCGCCCGCCCTTTAACACAAGCCTCATGATTTCCGATTGTCCAGCATCGGCTGGATCACATCCTGCCAGGCCTTCAGCGGATCCGTCACATTGCGCCGGGCAAAATCATACGGCGCCAGGGATTCATGGACTTCCTTGGCCGCCCGGGTCATGGCAGACGGCAGCCCCGCATCCTCCAGCATCTCCACGGTTCCCTTCAATTCCGCTGCCCGCCGGACGCAGTGGATGGCGGTTCCCTTTACCAGCCGTTCCATGGTGGCGGTAAACGGCGTGCTGTCCATGGATTCTGCCACAGACTGGATGACCTCCTGGCTGACGCCATAGGCCTCTGCGCCCTCCAGCACCTCAATCAAAAGGCCCGCAATGCCCTTCATAAAAATACTCCGCACCAGCTTAATGGCAGAGGCAGCCCCGGGCTTTTCCCCGGTCAGGGTAATGCACATGCCGTAAGGCTCCATCCGCTCCCAGAACGCTGCGGCGCCGTTGCCGCTGGCGGTAATGGGGACTTTGTGGCGCTTCTGGGGTAGGGATCCCAGCATGGCCGCATCCACAAACAAAACGCCGCTCTCCCGAACCGCCTCCCAGATCCGCTCCTTGGTCTGGGGTGTGGAAGCGCTGACATCCACATACAGCTGGCCGGGCCGCAGCACATCCCGGATCTCCGCGCAGACATCCAGCGTGAAGGAAGAAGGGACCGCGGCAAAAATCACATCCGCCCACCGGGCCAGCTCCACCGACGAGGGCACCAGCTCCACCTGCGCCGCCTGCGCCCGTTCCTGCATCAGACGGCCCGCCACCGCGTCATTCATCATGGTATCCGTGGCCCGGATACCGGAGATCCCTTCCTCCAGCAGGCCGCTGGAAATATGAAAGGCCGCCTCTCCAAAACCAATAAAGCCAATTTTCCTGGTGGAAAATAAGAGCCTGCTGGATCAGATTGCCGATATCCAAAAGGAAGAATACGGCGTACTGCACTTTGGCGCCAGCCATTTCCGCATGAACAACAGTATCCCCTTTATTCTTCCGGACTTTCACCAGCGGTTCCCCCGGGTGGAGCTGGAGCTGCGGGAAACCTCCTCCTCCCAGGCAGAGTCCCTGGTGGAGGAAGGCGCGCTGGATTTTTCCCTGGTGCTGGCCGGCCCCTCCCGTCCCCTGCTGAAGGCCCACCGCCTTTTGATGGATCAGGTTTACGTTTGCGTGCCGGAGACGCTGCTCCGGAAGCATTATACATCCCGGGAAATCGCTGAGCTGAAGCGGGATATGCCCTCCGGGCTGACGCTGGACCGGCTGTCCCGCCTGCCCTACTGCATATTCCGCAACCGCATTGGCCAGCAGATCCAACGCTGCTTTGAGGAGAGCGGGTATCAACCGCGAACCTTCCTCACCAGCACCCACATGGAGATCTGCATGTCCGCCTGCCAGGCCGGGCTGGCGGCCTGCTTTTCCACCCAGATGAGCCTTGCCCAGGAAAAACAGGGGCAGACGGAAAAGATCAACCTGTTCCCCCTGCTCTGTAGTGAAGGCTTCCTGTCCCAACAGCTGGTGGTACTGCACTTGAAGGACCGCTATCTGCCCTCCTATGCCGCCTGTTTTCTGCAGCTGCTCCTGGAGTATTTCGGACAGATTGAAAAGAAAACGTTTACCCATATTGTGGAAGAATAGAGACATCTGCAGAGAACTTTGTCGGAATCCGGAGATCCCCCTGGACTTCTCTCCCCTCCTCTGCTATACTGCCCTTAGAAAACGCGCACCGGCTGCTCCGCCGGGGAAGCGCCGGAATCCGCGGACCATCCGGAGACCGGGAGCTGACCCAGGAGGAGCTGGAATTCTTTTCCCAATATCTGGGCCAGGCGGACAACTACGGCTTTCTGCTGTCCAACTATACGCACCCCCAGGATGCGGACTTGGATATGGTGTTCTATAACGGCGCCGGTATGGTCATGAAGAAAATGTCCCAGGACGAACTGCAGGCCCTGGATGAGGCGGTGGGGCTCTTTGGCACCGATGTGTTCCGGCTGACCACGGAGCAGATCAACGCCCTGCTGCAGGAAAAAACCGGATACACGCTGGAGGAATTCACCCAGTTCCGCTGAACCTACCTGCCGGAGTACGATTGTTACTACACCGAGCACGGGGATACCAACCGGACCATCTACACCTGCACCGGCGGCCGCCGGGAGGGGGATTTGTTTTATCTGGACTCCATCTCCACGCCCTATACCTTCCACACGGTACTGCGCTGGGATGGAAGCCGCTATCTGTTTGTCTCCAACGAGACCGACTGGTAAACGGCACCGCAAACAGAGGAGGGATCACACATGTCTGAAAATAGAAGAGAGTCCCGGCTGGTGGGGGAGGTTGCCGCCGGCCCCTGTCGCTACGCCTGGGAGGAATACTGGGAGGAGGATGACGCCGGCTTCTGCTGCGTGGATTATGTGCTGGAAAAGCACACTCGCTTGGTGGCCCTGGATGCCGCCACCGGCGCCCGGCTCCGGGAATATCCCTATGACAGCCGGGAGTATGAAAAAGCCCTCACGTACGACGGCAAGCACCTAAAGGCCATGTTCCACCCCAGCTGGAACCGGAAAACCCTGGCGGTTCTGAACCCGGAAACCGGGGAAATTCTTTCGGAGGAAACCCTTCCGGAAGAAAAAGAAGTCCCATAACAATTCAAAAAGTAAAAAGGCGCTGCTTCCGCGACGCCTTTTTCATTTATCTGCTCACCATATCCTCC